>JAIFKN010000067.1 GCA_020049615.1 bacterium | reverse complement strand
TTCTCGCCGAGCTTGAACGCGGTGGTCGGGCTGACCGGGCCGAGGATGGCGTCGCAGGTGGCGAAGGCCTGCTCGAAGTCGCGGCAGATCAGGCGGCGCACCTGCTGCGCCTTCTTGTAGTAGGCGTCGTAGTAGCCGGTGCTGAGGACGTAGGTGCCGAGCATGATGCGGCGCTTGGCCTCGGCGCCGAAGCCCTCGGCGCGGCTCTTGCCGTAGACCTGGCGCAGGTCGGCGGCCTCGGCGTGGTGGCCGAAGCGGATGCCGTCCATGCGCGAGAGGTTCGACGAGGCCTCGCCGGTGCCGATGACGTAGTAGGTGGCGACGGCGTACTGCTCGTGCGGCAAGGTCACCGGCACCAGGGTCGCGCCGAGCGCCTGGACCTTGGCCTTGGTCGCTTCCAAGGCGGCGCGCACCGCCGGCTGCAGGCCTTCGGCGTGGGCGGCGACATGGCCGATGCGCAGGCCGCGCAGCGCCTCGCCGGTGGCTGGTGTCAGCGCCCGTGGCGCCGAGGTGCTGTCGAGCGGATCCTGCCCCGCCATCGCCGCCAGCACGGCGGCGGCATCGTCGGCGTTCGCGGCGAACGGGCCGATCTGGTCGAGCGACGAGCCGAAGGCGATCAGGCCGTAGCGCGAGACGCTGCCGTAGGTCGGCTTCAGGCCGAGGCAGCCGCACAGACCGGCCGGCTGGCGGATCGAGCCGCCGGTGTCGCTGCCCAGGCTGACCGGGACGTAACCGGCGGCGACCACCGCGGCGCTGCCGCCGGAGGAGCCGCCAGGGATGCGCGCAGGATCGACCGGGTTCCGCACCGGGCCGTAGCAACTGGTCTCGTTCGACGAGCCGAAGGCGAACTCGTCCATGTTGGTCTGCGCCACGACGATGGCGCCGGCCGCTTCCAGCCGGGCGACGGCGGTGGCGGTGTACGGCGCGACATACCCTTCCAGCATGCGCGAGCAGCACGTCGCCGGCAGCCCGTCGATGCACATGTTGTCCTTCACCGCGATCGGCACGCCGGCCAGCGGCAGGCGCGCGCCGGCGCGCACGCGGGCATCGACCGCGTCTGCGCAGGCGAGGGCGCGGGCGCGGTGCACGCGGATGACGGCGTTGAGCTTGTCGCCTTCGCAGGCGGCGAGCGCGGCCTCGACTGCAACGCGGGCGGAACGCCCGGCGTTGACTGCGGCGGCGATGGCGAGGGCGGTTTCGCGGCTCATCGCTCCACCACCTTCGGCACCAGGAAGGCGCTGTCGTTCTTCTGCGCCGCGTTGCCCAGGGCGGCGGCGGTCGGCAGCATCGCCGTCGGCACATCCGCGCGCGTCACGTTGACCAGGCCGGTGACGTTGGCGATCGGCTCGACGCCGGTGGTGTCCACGCCGGCCAGCTGGTCGACGTAGCCGACGATGGCCTCGAGGTCATGGGCGCGGCTGGCGATCTCGCTGTCGGACAGGTCGAGACGGGCCAGCGACGCGAGGTGGCGGACCTGCTGCTCGCTGATGGGCATGGGCGCGGAGGCTAGGGGAGTTGGCGTAGGGGCAATGGCCCGGGAGCGCCGAGCTCCAGCTCGGCCGGGGCAATGTGGTCAGCGACCGCCATCCATTGCCCCGGCCGAGCTGGAGCTCGGCGCTCCCAGGATCGCCTCAGCCAACGCGAAATCCCCAGGCTCGGTGATCTTCAGGTTGAGCGGATCACCTTCGACGAGCGCCACCGCGTGCCCAGCGCGCTCCAGCACCTCGGCATCGTCGGTGCAGCTCCAGCCCTCCGCCGCGGCGCGGGCGAAGGCGGCGAGGCCCTCGGCGCGGCGGAAGCCCTGCGGCGTCTGCGCCAGCCACAGGTCGGCGCGCGGCACCGTCGCCGCCACCATGCGCCCGGCATCGCCGCGCTTCACCGTCGCCGGGCAGGGCAGGGCGACCAGGGCGGCGACGTGGGTGTCGAGGGCGGCAAGGCAGGCGGCGATGCAGCGGCGTGGCACCAGCGGGCGGACGGCGTCGTGGACCAGGCAGCGGTCGCCACGGCTGGCGCGCAGCGCGGCATGCACCGAGGCCTGGCGGTCGGCGCCGCCGGCGACCACCAGCACCGGCATCGGCGCCCCGGCGCAGGCGGCGCGCAACTCGTCGAGGCGCTCGGCTGGGCCGGCGACCACCGCCTCGTCGACCAGGCCGGCGAAGGCGTCGAGCGAGCGCCGGATCACCGGCACGCCGGCGAGCGGCAGCAGCTGCTTGGGGACGGCCGAGCCGAAGCGCGTGCCGGCGCCGCCGGCCGGCAGCAGCAGGGAGATCATTCCGAGAACGGCGTCTTCGGTCCGGTGCCGTCGGACTTCGGTGCCAGGGCGCGCGAGGGTGGTTTGGCGCCGGCTACTGGCTTGCGCGGCGGTGCGCCGGGCTTGCGCGCTCCGGCCGTCCCCGGCTTGGTCGAGGCCGTGCCCGGCTTGGCGGCGGCGCGGGTCGAGGACTTGGACGCCGGCTTCGGGGCGCCGCCTCCGTACAGGCCGTTGGGCAGCAGCCATCCCTTCAGGAACAGGCCGATCGGGATGAAGGTGAGCAGCGTCCACAGCATGAGGTGGGGCTTGCTGTGCTTCCAGGCGCCGGCGAAGCCTTCGCCCCGGCTGACCTTGTACCCGTAGTTGCCCGCCAGCAGCCTCCAGGCCGACGGATTCCACATCCCGTTCCACTTGATCGACTGGCGGCCGGCCTCGAAGGCCTGGAGCGGGCCGCGCTGCGTTTCGAGATGCATGTACCAGTGGCGGGCGGCGAAGTCGCTGTTGTTGCCGGCTTCCTTGTAGTACATCGAAGCGGTCTCGATCAGCTCATCGCGCCGCTCGCCCTCGGCCGTAGCCGCCAGTTCGCGGGCGCAGTGGCCGAGGTAGCGGTAGACGGCCCAGCGGCGCTTGGCCGACTCGGCCGGCTCGACCGGGATGTTGTCGCGCGCGTCGGCGAACAGCTTCTGCGCCGCCGACCAGTTGCCCAGGTTGAAGGCGTTGATCGCCAGGGTCAGGCGCTCGTCGTCGCTCTGCGCCTCGACGTTCTCCAGCACCTTGGCCGCCTCGTCCGGCTTGCCGCTGCGCGACAGGGCGAGCGACAGGTTGAAGGGCAGGGCCCGGTCGGTGGCGCCGGCGTTGAACGCCTGCTTGAGCATGGCTGCCGCCTCTTCGTAGCGCTCGAGCCGCAGCAGGGCGTCGCCTTTCCACAGTTTGCCGTCGCGGTTGGCCGGTTCGAGCTGCAGCGCCTCATCGAGGGCGCCGAGGGCCTCGCGCAGCTTGGCGCTGCCCGGATCGGCCTTGCCGGCGGCGATCAGGCGCTTGCCCAGCTCCAGCCGGGCGCGGCCGAGGCCGAACCGGCTGTCGGCGTCCTTGCGGTCGAGCCTGGCGGCGGCGCTGAAGGCCTCGTCGGCCTTGCCCAGCAGGACCTCGGCCTGATCGGGGGTCTGCAGCGCCTGCACCGTGCGCACACGGCCGAGTTCGTAGAGCGCGTCGCGGTAGTCGGGCTTGGCGGCGATGGCGCGGTCGAGGGCGGTGGCGGCGGCGGGCAGGTCCTTGGCCCGCTGGGCCTGCTTGGCGCTGATGAAATCGAGGATCGGTGCCGAGCCGTTGCTGCGCGCCTTCGCCGCTGTGAGGTAGACGCCCAGTCGCTGGTCGTTGCGTGCGACCAGCGCGACGATCGCCGCCTGGGCGGCGACCGCGCCGCCCGGATCGCTGGCGTCGGTGAACATGTCAGCGACCTGGAACGCATGGTCGTAGCGGCCGAGCAGGGCCAGGGCCTGCATGCCGAGGGTCGCGGCGACCGCGTCGGTCCTGCTGAGGCTGATGGCGGCACGCGCCGCCTTCCACGCTCCGCTGGGATCCCCGGCGCGCAGCCGGGCGTTGGCCAAGGCGCGGTGGCCGTCGGGCCATTTGGGATACTTGGCGGTGATCGTCTCGACGCTGGCGACGGCCTCCGCGCCACCGGCATCGAGCGACTCGGCGACCGGTCCCCATTCGGCCTCGGTCGGCGCATCCGCGGCGCAGGCGAGGGCGGCGGCGAGGAGCAGGGCGGGGATGCTGGCGCGTGTGGACATGGGTTGCTTCATTCGGCGTAGCCGTGGGCGCGGGCCTCGGCGGTGATGTCGTCGGCGGTGCGGGCGATGAGGGGCTGCGGCATGACCGTGGCGGTCGCCGCGACGGTGACGTCGCCGGGCCACAGGTCGACGGCGAGGTCGGCCGGGAAGCGTTGCCACCAGGGCAGCGGGCTGAGCGCCGTGGCGCGGCCGATGTTCAGGCGGCCCTCGGCGTCGCGCAGCATCCACACGGCGGGGATCTCATAGGGCAGGGGGCCGCTGCGCTGCAGCGCCGGGGCGCCGTCGCGCACCGCCATGGCGGTGGCCGAGCGCCCGGCCGCCTGGTCGGCGCCGGCCCCGTCGATGCGGGCGGTGTGCACCAGACAGCCGGTGCAGGGCAGGGCGAGGATGGCGCAGAGGATCGCGCGCATGAGGGCTGCACGGTAGCCCGGGAGCTGGCCTGCGGAAGCGTTGCCGTGTCGCCCCCGGGAGGCGCGTGACTCGCAGGGAGGCTGCACCAGCTCGCCGCCAATCCCATTGCCGCATCGCCGTCCGCCGCACCATCCCGGCGCATGGGCGTGGAACAGTCGGAACTGCTGGCCTGGTATGCGCAGCACCGTCGCGACCTGCCCTGGCGTCAGACCAGCGACCCCTACCGCGTGCTGGTCAGCGAGACCATGCTGCAGCAGACCCAGGTCGCACGGGTGGTGCCGTTCTACGAGCGCTTCCTCGCCCAGTTCCCTGACGAGCGGGCTCTGGCGGCGGCCTCCGACGAGGCCATCCATCGGGCGTGGAAGGGCCTGGGCTATCCCAGCCGCGTCGAGCGCCTGCGTGCCGCCTGCGCCGCGGTGCTGGCGCGCGGCTCGTGGCCACATGACGTCGCCGGCCTGATGGAACTGCCCGGTATCGGGCCGTACACCGCCCGCGCTGTCGCCGCCTTCGCCTTCGCCGCCCCGGTGGCGGTGCTCGACACCAACGTGGCGCGGGTGCTCTGCCGCTTCGGCGGCCTCGATCCGGCGGCCGGCCGCGAGGCCCTGCAGGCCGCTGCCGACGCCGCCCTGGCGGTCGCGCAGCCGGTGGCGTGGAACAATGCGATGATGGAACTGGGCGCGCTGGTGTGCACGGCGCGCACGCCGGCCTGCGCCGCCTGTCCATGGACGGTGCGTTGCGTCGCCGCGCGCGACCCTGGCCGCCTCGCCGCCACCGCCGCGCCGCTCAAGGTGGCCAGCGCCAAGGTCGCGTATGGTGAGCCGGCCCCGCCGCGCGGCACGCCGATGGTCAAGGTGGTGCTGGCCCTGATCCATCACGACGGCCGCTACCTGGCGCAGCGCCGGCCGGCGGACAAGCATGCCGGCGGAGTGTGGGAGCTGCCCGGCGGCAAGGTCGAGGCCGGCGAGGACGAGCGCCGCGCCCTCGCCCGCGAGGTCGCCGAGGAGCTCGGCGTCGAGGTGCTGGCCGCCCGCCACCTGCTGACCTGGCATCACCGCTATCCGGACCGCTGGGTGCGGCTGGCGTGCTACCGCGTACGGCTGTTCGCGCCCGAGGCGGTGCGTCCGCTGGCCAGCGACGGCCTGGAGTGGTTCGCCCCGGCCGAGCTGCTCACGCAGGTGTTCCCCGCCGGCACGGCCCCGCTGGTCGCGCGGCTGCGGAGGTACCACCGGCTGGGGTGATGGCCTGGGACCGGCTATTCCATCCACGCCCAGCGCTGCGTGCCGCCCGCCACTCCGCCATCGACCAGGCGCGCCTCGCGCGCGGCGGCGAGGGCGGCAGGCAGCCGGAGTTCGCGCCACGTCCCAGGCCCGTCGCTCGCCAGCGCCCGGCCATCGACCAGGGACACCCACACCTCGCCATCGGGCAGCACCAGCAGCCAGCATGCGGGGGCGGGCAGGAACTCGTCGCGTTCGCTGCCGTCGCTGCCGAGCCAGCCGAGACGGTCGTCGCGACCGGGCGGGAACAGCACCACCGCCCCGTCCGGACGCGGCCAGGTGCGGCCGGGCAGCACAGGCAGGCGGCGCGGGCGCACATCGAGCTGGACCGCGCCGGTGCCGGTATCGAGCAGGATCAACCGGGAGTCGCCTTCGCCGATCACCAGGCAGCCATCGACCAGAGCCAGGCTGCGGCTGGGCACCGTGCCTTCGCCTGCGCTGAGCCAGCGCGTATACCAGCGCGACCGGCCGTCGTCACGGCAGACCGCCATGGTCCGCTCGCCGTCATCTTCGACCAGCCAGGAGCGCAGGCCGACGACCAGCCCGTCGCGATTGCGCTGCGGGCCCTCGTTGGCCGGCCATGGCGTCGGCTGGCCTGCCAGTTCGCGCCGAGCCGGCACGGACGGCCTGGGCTCCGGTCTGGCGCGCGGCGCGACCGCGCTGGTCCACGCCGGTTCGGGCAGGCAGAGTTCGCTGGGATCGCGCGGCAGGGGGGCGAGATCGTCGGCGCCCGGCGGTGGCGTCCGGCCGGCATACAGCGCGAGCGCGGCGTGTTCAGCGGTGCCGGCAGCCATGCGTCCGGCCGCCTCCCAATCGCCTCGGGCGAGGGCGTGACGCATGCGCGTGGCGCGGTCGGCGTCTGGCGGGGTGGTGATGGGCAGGCCGAGGCGCTCATCGTCGGCCCCGGACTGGTAGGCAGGGATGGCCCAGGCGCGGCGATCCGGCGCCAGCACCAGCGGTGCGCCATGCAGGTCGCGGGCCAGGCTCCAGCCGAGGCCGACCGGCAGGCCGTGGCGGTGCGCCACCGGCGACCCGCCGTCCCACCACACCAGGTGCCGCGCGGTCAGCCACAGGCTGGTGCGGCCGGAGGCCAGCGGCGTGCCCAGCGGCGCGCCGGGCAGGATGACCCGGGCCGGGGCTTCATCGAGGCGCCAGCCGGCCAGGTCCTGGGCGAAGAAGGCGACCGCGCCGTCCACCCCCAGCGGCATGACGTCGGATGGCAGGGGCGGCAGCGTCCGCACGTCGCCGGCGTCGTCGAGCCAGCGCAGGCCGCGGTCGTCGGCCAGCAGCACGCCGCCGGCGCCGGTCCACAGCTGGGCCCCCGGCGCCAGCCGCCGGCGCCAGCGCACCGCGCCGGCGCCGTCCAGGGCGAGCAGGGCGCCGCCTTCGCGCGACCATGTCGGCGGCGGCAGCGCCGGTTGCGCCAGCGGCTCCGGCCAGCCCGGCAGGGGCAGGCCCTCGCCGGCGCCGAGGACGGCGCAGATCACCAGCAGCAGCAGGCGCATGGCCGCAGCCTAGCCGGCGGGTCCGTCCGCCGCCATCGCCCGGCCTGCGTGCAGCATAGGCACGCGGCGCCTTGCCAAGCCAGCGCGTGAGCAGACCGTGCAGCGCGTGACGCCAGCCGAACTGCTCGACGACCATCAGCGCAAGCCGCGCAACCTCGGCAAGCTGCTCAACGCCAGCGTCAGCGGCGACATCGGCTCGATCGTGGCGGGCGACGCCCTGCGCTTCTACCTCAAGCTCGAGGAGGGGCGGATCACGGCGGCCCGCTTCCAGGTGTTCAACGCCGGCGACCAGGTCGCGGCCGCCTCGGTGGTCACCGAGCTGGCCATCGGCAGGACGCCGGAGGAGGCGCTCGCCCTGCGCCCGACCGACCTGTGCCACCACCTCGGCGGCCTCGACCCCGCCGACCTGCCGGTCCAGGTGTGGGGCCTGGAGGGCCTGCGCGCCGCCATCGCCGTGCACCGTGGCGAGCTGCCCGAGGCCGACGAGGAGCTCGACCCGCTGCTCTGCCGCTGCCATGGCATCACCGAGGAGACGGTGCGGCAGTCGATCCAGGTCATGGGCCTGACCGAGGTGCAGGCGGTGGTCGACGCCACCGGCGCCGGCACCGGCTGCGGCAGCTGCCGCTCGGACATCCCGCGCCTGCTCGCCGACAAGGACGCCCCGGCCAAGACCCCCGAACCGCGTCGCGCCGGCCCCAGCGGCCGCATCCCGACGCTGATGCGGATCAAGGCGCTGGTCGCCGACAAGCTGCAGCCCCAGGCCCAGGTCCACGGCGCCCGCTTCGAGTTGTGGGACTTCGACGGCGCCCTGGTCACGGTGTCGGTGCACGGCGCCGATGCCGAGCGCCAGCGCCAGCTGCTCGGCGCGCTGGAGACGGCGCTGAAGGCGGAGATCGGGCCGGCGCTGGGCGTGCGGGAGAAGTAGCGGTTCGCTCCTTGCGCTCATCAGGCGGCGGGAAAGATCCCGCGCATCGGACCGTAGCTCAGCTTGGCTAGAGCGCTTGCCTTGGGCGCAAGAGGTCGCAGGTTCGAATCCTGTCGGTCCGACCAGTTGCATCGGGGGCTCTGCCGGCAGAGCCGGCTCTGCCCCCGGCCCCCGCGACCTTTGTCGCCCCCCCCTCCTGACCGCCGATGCGGCCAGGAGGGTTTGCGGATGGGCTTCGCCCATTCTATCCGCAAACCTGGGCTCGGCGGTCGGGGCGGCTGACGCCGCCGGTTGGAAATCGAGACAGCCAACCCACCAGACGATGGAACCCTTGGGAATACCGAGGGTTTCTTCGTTTTGTGTCGTTGGCGCCGCCGGTTTGAATATCTGACGGCCGCCCTTCCGATCGCCATCCGCCTCAGGCGGTGACGGCGAGACGCTGCGAGGTCCAGCCGGAGGCCAGCGCCTCCTGGACCGCCTCTTCGCAGCGCATGCCCAGGACCGTGGTCCGGTAGCTGTCCTCGGCGCTGTGCAGCACGCCCTGTCCGGCGGCCAGACGGCGGGCGACCGTGGCGATCATGCCGGAGGTGTCGTGATGGGTGCGGTCGGGGTGGTGGTGGTGGAAGGTCTCGGTGCGCTCGAAGATGGTCTCGCGTTGCGCCACGTCGTAGCGGGCCAGATGGAGCTCCTCGCCGTACAGCTCGGCGATCGCCGCGCCGCCGGTGCCGGTCAGGGTGAGGTTCATGAAATGGCCAGGCACCTCGTGGTACTTCGGCACCCACGACGGGCTGGGACGGTACCAGGTCGAGCCGAGATTGTGGAACACGCTGAGCATGCCGGCGGCACCGCTGGCGAAACGCAGATGCAGGGTGAAGTGGTCGGGGATGTCGGCGGGATAGAAGGACAGCGAGCGGGGCGGGACGAATGCCTGGACCTCGGCGACCTCGCCGGCGTAGTGGCGCAGCAGGTCGAGCTGGTGGATGCCGCAGTGCAGCAGCGGGCCACCGCCCACCGCGCGGTTGAGGTGCCAGACGTCGGCGACCGGCGTCTCGGGATGCTCGGGCCACCAATGGCCGCGGCTGTCCACCGCCTCGACGCAGCGGATCTCGCCGAAGGAGCCTTGGCTCTGCAGCTCCTTGAGCCGTGCGGTCATCGAACCGTAGCGGTATTCGAAGCCGATCTGCAGCGCCCGACCGGTGCGCCGCTCGGCCTCGAGCATGGCGCGGCAGTCGGCCAGGCTCATCGCCATCGGTTTCTCGCAGAAGCAGTCGATCCCGGATTCGAGGACCTCGATGGCGAAGTCCCTGTGCGTGGTGTTGGCGCTGGCGATCACCGCCAGGCGCGGCCTGGTCGCCACGCCGGCGAGCAGTTCACGGTAGGTGGCGAAGCCTGGCACACCGGTCTCGCGCTGCACCGCCTCGCGGCGTTCGGGCGAGCGGTTGACGAAGCCGACCACGTCGACGTCCCAGGTCTTGCGCAGTTCCTTGAGGTAATTGCGCCCGGCCGGGCCGACGCCGATGATGCAGAGTGGGAAGCGGGCCATGGGGGTGTCCTCGGCCGGCCAGTGCATCGCCGGGCGTCCGGCCGGCAAGCACGGCGCCGCCTGCGCGTCCAGGCAACCGGCATGCGTGGGGTCGAAAACGGCCGCCGGGTGCCGGACCGCGTCAGTCGTGGTGCGCGTGCCCGTGCGGGCCGTGGGCGTGCCCGTGAGCGACCTCCTCCGTGGTGGCGGCGCGCACGCTGTCGACCGTGACTTCGAAGCGCAGCGTCTTGTCCGCCAGCGGATGGTTGCCGCTGACCAGCACGTCCTCGCCGCGCAGACCATGGATGGTGAAGACGACGATCTCGGATTCGCGCAGCGGATGGGGCGCCTGGAACTGCATGCCGGGGCGCAGGCGTTCGCGCACGTCCTCGGGAAAGGCCGAGATCGGCACCGCCATGTCGAGATCGGCATCGCGCGTGCCGTAGGCGCGCTCGGGCGGGATCTCGACCGAGACGGCGTCGCCGGCCCGCTTGCCCAGCAGGGCGTCCTCGAGGCCGACGATGATCTGGCCGGTGCCGCACAGGAACGGCATCGGTTCGCCAGGCTTGCTGGCGTCGACATGCTCGCCATCGGCCGTGGCGACCTTGTAGTGGATGGATGCGACGGTGCCTTTGGCGATCTGCATGGGCAGGGAATCTCGGACATCCGCTTACGGGTCCAGCGGAAAAGCCATCGGCCCATCGTGATGCACGGGTAGACCTTGGTCGGCCTGGCCTGGCTTGGTATAATGCGGACGGAGGGCACGCGGACGCGAGACGGGCAGCCGAGGTGATGGCAGTGGTTTCCGCATGGAGATCGAGCCGCGCGCGGCACACCGTGGACCAGAGCGTCGGAGGGATCACACAACCTGCGCTGTCGTACAACCGATTACAGCCCAGATCACGTTCGCGGGGCTGCCCAGATGGTCGCCAACAACCGGTGAACCCGGCGATGACCACCAGGCACCCCACTCTCCAGACACACCCGACGCGGCCGCGTCGGGTGTGTGCTTTTCTGCGCTCAGGCGGCGCCGGCCGCCAGGCAGGCGCGCACCGCCGCCGCGTCGCCGAGTTGGTCGGGAGCCGGCAGGCCGAGCCGCTGGTACTGCTCCGGCGGGGCGTCGCTGGCGGCCATCAGCCGCACCAGGTGCGGCACCAGCCGGGTCTCCAGTTCCAGGTCATGTAGCGGCGCGCGCTGCGCATAGTCCTGCTGCAGATCGAACAGGCGGGTCTCAAGGCCGGTGATCCAGGAGCCGCCGCCGCGCGGGAAGGCCATGACGGGGCAGCCCTTGGTGTGCACGAACGGCCCATGCTGGCGCCACGAGCGCAGCTCCTCGACGCCGTAGCGGCTGCGCATGTGCGTCGGCATGGTGGTGTACTCGGTCAACGGGCTGTTGCCGCCTACGGCGGCTGGCCCGCGCATGTAGACGTGGCGGCCATCGGTCCAGTTGACATGCCCGCCGAAGATGCCGAAGAGCGCTCCGTCGCGGATCGGCGCGTCGCTCTCCAGCACCTGGCGCAGCGGCCTGCCCTGCATGTTGGCGGGGATCGGCTGGCCGAAGAACTCGAGCAGGGTCGGCGCCAGGTCGATGGTCTGGACCAGGGCCTCGCGTTGCACGCCGGCTGCTCCGACGCGAGGATCCCAGATCCACAGCGGGATGTGCGCCGCCTCCTGGTACCACGGCATGCGGCACTTGCCCCACCAGTCGTGCTCGCCGAGGAGGAAGCCGTGGTCGGTGTTCACGATCAGCATCGTGTCCTTCCACAGGTCCAGCTCGTCCATCATGTCCAGCACGCGGCCGAGGTTGCGGTCGCACATCGAGACCAGGGCGCGGTACATGCAGCGCAGGTGCTCCATCCGAGCGCTGTCGCCGTCGTGGCGCTCGTAGCCCGGCCAGTCGAGCGTGCTGCCGTCCCACTCGTGCGGGTACAGCTGCTGCCACTGCTTCTGGGTGAAGAACGGCTCATGCGGGTCGAAGGTCTCGATCTGGCAGAACCACGAATCGAACGGCGCGTTGCGTCGGACGAAGTCGAGGCCCTCGTCGAAGGTCCGCGTCTGCGGCATCGACTCCTCGGTGGTGAACTGCGTGCGGTTGACCCAGTCCTGGGTGGTCATGTCGTTGAGAGTGCAGCGCTCCTTGGCCCCGCCGCGATTGCGGCAGCGCTCGCGGTCGGCCACCGGTCCGGCCCAGCCGAAGAACGCATCGCCCTCCTGGCCGCGGACGAAACCGCAGGTCTGGTAGCGGTTGTGGTAGGTGCCGCTGCCGTCCTCCCAGTAGTGGTAGTGGTCGGTGACGAGGTGGGTGTGCACGCCGGCGCGGGCGAGCTGCTCGGGCATCGAGTCGTCGAAGCCTTCGAGCGGTCCCCAGGCACGGTGGAGGAAGTTGTAGCGGCCGGTGTGGATCTCCTGCCGGGCCGGCATGCATGGCATCGAGCCGACGTAGCAGTTCTGGAACTGCGCTGTGCGCTTCGCCAGGCGGGCGAAGTTGGGGGTGAGGGTGTCGGTGGCCCCGTAGGGTTCCAGGAACCGCCGGCACAGGGTGTCGTACATGACCATGATGGCGCGCATGCCGGGAGTCTGGCGTTGGGGCGGCGGAGACCATGGTTGGAGTTGCGCCGAGTTGCACCAGAATGACCGCATGGACGAGGATGCACGCTGGACACGCTGGCTGGCGGCGCTGGCCGATCCGACCTGCCCGGTCGAGATCCACCTGTGCGCGCGCTACCGTCAGACCGGCTGGGACATGGGCCTCCGGGTGCTGCCCGACCACATGCTCCATCTCGTGCACGGCGGCGGGCAGGTCGGCACGGTGGCGGGCCGGCCGATCCGCACCGGCCCCGGCGACGCGCTGTGGGTGCCCGCCGGCACCGAGCAGGTGCTGCGCCAGCGCGACGAGCTGCGCTGGTTCGCCAAGGCCAACCTGCGCTTCTCCATCGCCGCCGATCCGCCGCCGCTGCCGACGGTGGTGCGCGGAGCGGCCGGGGTCGC
Organism: bacterium; assembly: GCA_020049615.1. Next base: position 3,118 of record JAIFKN010000067.1, on the reverse strand, counting down.
CGGCCATCTCGAAGGGCTGCGGCGGGAATGGGCGGCGCGGCAGTCCGACCGCGAGCCGCGCCTGCGCGCGCTGCTGGTGCTGCTGTTCAGCGAACTGCGCCGCCTTGCGGCCCGCGAGGCCGGTGGACTCGACCCGCTGGCCCAGGCCCGGCTGCTGGAGCTGGTCGGGCGAGATCCGGCCGCGCGCCCGCAGCCGGCCGGCCTGGCGCAGGCGCTCGGCCTGTCCCCGACCTGGTTCGCCCGCCTGTTCCGCCGCACCTACGGTTGTCCGCCGCGGACCTGGCTGGTGCGGCAGCGCATGACGCAGGCGGCGGAACGGCTGGATTCCTGTGCCACGGTCGGCGAGGTCGCGCAGCGGTTCGGCTACGCCGACCTCTTCCTGTTCAGCCGGCAGTTCCGCCTGGTGATGGGCTGCAGCCCGCGCGCCTGGCGTGCGCGGCTCAGCCGAACAGGCGCACGCAGGTGAGCAGGCCTGCGTGCAAGCGGTCGATGTCGGCGCGGGTGGTGTAGATCCCGATCGAGGCCCGGGCCGTCGCCGGCACGCCGAAGCGCTCCATCACCGGCTGGGCGCAGTGGTGGCCGGCGCGGATGGCGACGTTCTCCATGTCGAGCACGCTGGCGAGGTCGGCCGGGTGCGATCCGGGCAGGATGAAGGACAGCGCCCCGGCGCGGTGCGCGGCGGTGCCGATGCGCCTGAGTCCCGGCACGGTGGCGAGGCGCTCCTCGGCGTAGCGGAAGACATCCTCCTCATGCGCCAGCACGGCGGCGCGGTCGAGGGCCATCAGCCATTCGAGGGCGGTGGCCAGGGCGATGGCCTCGGTGATCGGCGGCGTGCCGGCCTCGAAGCGGGCGGGTGGCCTGGCGAAGGTGGTGCCGGCGAAGGATACGCGTTCGATCATCTCGCCACCGCCGCGCCAGGGCGGCATCGACTCCAGCACGGCTCGGCGGCCATAGAGCACGCCGATGCCGGTCGGCCCGTAGACCTTGTGGCCGCCGAAGGCGAGGAAGTCGCAGTCGAGGGCCCGTACGTCGAGCGGCAGGTGCGGGGCGCTCTGCGCCGCATCGACCAGGAACAGGGCGCCGGCGGCGTGGGCGCGGCGGGCCAGCTCGGCCACCGGGTTGATCGTGCCGAGGGCGTTCGAGATGTGCACGCAGCCGACCAGCTTGACGTTGCCTTGGGCGAGCAGGCGGTCGTAGGCGGCGAGGTCGAGCGAGCCGTCGTCGAGCAGCGGGATCGGCTCGGGCGCGAAGCCGGCGGTCTGCCAGGAGACCAGGCCGGCGTGGTGCTCCATGCCGCTGACCAGCACGCGGTCGCCGGGTTTGAGATGAGCCCGGCCCCAGGCGTGGGCGACCAGGTTCATCGCGTCGGTGCAGCCGGCGGTGAAGACGATCTCGCCGCGATCGGCGTTGAGGAATTTCGCCGCCGTGGTGCGGGCGTCCTCGTACAGCTTGGTGGTGTGCGCCGCGCGGCGGTAGATGCTGCGGTGCACGGTGCCGTACTCGCCGCCGAGCAGGGCGGCCATGCGCTCGATGACGAGCCGCGGCTTCTGCGCCGTGGCCGCGGTGTCGAGGTAGGCGAAGGGCTTGCCGTCGCGCACGTCGTCGAGGCCGGGGAATTCCGAACGGACGTCGAAGGTCATGGAACGCCTCCTACCGACGAGCTGGAGCTCGTCGGTCCCAGGACTTCGTCGAGGAAAGCCGTCGTGAGGATCTCACGGGCCGCATCGGGCGGCAGGCCGCGGGCGCGCAGGTAGAGCAGTTCCTCGGCGTCGAGGGCGCCGATGGTCGCGCCGTGGCTGGCCTGCACCTCGTCGGCGCGGATGTCGAGCTGCGGCCGGGTGTCGGCGCGGGCGAGCGGCGACAGCACCAGGTTGTGGTCGCGCTGCTCGGCGGTCGAGCCGTCGGCACCCTTGAGCATGGTGACCAGGCCGTCGAAGCTGACGCGTGAGCGGTCGCGCAGCACCGCCTTGATCAGCTGCCGGCTGGTGGTGCCGCCGACGGCGTGGACGACGCGGGTGAGGACATGCGCCTGGTGCTCGCCGCGCGGATCGGCGGCGACCGCCATCGCGCCGCTGGCGCCGGTGCCGTCGAGGCTGAGCTCCAGGCGATGGCGCTGCAGTGCGCCACCGTGCTGGGCGACGCGCAGGGTGGCGGCGGCATCCTGGGCGACGGTGGCGCTCAGCGCGGCGAGCTGGATGCCGGCAAGGCCCGCGTCCTCGACGATGAGGTTGGCTCCGCGGCCGACCGCGGCGTGCAGCCACGAGGCGCTGCGGCCCGCAGGCGCGGCGCGGGACAGGCGGATGCGCACCTGCGAGCCAGGCGCGCAATCGAGGCGCAGCGCCCAGGCGCCGCCACGGTCCTCGATGCCGAGGTCGACGTTGCCGGCCAGCCGCAGGCGGCGCAACGTGCCAGCGAGGGCCCAGGTGTGGGTCGCGTCGCTGGCGGCGGGGAAGTCGCCGACGGCCGCGGTCTCGCCGGGGATCGGCGACACCGCTGCGGACGCGGCATCGGCCAGCACCCGGCAGTCGACGTAACGCCAGTCCTCATCGGCCTGGGCCGGCAGGGTTTCAGCCTTCGAAGCGGTCATAGCCTTCGGCTTCGAGCTGGAGGGCGAGTTCCGGGCCGCCGCTGTGCACGATGCGGCCCTTGACCAGCACGTGGATGCGGTCGGGTTTGACCAGTTCGAGCAGACGCTGGAAGTGGGTGATCAGGACGATGCCGCGGTCGGCCCGGCGGAAGCCGTTGATGCCGCGGGCCACCGCCTTGATCGCGTCGATGTCGAGGCCGCTGTCGGTCTCGTCGAGGATGGCACAGCGCGGCTCCAGCACGTACATCTGCAGGATCTCGTTGCGCTTCTTCTGCCCGCCAGAGAGCCCGGCGTTGAGCTGGCGTTCGGCGTAGTCGTCGGGCGCCTCGCTGGCCGTGATGCGTTCGGCCAGGATCGGCGCGAACTCCTTGGCCGTGACCTCGGGCTGGCCGGCGGCCTTGCGGCTGGCGTTGTAGGCCAGGCGCAGGAACTCGGCGTTGTTCACCCCTGGCACCTCGGTCGGGTACTGGAAGCCGACGAACAGGCCGGCATGGACGCGCTGCTCGGGTTCGAGGGCGAGGAGGTCCTTGC
>JAIFKN010000294.1 GCA_020049615.1 bacterium | reverse complement strand
TATGCCCGGTTCCTGGGGATCGCGCGTGGCTCGAACGATGAGCTCGCGGCGCAGCTGCATATCTGCCGGGCCCTGGGACAGGATGTGACGCTACTGCTCGCCACCAACGCCAGCGTCGGGAAGATGCTGACCGTCCTCATCCGACGTCTGCGCAGCGGCTGATGCGACCGCCGATCAGGCCCACGGCCCATGTTGGCCTGTCGCACAGCCCTGGTTTCCCTTGGCAGGCCGGATCCAGCACACAAGGTGGACGGTCGCCATGCCGCACCGCCAGCAGACCTCCACCTCGACCTTCACCAAGGCCGGCGAGGTGCGGCCACCCGAGACCGACTCGCACTATGCCAGGCCGCGGCGCCATCGCCGGGTGCTGCTGCAGACGCTGTGGGTCGGTCTGGATATGCTGGTCATGGCGACGGCGGCGTGGCTGGCCTCCGACCTGCTCGACCGGCCGCTGCAGCATGCGACCTGGCTGGTGCTGATGGTGGGCGCGGGCACGCGCCTGTTCGTCTTCGTGCGCCTGGGCATGTACCGCGCCGCTCTGCGCTACAGCGGGCTGCATGTGCTGGCCATCACCGTGGTCGGCGTGCTGCTGGGCACGGTCGTGGCCGTGTTCGCCAGCTGGTTCGGCGGCGGTTTCGAGTTGAGGACGATGGGCCGGGCGTTCTTCACCATCGAGGCCCTGCTGGCCATGATCGGCTGCGGCGGCCTGCGCATCATCGCGCGGATCATGCTGCAGCCGCGCGCGGGCGACCAGGGCAAACGGGTGCTGATCTACGGCGCCGGGGATCTCGGCGAGGCCACCTTCCGCACCCTCGGCCGCAGCGGCCAGTTCACGCCGGTCGCCTTCCTCGACGACGATGCCCACAAGCACGGCACCACCATCCACGGCTGCCCGGTGGTGGGCGGGATCGGCGAGCTGTCCGCCACCCTGCACCAGCGGCAGGTGCAGCGCATCTTCATCGCCATCCACAACCTGCCCGATCCGGTGGCGCGGGTGATCGCCCGCCACGGCCAGGCCGTCGGCGTGCCGGTGACGCTGGTGCGCGGGCTCGATACCGTGCACGGCGGGCTCCGCCTGCGTGACCTGCAGCTGGAGGACCTGCTGCCGCGGCCGTCGCGGCGGCTCGATCCGGCGCCGGTGCGGGCGATGCTGGCCGGCACCACCGTGCTGATCACCGGCGCGGGCGGCTCGATCGGCGCGGAGCTGTGCCGGCAGGTATGCGGTCAGGGCGTCGACACGCTGGTGCTGCTCGACCACAGCGAGTTCAACCTCTACCAGATCGAGGCCGACCTGCGCGGATCGCACCCCGGGGTCCGTCTGGTGCCGGTGCTCGACAACCTGCAGTCGCCGCAACGTTTGGCGACTCTGCTGGAGGCGCATCGGCCGACCACCATCTTCCATGCCGCAGCCTACAAGCATGTGCCGATGGTCGAGCTGAACCCATTCGCCGGAGTGCTGAACAACGTCGGCGGCTTCCGCAACCTGCTGGCCGCGGCTGACGCGGCCGGCGTACCACGCCTGGTGCTGATCAGCACCGACAAGGCGGTGCGGCCGACCAACGTCATGGGCGCGACCAAGCGTGTCTGCGAGCTGCTGCTGCAGAGCCGCCCGATGCGCGCCACGCATGGGGCCGCGGTGCGCTTCGGCAACGTGCTCGGCAGCAGCGGCAGCGTGGTGCCGGTGTTCCTGCGCCAGATCGAAGCGGGCGGGCCGGTCACCGTCACCGATCCGGAGATCACCCGCTACTTCATGCTCATCCCCGAGGCCGTCGCCCTGGTGCTGGCCTCGGGGGCGATGGCCGACCACGGCGAGATCTTCATCCTCGACATGGGCCAGCCGGTGAAGATCGCCGACCTGGCGCGGCAGCTGATCTTCCTGTCCGGCCACAGCGAGGAGGAGATCCCCTTGCGTTTCACCGGGCTGCGTCCGGGCGAGAAGCTGTACGAGGAGCTGCTGCTCGACGAAAGCGAACGCGGCACACCGATCGCGGGCATCACCGTGGGCAAGCCGACGCGGCTGGAGTGGGCCGGCCTGGAGGCCCGGGTCGACCAGTTGCTGGCGGCCGCCCGGGAGCGCGACACCCCGGCCTTCGTCGCCACCTTGACCGCGCTGGTGCCGGAGTGGGTCCCGAGCGCGACCTGCACCGCGCTGGCCGACCGGCCGGCAGAGAAGGCTGAGGAGTTGGCATGAATCCGGCAGGGGCGGCGGCGGCCGGCCGCCGCGCCTGGGCCTGGCTGCTGTCCGTCTCGCTGTTGTGCTGGTTGTGGTTCATCTGGGGCTATCCGCATACGGAGGCGGGCGTGGCCCCGAAGCATGTGAGCAGCTTCCTGGTCTGGACCATCCTGGTCGCCTGGGTTGCGCGCACGCGCGGGTTCGGCCGCAGGCGAGCAGCATGCGTCGCGGCAGCGATCGGGCTGCCCGTGGCCGCCGTATGCGAAGTGATCCAGTTCTGGACCCCTGGCCACAGCCCCGAATGGCGCGGCATGCTGTGGAGCAGCCTCGGGGTCGCGGTCGGCGTTGCGGTGGCCCAGGCAAGGCGAGGCGCCGGTCAGCCGCCCGAGGACGCATAATCCGGAAGGAGCGTACCTCAGTCTTCACACGATCCTCGTCTTGGACCTGCTACGGTGGCTCCTGAACCCTGTCCTGAAAACAGGACACATCCTGCCATTGACGCCGTGGCGGACCCGGGTAGGGCCTAACCCCTCTATGCGTGATATCCGAATCGTCCGTCCTGTTACTGCCCTGCTAGCTGTCGCGGCGGCCTGCGCCCTCGACAGCCAGCCCCAGGTCCAGGTGCGCGACTTCGCCCTCGATCCGATGGGCAACCTCAGCTACCACGATGAACGCGTGGTCCTGCACCCCAAGGCGCTGCTCGGCCTCGGCGCCGATTCCAACGTCTACGCCACCCACCTCGACCAGCGCGAGGACACCTTCATCGAAGGCCTGGTCGGACTGGAAGGGCGCTACGATATCGGCGACAGCCAGCGCCTCACCGGCACCATCGAGCTCGAGCACCGCCGCTGGCAGAGCGAGGACGAACGCAACATGACCGGTGGCCGGGCGCGGCTCGGGTATCTGCACGATGACGGCGCCGGCAGGCGTACCAATGCCACCGCCGGCTATGCCTTGATCGACGATCCGCTGATCGAAAGCGGTGTGCGCGTGAAGCGCGGGGTCACCGACGCCGGCGCCGACCTCACCTGGGAGGGCCGGGTGCTGCGCCTCGGTGGCGGCCTGGCCTTCGTCGGCGAGCATTTCTTCGACGATGGCCTGTCCTTCACCGCCCATGAGCGGCAGAACCGGCGCATCAGCGCCGACGGGTCGGCCGGCTGGCGCTATGCCAGCAACGCCGAGGCCTTCGCCCGCCTCGTTCCTGACGTCTGGCACTACGTCAACGAAAGCAGCCGATACCGCAACAGCAACGGTCTCAAGGCCATGGTCGGTTGGCGCGCCGCCCCGAGCACGCGGATCAAGGTCCAGGTCGAGGCCGGCGCCGAGGCGCGCCACTACAGCGGCTACTACAACGACGATCCCTCCTACGGCGACAAGGACACCGTCACCCCGGCCGGCAGCCTGGATGCCTCGTACGCGTGGGAGGAAGGCAGTTCGGCGACCTTGCGCGGCTACTCGCACATGGTCAGCGCCACCACCGCCAACGGCAGCCTGCTGATGGGCCTGGATGCGGATCTCCGCTACCGCCTGCGCACCAAGGCGGCGCTGCTGGCCAAGGGCCAGGTCTACCAGTTGACCGACTCTGGGTCCGCCGCGGGCCAGCCGGTCGAGCAACGTGACACCTGCGCCGCCTATGCCGGGCTCGAATACCTGCTGCGCGAAGGCGTCGGCATCCGTCTGCTGGCCGGCTACGAGCACAGCATGGCCCGGATCGGTGAGGATTACGACCGCTGGTCGGGCTCGCTGGTCACGGCGTTCGCCTACTGAGCTGCCGCTTGTCCGATCACCCGCCCTCACGATCATCCCGCCACCTCGGAGGTTGTATGCGACTCCTGCCCACGCTCCTGCTCTGCACCGCGCTCGCCGGCCCGCTCGCGGCAGCCGAAGGTCTGCCGTTCACCGCCGCCCAGGCGGCGGTCATCGCCACGGCCGCCCACCAGGCGGTGCAGCCTGGCAAGGACGGCAAGGTGACAGTCACCCTCGCTGATGGCACCGAGGTGACATTCATGGCTGCCGAGACGAACGGCGTCATCGCCCTGTCGCCGGTCGACGCCGCGGCCAGCGCCGGGATCTCCGCCATCACCTTCGCGGTTTCGGTCGATGCCGCCGGCGCGGTCAGTGTGTCCGCGGTCACCGTGCGGGGAGCTTCCGGCACGGTCACGGCCAGCGTCGCCAATGGGCAGTACAGCGGTCAGCAGGCCCAGGCCAGCAATGGCCCGGCTCCCGCGGCCCCCGCCGACGGCACCTTCGGTGGCAACGACGGCGGTGGCGGCGCACTGCCCGCCCCCCTGTCGATCAGCACCGGAGGCGGGTCGGTCGGGAAGCCGGGTGGATCCCAGGCCAACCAGGGCGGAACCGTCTCCACGACCACGCCCTGATGTTGCAGCGTATCCGTGCCGGCCTGATCCTGCTCGCGGTGGCGGCGCTGGCCGCCGGCGAGGCGGCGATGGCTCCTGGTTCCTACCAGCTGTATCCCGGCGATCTGGTCAAGATCGCGGTGTACGACCACACCGACCTCAACACTGACGTCCGCCTGCCCAGCAATGGCATGTGCTCGCTGCCTCTGATCGGCGAGGTCGGCCCGCTGTGCGGCAAGTCCCTGCCCGCCGCACAGGCCGAGATCGCCAAGCGCTTTGCCGACGGCTTCATCATCAATCCGCTGGTCACCCTCACCGTCACCGAGTTCGGCCCGCGCCGGGCTTTCGTCCTCGGCGAGGTCAAGCTGCCGAACGACGTGCCCCTGGATCCGCTCAATCCGACCACCGCACTGCAGGCGATCAGCCGCGCTGGCGGCTTCACCGCGGACGCCAACCGCGCCGGAGCGGTCGTGGTGAAGCAGGTAACCGGCGGACCGCCGACGGTGGTGGCGATCCCGGCTCGCGATACCCCCGAGGCGCTGGCCCAGGATGTGGTGCTGGGCCCCAACGACCTGTGCATCGTCCCGCGACTCGACCGCATCTTCATCCTTGGCCAGGTGAAGAATCCCGGAGCCGTGCCGGTGCAGCCCGACCAGCAGTTGACCGCCTCGCGCGCGATCAGCCTGTGCGGCGGATTCGAACGCTACAGCCGCCAGGACCAGGTGCAGATCATTCGTCCAGGCGCACCGCTGCGGACGGTGGACATCCGCGCCGTCCTCGAGGGCAAGGCCGGGGTCGAGGACGCCAAGCTGCAGCCCGGCGACACCGTGTTCGTGCCGGAGACGCGGTACTAGACGGGCCAGGGCCCGGGAGGACGAGGCGCGGATTCGCACCTTCCACGCCCCGTCCACCCTGCTCAGCCTGTGGCATAGGCCCGATTGACCAGGGCTTCGATGGCGCCGTGCTCGATCATCTCGTCGAGCCGCATCTGCCTGCTGCCCGGTTGACCCCGGTATTCCAGCGCGCGGATCAGGTCCTGATCGGCTCTGGTCAACGGACAGCCATGCTGGAGGCGCACGTACAGCGCCTGCTGTTTGTTTCCCCGTTCCAGGCAGGTCGGCCCCATGGGATCGAACCCCCGGATGCGGCAGTTGGCCAGCGGTTCGGTGGAAGGCTGCGTCGCCAGGACCCCGGCCAACGTCCTTAAGCAAAGATCGTCGAAGACCGGGTGCGTGGCGATCCGGCGGCAGGCCCGACTCGGGTTGCGGCCACCGTGCGCGCAGTAATCGGCGTAGGATTCCCCGCTCTCGTTCCGGCAGTAGTTTCCGGCGCCCAGCGTCCGCAGGCCGGGACCGTACGCGGTCGACAGGCCGGATTTCCCGCGGGCGATGTCGATGGCGGACAAGGCCACGTGCAGCGCGGGCACCAGATCGGGGAACGTCATCGACAGCTGGTGTGGCAGCCGCAACGGCAGCCACAGGTGCATGTGCGTGCTGGATGGCGCCGTGCCGGGCCGATAGAACGGGGCCTTCGGGTCATGCACCGCACAGCGCAGGTAGTGCGGGTGGAACCCGCAGATGGCGGCCGTGATGCTGGCGATCTGCGGAGCGATCACTCTGGGCTGGCTGGCCTCAGGGAAGGCGACCACGACATGCTGCCAGGCAGCGGTCCGGACGCTGCGCGTGAAGCGCCTGCTCATGCGGTACGGCGCATCCAGCGCCGGACTCCAGGCCAGCTTGTCGAACGGCAACCGCTGGGCGACGCCCTTGGCCGTTTCGATGAACTCATATGGCTGGTGGATGATGGCTGTGATGTGGGGCAGGCGATCCGCGATCGGCTGTGCGCTGGCGCAGACCAGCCGCTGATGCACGGTCGGATCCTTGGTCCACGCTTTCGTGGCGGCGCACTCGCACGCACGTTCGAAGGCCGCCTGGTCTTGTGCGCTGCAGTGGAGATCGGGATGGTGGACGATGGCTGCAGCGACTCTGGCATGGTACCGCTGCAGCTCGTAGGCCTGGTCCAGCGACACAGCGCTGGCGGATGTCCGCCAGGGTATCAACGGCTCGCCGATCGGGGGGAAGGAGGAGGGGGATGGGGTGTTGGTGCTCATGCTGCACACCATACCGGGTTGTTGCGGATTACTGGCGCGCGGACGGGCGCGCCGGCGCTACCGCCCCGGTCTGGTCGCATGTGCGATGCGGACAGTGGGCCGTCCTGGCGTCACAGCGGGCGGACCGGTCTCCCGGAGTCGTGGAGAACGCAGCAGATATGCGGCGTTGATGCGGAGGCGCCATCCGTCCTGCGCCCAGGAAAACCAGCCCAGTTCGCCCGTGATAGGCGGCGATTCCGTGCCTCGGCACTCAGTGCCGCCGTGCGGCCTCAGTAGATGACGTCGTCGGGTCGGACCAGCAGATGCAGGATCCAGGGCGCCCAACAGCCCTCGACGATCGCCCCTGCCACCACCAGAGCGATGCCGATCCCGATCTGGCGCAACGAGGCGCGGGCGACGATCTCCAGGGTGCGGGAACCCAAGCGGTAGCGGTCGATGCCACGGCGGGCGAAGATCCCGCCGCTGGCGGCCAGGCAGTATCCGGCGGTCTCCAGCAGCAGATGCGGACTGGCAGCAATGACCAGGATACCCAGGGCCATCCAGCCGGAGTCGGCGAGGCCGGGCAGACCATGCGCCGCCGAGGCCCAGGTGATGCCCCAAGCGGCGGCATTCCAGACAATGACGAACAGCAGGCCCAAGTAGCGGAAGACCACCCCGACAAGCACGAGCAACAGGAGGATGCGCACGTTGTGCTGCGCCAGATCGAGGCCGGCGGCGAAGGCCGGTTCCCCCAGGGATGGTCGCCGGTGCAGCAGGGCGGCGGAACCGTCGAACCACACGGCGTAGTGTTCGGGGCCGAGCACGGCGCATGCGATGGCGAAGCCCAGCAGCACTCCGACGAACAGTGCCACCAGGTCGAAGGTGAGCGCACGATTGGCTTGGCGCGGGGTGGCGACGCGGTTCCAGATCTCGAAGCTGTTGCGCTGGAAGCGAGGGAAGATGTAGCCGCCGAGGAAGACGACGCAGAACATCGCCGCTCCGGCGAAGGCCCCGCCCAGACCCGTGGCTCGCATGGCGTAAGCCCCGGCGGCCTGCCCGACCAGCGACCCGAGCAGACCGAGACCCAGCCACTTCGGCCAGTCGGCCCGGCTGGTCACTGCTGGTCGCACGGCGGTGCGGGTTTCGAAGGCGTCCTCGGGCAGCACCCCTCCGGGCGAGGCGCGATGGCGCTTGGAGCTCAGGCCTGGCGGTTCGACCTCACTGAAATGATCGCTGTCAGGAAGGAACGCCCTGGTCGACGGTTTGGGCGAGGGTGCCGTTTCCGGCGCTGGCGCAGCGGGATCGTTCATGGCCAGGACGTCGGGTTGCCGCTGGCCGTCCTGCCCAAAGACGCTAGCATGACGGGCAGCGTAGCGCATGGCCATCAACGGACAACGACGGCGGCGGATCGGGTGGGCGGTGATCACGCTCGCCCTGCTGCTGGTCGTTGCGCTGCTGGCCACTGTTACGCTCGGCGACATGGTCGGACGGGGTGGCGGCGAGATCTTCACCTACCGGGTGCGCAGCGGGTCCGCTTCGGTGGAGAGCACGCGGCAGCGTGACGACGCCGAGGCCCTGGCTGCGTGGGCTGACAGCAGCCTGGCGCGGCTGGCTGAGCACTATGGCGCGACCAAGCCCGAGGTGGTGATCCGCCTGCTCGACAACGAGACCCGCTACGCCGCCTTCGGACGGCAGAACCTGCCCGGCTTCAGCGGCGCCATGCGCTTCTGCTACGCCCGGTCCGATGCGGCGGTGTATGGCTGGTGGTGCCCGCGTGAACGTCTGCAAGAGCGCCTCCAGCACGAGTTCATCCACCGCATCGCCCATACCTGCATGCCTGGCCTTCCCCTGTGGCTGGAGGAGGGCAGTGCCGTGCTCGCCGAGACCCTGAGTGAGAAGGACGGTCGTCTGGTTCAGGCAAGGACGCTGACGCCGCGGCTCGACCAGGCCGTGCGCTTGATCGATGACCACGGACCGGCAAACGTGCCGGCCCTTCTCGCTTCACCGAAGGCCGAGTTCGTCGGCCCACGGGGCTTCGATCTGTACAGCTTGTCGTATGCGACCGTCGCCAGCCTGGACGCCCAGGGTCAGCTGGTCACCGCGCTGCGCACCAGCGCACCGGCCGTGGACGGTGTGGCGGTACGGGCTTTCGCGTCGGCGCGCAAGTAACGCCACCAATCACAAGGCCACAGCTAACCCGGACTGCTCCGCCATGACCAGGCCCGCCTCCCATCGAAGGGCGGCGAGTCGGCTGTAGCAGCAGCCGGGGGGTCTTCATGCGGGACTGGTCTTCGCCGGGATCCCGGCCGCCGATCTCGGGACGCACGACCTGCGGGTCGAAAACGCTGGTGGGATCCGTCTCGCATGATTCCCTGATCGGCCCGCCAGCGCAGACCCCATGCCATCGTAACCGGATCCGATCACACGATTGCGACCAGGGGACTGATGGGGAGCATCACGGCGATGCTTTCACGCCTGAGCAACCCGATCATCAGCGGCTTCAACCCCGACCCCAGCGCCTGCGCGATCGGTGAGGACATCTACATCGCCACCAGCAGCTTCAGCTGGTTCCCGGGCGTGCCGATCCACCACAGCCGCGACCTGGTGCATTGGCGTCACATCGGCAACGCCCTCGACCGGCCAAGCCAGCTGCCCCTCGAACGCGCCGGACTCAATGGCGGGATATGGGCCCCGACCCTGCGCCATCATGCCGGCCGCTTCTATCTGATCACGACCAACTGCGAGCACGGCGGCAACTTCATCGTCCACGCCGAACGGCCGGAAGGTCCATGGTCGGAACCGGTTTGGCTCGACCTGCCTGGCTGGGATCCTTCGCTCGATTGGGATGACGACGGCACCTGCTGGTTCACCGGGACGCGCGATGGCGGGATGATCTATGGCTGCAGCCTCGATCCGCTGAGCGGCCGGCCGACCTCGCCGGTGCGTGACCTGTGGGATGGCAGCGGGATCTTCGGCGTCGAGGCGCCCCATCTCGTGCATCATGACGGCTGGTATGTGCTGGTCGTCGCAGGCGGCTTCTACCAGCGCGGTCACCTGGTCGCAGCGGCGCGCTCCCGCTCGCCGTGGGGGCCCTACGAACCCTGCCCGCACAATCCGCTCCTCACCCAGCGCGACCGGCTTGCCCATCCGATCCAATCGACCGGGCATGGCGATCTCTTCCGCACAGCCGACCAGCGCTGGTGGATCTGCTTCCTCGGCGTGCGCAACTGCGGTGGGCTGGGCGGTTCGTGGCACACGCTCGGCCGCGAGAGCTTCCTCGCACCGCTCGCTTGGCGCGACGGCTGGCCGGTGATCGAGGCGCCGGAGTCGGAACTGCCCGCGCCATTTCCGCTCCAGCCGTGGCCGCAGCGGGCGGACCGCGATGACTTCTCCGAGGGCGCTCTTGGGCCGGCCTGGATCAGCCTGCGTGGCACGGCAAGCGCCTCGCTGAGCGAGCGGGCAGGCTGGCTGACCGTGCGCGGACCGGGCGTGGTCGCGCGGCGCGTGGAGCAGCCCTGGATGCGTGCCTCCTGCCTGGTCGAGGGCCGTGGTTCAATGAGCCTGTTCACCTCGGAGACTGCGCGCGTCGACATCGAACTGCACGCCGACCGGGTGGCCATGCGTCGCACCTTCGAGGACTGGACCCAGGAGGTGGCCTCAGCCACATGCGCCGGTCCGGTCGAGATCGAGATCCTCGGCAACCCGTGGGCCTTCCTGCTACGCGTGCGCAGCGGCGGCTGCGAAATCCTGAAACACAAAATGCAAAGCCGGCTGCTGTCCACCGATCTCAGCGGCGGTTGCGTCGGCCTGGTCGTCGGCCTGTCCGCGGCTGCGGACGAGGTCATCGCCGCCGACTGGTTCGAGCTGCAAGGCTGGCGCAGCCAGCAGGAGTCGGGCCTGGATTTCTGAACTGCGCGACAGGTCGGGAGCAGACCCGATGGCGTTCGACGCATAGGCGAGGCGCCATCCGCCGGCCAAGGCGCTTGCCGGCCAGAATGGCAGATGCGCAATCCCCTTCAGGATGGCCAGTCAACGCCACTTTTCGTCACTCGCGGTTGCTCAACACGCCAGTGATCGGCAGGCCGCTGCGCCAACGCCGGGGCGATGCTCCGTGGTGGCGACGGAACATGCGTGAGAACTGGGAGGCATCGCGGTAACCCGCGGCCGCAGCCGCGGCCGCGACTGGGGCCCCATCGGACAGCGCCCGGACGGCGGCCTGCATGCGCGCCGCCAGGCACCAGGCCATCGGACTCAGGCCGGTCGTCCGGCGGAAGAGACGCCGCAGATGGACCTCGGATAGGCCGATGGATGCCGCTTCAGCGCAGAGCGGCCAGGGTTTCGCCGGATCGAGACGCATGCGCTCGGCCAGGGCGGCTATGGCAGCCGTGCGTCCGCCAGCCTGTGGAGCGCAGACCAGACCGGCGACGAGTCCCTCGACCGCCGCCACCGCCTCGGAATGCCGGGCGGGATCTCCGCGGCGGGCAAGTTCGATGGCGAACCGCATCCGGGCCTGGAATGCGGCCGGGTCGGCGACCGCGGCCCATCCGGCGGGATGGACCCGCTGCAACTCGCCGATGAGACGCGCCGCTCGCGGACCATGCAGGATGAGCCAGTGGTGATCCCATCCCCGACGGTCGCAGGCGCCGTAGCGGTACCGGCGGTCGGGCAGATGCCAGAAGGCCGCGGGGCGGTCGAGGATGACCCGGGGAGCCCCATCGATCGCCATCTCCATCCTGCCCGCATGCAGGTACTCCAGCGACCAGGCGCCAGGGAAGCGACGGTCGAGATAGGCGGTGCACCTGGGCAGGACTGCTCCACTATGCAGGACGAGGTCGTCGAAGTAGCCCACGCCATGATCATCGATGACAAGTCGTGATCGGCAATGACATGGTTCATGTGAATATGCGGCGTACGATACGGCATGATGCACGCACATCTGCCTGGAAGTAGGAGCGGCTCAACGATCGCGGATCGCAAGTCGCGATGGTTGGATCTGCAGCGAGCGGACGCCGCCCCGGGCTTCGTGTTCCTGATCCGCTGCGCCGAGACGGATCGGACGCTGCCCCCGGCACCCTGCCCACTGCGCAGCAATCGCACGGCCTGGATGGACCATGTCCTCCGCCGCCACGAGGCGATGCGGCTGCGGGCCGAGTGGCTGCACGACGATGCCATCCCCTATCTGCACGTACTGAACGGCACCGAGATGTTCGCCGAGGCCCTGGGCAGTCCGGTCCATGTTCCGGATGGCGAGCGTCCCTTCGCCCTCGCCGCCGTGCAGGATGCCGCTGGGGCGGCGCGCATCTCGGCTCCCGACCTGTCCGCGACCCACCTGCCCTGGTATCTCGATTTCGCCGCCGAGGCGCGCTCGCGGGCCGGCGGGGATGCGGTGCTGGGCATGTTCGACGTCCAGAGCCCGCTCGACATCGCCTCGCTGGTCTGGGACAAGGCCGGACTGTTCACCGCCATGGCCGACGATCCTGCTGCCGTGCATGGCCTGTCGGCCGAAGCGGCGAAGCTGGTCACCGGCTTCCTGGACGCCTGGTTCGACCGCTTCGGCACCGGCTACGTCGCGCACTTCCCCGACTATTACATGCAGGGCGGATTGACCCTGTCCGAGGACGAGGTCGGTTCGCTGTCGCCCAAGGCCTTCCGCACCTTCGTCCAGCCCCACCTCGCTGCCCTGTCCGAGCGCTACGGCGGGATCGGCATCCACTGCTGCGCATCAGCCCGCCACCAGTGGGACAATTTCCGTTCGGTTCCGGGCCTGAAGGTCCTGAACTTCGTCAAGCCGCATCATCAGGCTGACGACTACATCCTCGATGCGTATCAGCACTTCGCTGGCTCGTGCCTGCAAATGCACATGTGCCACACGCCGCAGGCGCTGGATCTGCGCCAGGGCGCCATGGCCGGGACCCGCAGCGTGATCGAGGTCTGCGTCGACACCGCCGACGAGGCGCGCCGAGCCGCCGATCGCCTGAACGAGTACCGTGCCTCGTTCGCCACCGCCTGACTTCCGGGCAGAGACGATGACCCCCGACATCCGACTCACCAAACAGCAACTCGAGCACTATGGCCATGACGGATTCATCCGCCTCGGCCGGGTGCTCGATGACGACGGCTTGGCGGCCTGCCGCGCCGACGAGGCCGCGCTGCGCTCCGCGATCAGCAGCGATCAGCGCCATGCCAGCACGCTGTTCTGGTGCCTGGTGATGCGTCGTTGCCCCGGGGCGCGCCGCTTGGCCATCGACGGGCCGCACCTCGCCGCCGTCGCCGGATCCTTGGGGAACGACGTGGTGCTGTGGTGGAACCAGTTCGTCACCAAGATGCCCGATGACGATGCGGCACGGGGCGAGTTCACCTGGCACCAGGACAACGGCTATGTGGACGTGTCTCCAGGCACCAACGTGACGGTGTGGGTCGCGCTGGACGATGTCGACACGGTCAACGGCTGCGTCTGGTTGCAGCCGGGCAGCCATCGCCAGGGACTGCTGCCGCACCACCATCCACGTGCTGACAGTTGGCATCTCCAGGTTCCGGTAACCGGGGATGGGGTTCCGGCACCATTGCGGGCCGGCGAGGCGGTGATGTTCTCGGGCTATACGCCGCACCGCAGCCTGGCCAACCGCAGCAACGCTCCGCGCCGGGCCTTCTTCATGCAGTACGCGCACGCCGACGCCATGCTGCCGGCGAAGGGCATAGCGGCGGTCGAGCATCCCGATGCCTGGGTGGTGCGAGGCAGGAGTTCACGCCTGCATCCGGGTTGAAAACGGATGGCTCAGGGCGCCGCAGGCGCGAGGACGGCTGGTGCACCGGTGATGGCGGTCAATCCACCCTGCGGACCGCTGATCGACCACGCCAACTTGCCTGGAACAAGGCTGAAGCGTTTGCCCAACGGACCGATTGCCGCCCGGGCATCGACCGTGACGGCACCATCCTGACCGAGACTGATGTCGCAGGCGGCTTGCACCCGTGGATCTGCCGTCCAGGTCGCAGAGCCTTCATCCAACACCAGACTGCCGATGCGCGTCCCGGCCTTGTTATAGACCAGCCATTCGCCACGTCCCGAGGCGTGGCTGCTCTGGCTGACGATGGGCTCGGGCTCGAGCCAGGCGGCATACAAGCCCAGCATGGCGGCCAAGGACAGGCCCAGCAGCAGGAGGAGCTTGGTCAGTCGATTCACGGCAGGACCGTGAAGTCGCCGACGGATCCGATCGGCACTGCGGCGACGTGCCCGTCGAAGAAGGCCGAATTGATGTTGCGACGGTGACGCAGCGGACTGACCGGGGCACCCAATCCAGGCAGGTTGCCACAATCTGCGGCATTCGTCGCACCCTTGAAATACCAGTCCCCCGCGTCCGCGAAGGCCATGCGTTGGGCACTCGGCTTGATCCTCCCGACCGCGAAGTGGGTGGGCGGAGCACCCCAGCCGACGCCATCGTTCCAGTTGCTGTGGCTTTGGCTGCCGCCAAGCATGGGCCAGCCGTTCATGCCGTAGCCGGGCCGCCAGAAGACATTGGGGTCGTACGGGTAGGTCGGGCAGCCGCGCAGGATGGATTTCCCGGTGGAACGGAAGGTCATGACATCCTGACCATCATCCGAGGACGAGGTCTCGCAATACGGGGCGATCAGGGTGAACCACATGCGCGTAGCGCTCTGCTTGATGTCGGGCATCATGCCCTCCTCGTCGTCCGCGTAGACCAGGCTGGCGACCATGACCTGGCGCAGGCTGTTGGAACAGGAGATGCCGCGGGCGGCATCACGCACCAGCCCCACCGCCGGCAGCAGCATCGCCGCGAGGATGGCGATGATCGAGATGACCACCAGCAGTTCGATCAGGGTGAATGCGCCAAGGTTTGTGAAGCGTCGATTCATGGGGTCCCCAATGGACAAAGCATACTCCGTCGGGACCCGTTGTCGATCACGGACTGGGGATTGCGTGATTTGAAGGTGCGGCTGCGCAATCAGAATTGTCCAGCCCGCTCGGGCTGATTGCGCACTTTGACGCTCCAGGTGCGCATCTGCTCATGCCGCCTGTCCACCGGGAGCGCACCATGCTGGCATGCGCTCCGCCATCGCCCTGGCCTTCCTCGCCTGCGGCGTCCTCGCTGCTGCCGATCGTCTGGTGACCACCACGGCCGACGATGGCCCGGGTTCGCTGCGCCAGGCGCTGTCCGGTGGCGGCAAGGTCGCCGTGACCTTCGCACCGCCGTTGGCCGGGCGACCCATCGTGCTGTCGAAGCCGATCGCCGTGCAATGCGACGCCGTGATCGACGCCGGCGCTGCCCGCATCGAGATCTCGGGCGGCGGACGCACCCGGCTGTTCACCCTGTGCATCGAACACGGATCCTGGAGCGAACCGGTGACGGTCGCCATGCGCGGCCTGGTCCTGAGTGGCGGCTCCGCACGCGGAGCCGACGACGCAAGCGGGGCCGGCGGCGCCATCCTGGCGCGGGCCGGTTCGACGCTGGTCCTCGAACGCTGCGAACTGCGTGGCAACCTGGCCGAACGCGGTGGCGGGGCGGTGCGGGTCACCTGGCGTGGCACCCTGCGGGCGTCCGACTGCCTGTTCGAGGACAACGACGGATCCATCGCCGGCACCGAACTGGGCAGCGGCGGCATCGCCATCGGCAGCGAGGGCGTGCTGGAGGTGCGACGCTGCACCTTCCGCCGCAACCGCGGCACGAACGGTGGAGGGATCGGCAACATGCTCGGGCGCATGACGGTCGAGGACTGCCTGTTCGAAGGCAACGAGGCGGTGGTCAAGGCGGGTACCACCAACCACGGAGGCGGCATCTACACCGACGGAGCGAGCGCCAAGATCGATGATGAGATCGGCGACCAGCTGGTCGTCCGCCGCTGCCGCTTCATCGGCAACCGGGCGGCTCGTCAGGGCGGGGCGGCCTTCCTCTGGGGCTACAAGCTTGACCGGATCGACGTCGAAGCGTGCTGGTTCGAGAGCAACACCGCCACCGGCGCAGGTGGCGAGGACGGCCTGGGCGGGGCGATCCGCTTCGGCAACGCCGACTGGCGGCTGTCGGGCAGCGCCTTCGACCGCAACAGCGCGCTGCGCCAGGGAGGCTGCCTGTGGATCGGCGGGACCGGTACAGGGAGCATCGAGCCCTTTCAGTTCCCGTGACTGAGCAACGCAGGACTAACAAGGGCTAGCGACGGCCACGTGCTCTGGTTGACTCGGTCGACCA
>JAIFKN010000220.1 GCA_020049615.1 bacterium | reverse complement strand
CGCCGCCCTGCCGGCGTTCGACGGCGAGGCCAGCGCCCTCGACAACGTCTCGACCTGCGCCGTGCGCGTGGTCGACACCACCCTGCGCCTGGTCGTCGCCGAAGGCCGGCCGTGGTGGGATTCCGGGGTGGCGGTGCGGGCGTGGCGGCGCGACCGCCAGCTGGCGACCATCGCGCACTGGCGCGCCGGCTCGCGCACCCTGGCCACCGGCGCAGCCGGCGAGGAAGCGCCGCGCGCCGACCGCGCCGCGCTGGCCGCCGCTGATCTCATCGTCCTCGGGCTGGAACCCGAGCGCATCCTCGACCGCGAGGCCATCGCCGCCATCGCCACTGCGGTGTCCGAGGGCGCCGGCCTCATCCTGCTCGCTCCCGGCCTGCGCGACGAGGCCCTGGCCGGGCTGGATCCGGTGCTGTGGTCAGCCGAGCCGCCGCGCGAACTCGCCGTCGTCGCCACCCCAGGGACTGCACCGCTGCTGCCCGCCGAGCTCCTGCCCGGCCTGCCGCAGGTGCTGGCGCGCGGCGCCGACGGCCTGCGCCCGGGCAGCAGCGTGCTGCTCGGCGAGCCCGGTCACCCCCTGGCGGTGCTGCGGCGGCATGGCGCCGGCCGGGTCATCGCGGTGAACGCCGAGGGTCTGTGGCGTTGGAACCTCGGCCGCGAGGAGGACGCCGCCGGCCGGCTATGGCGCCAGCTCGCCCGCCTGGCGGTGCGCGATCCAGGTGGCCTGTCGGCCGACCGGCCGCGCTACCGCGCCGGCCAGACCGCGCGCCTGGCCGCCGGCGGCAGGCTGCTGAGCGTGCTGGCGCCCGACCAGGCGAAGCGCGAACTCACCCTCGCCGACGGCGCCGCCGCCCTGCTGCTCGATCAGCCCGGCCTGTGGCGGATCGAGGCCGGCGGCCAGCGTCTGACCCTGCCGGTCGAGGCCGACCTGCGCGAGCTGACCGACACGGCACGCCGCGACCGCCGCCTCGAGCGCCTGGCCACGGCAACCGGCGGCACCGTCACCACCGCGGCCGAGGCCGCCGCGCTCGGCGCCCGCCTGGCCCGTCGCGCCGAGCTGATGGCCGACGCGCCGCGCCCGGTGCCGTTGACCGTGGCGTGGTGGTGGTGGACGCTCATCCTCGTCACCATGCTCGCCGGCGAATGGTGGCTGCGAAGGACCCGCTATGGACGCGTCTGAAGCCGTCCGCAACGCCCAGGCGGTGATCCGCTCGCGCCGCGCCGCCGCGTGGTGCGCGGCGCTCGCCGCCCTGCTGGTCGCCGCCGCCATCGTGCTCGGCGCCGCCGACGCCGCCCTCGCCCTGGGCGACCGGGTGCGCCAGGCGGTCGGCTGGCTGTGGCTGGCCGCGGCGCCAGCTGGTCTCGCCGCGTTGGCACTGCGCTGGCGCGGCCTGGCCCCGCAGGGCGACGCCGCGGTGCGCGCCGTCGAAGCCGCCTGCGGCGACGGCCAGCGCACGCTCGCCCAGGCCCTCGAACTTGCCCGGCGCAGCGACCAGCTCGCCCTCGCCGCCGCCAGCCAGCTCGCCGCCCGCCTGCCGCTCGACGGCGTTACGGCGCGGCTGCCGCGCTCGCGCGCCCCGCGCTGGCTGGTCCTGACGCTTGCCGGCCTGGCGATCATCGCTCTGACCTGGGCGATGGCGCCGCGCCTCGCCGGCATCGTCTTCGCGCGTTGGAGCGACCCGCTCGGCGACCACCCGCCGTGGAGCCCGACCACCCTGGTCTGGGCCGGGGTGCCCGACCGCGTGCGCGCCCGCCACGCCGCCCGGGTCGAGGTCGCCGCCGAGGGCCGCGCCTGCGCCGCCCCGGTCCTGGTGGTGCGCGACGACGGCCGCGAGTCGCGGCTGGCGATGTTCCCGGTCGGACCGCAGCGCTGGGCCGCCGAGGTCGCGCGGGTCGAACGGCCGCTGCTGCTGTGGGCCGAAGGCGGCGGCACGCGCACCCACCGCCACGCCCTGGCGATCGATCCGCTGCCCGAGCTGGTCAGCCTCGACCTGCGCCTCGACCAGCCGGCCTACGCCAGGCTGCCGCCCAGCGAACGCCGCCTGCGCCATGGCGAGCAGGCCCAGCTCGACGCCCTGACCGGCGCCTCGTTGCGCCTGGTGCCAACCGCCAACCGGCCGCTCGCCGCCGTGCTGCTAGCGTGCGACGCCGGAGCGTGGACGCGCCTGCCGCTGGTCGACGGCGCCGCCGTCCTGCCGGCCCGGCCCGGCCTGTGGCGCCTGCGCCTGGAGGCCGGCGACGGGGCGATCGGCGAGACCGAGGAGCCGCTGCGCCTGTCGCCGCGCGCCGACCAGGCGCCGCGTGCCGACTTCGCCGAGCCGTCCCGCGACGCCTACGCCACGCCCGACAGCATCGTCCCCTTCCGCGCCGTCGGCTCCGACGATCTCGGCCTGTCCGCTGCGTTGCGCGCCCGCGAGGTCAACGGCCTGCCGGTGCCGACCGCGGCGGCGGCGACGCCCACGGACCGCACCTGGGAATGGCGCGGCGCGCTCGATCTCACCCGGCTGGGAGCCGACCCCGGCGACATCATCGCGCTGTCGGCGGTGGTGCGCGACAGCGACCCCGTGGTGCAGGCCGACGGCCGGCCGGGCAAGCCCTCGGCGGTGGCCCTGCGCCGCGTCCAGGTGGTGACCTGGGACGAGTACAACAGCTTCCTGCTGCAACGCCTCGACGGCTCGGCCCTGGAGATGAAATACAGGCCGCTGGTCGGCGAGCTGGCCGAACTGCAGAAGCTGCGCGACGAACTGAAGAAGACCATGCCGCCGGGCGACGAGCTCGACCGCAAGCTCAAGGAGCTGGAGGCGCGGGCCGACGCCCTGGCCGCCAAGGTCGAGGCGATGAAGCGGCCGAAACCGCTGTTCCGCGTCGAGCCCGACCTGCAGGACGCGATCGCCAAGGCGGCACGCGAGTTCGCCGAGGGCAAGCGTCCGAGCTGGGATGCCGCAGCCCTGGCCAAGGATCTCGCCGAGCTGACCCGACGCGCCCGCGGCGCCGACCTCGCCCGCCGCCTCGGCCAGCTCGCCGACGCCGAGCAGAACACGGTCGAGCGCCTGCTGCCGCTGGGTGGCCACCGCCGGCCGACCGACGGCGACCTGCTGCGCCTGTCCGAACTCGGCCAGCAGGAGGAGCTGCTCGCCCAGGAGCTGGGCACCTGGCGCGAGCTGGCGCGGGCATGGATCGAACGCGAACGCGGCAACCTGCCGCGCGAAACCGCCGAGATGGAGCGCCTGCTGAAGATGCTGGAGGACAGCGGCGCCCAGGAGCTGAAGCAGCGTTCGGCAGCCGCCGCCCGCGCCGGCGACGGCCGCGAAGCGCACCGCCTGGCCAGCGAGGCCCGCGACCGGCTGCTCGGCCTGCTGCCGCAGATCGGACGCTGCGGCGGCGCCTGCGCCGGCGGCGCCTGCATGGGCATGGGCTGGAGCGACAAGTTCGGCAACGACCTCGGCGGACTGGGCCTGGCCGCCGGGATGTGGGGGCTGGGCGGTCGCGGCTCGTCCGGCATGGGCATGTGGCTCGGCTATGGCGGCGACGACCTCGGCGGCTCGCTGCCCAGCGCCAGCTCCGACCTCTATGGCCCTGAGAACCTCGGCGACCTGGGCGGCGAGCACAGCCGCGACGGCGGCGATCCGATCGGCGCCATGGCCGCCTCCGGTTCAGCCAGCGGTCTCGGCCGCGCGGTGCGCAAGGCGGGCAACGCCCGCGGCTCCGGCGCCACCCGCAGCACCCTGGGCAGCGAGGAACGCCGGCTGGTCGAGACCTACTTCAAGACATTGGAAGCACCATGAGCCCGAAGCCAGCGTTTCGATCCACAGGAGGCACAGAGACACAGAGGTTCGAAGGAGAGGATGCCTCGACTTCGCACATGCGAACCTCCTCAAGGCTCTGTGTCTCCGTGTCTCCTGTGAATTCGACTGTGATCTGCTGTGTACGGCTGGTGCTGCTTGCGCTGGCCGTGATCTGCGCCTGGTCCGCCGAACCGCGACGCATCGAGGTCGGCAACCTGACCTACGCCGGGGACAAGACCTCGGTGTGCTTCTCCGACCGCTTCCTGACCACGGTCAAGGCCGAGGCCGGCATCGACGCGGCGACACGCATGCGCGGCGTTCGTTTGGCCGATCCAGCCGATCTCGCCTCGGTGCCGTTCGTGGTGATGAACGGCCAGGAACCCTTCCGTCTCACGCCGGAAGAGCGCGCCAACCTCAAGACCTGGCTTTCGACCGGCGGCTTCCTGCTGGCGAGCGCCGGCTGCTCCTCGCAGCAGTGGAACGCCAGCTTCACCACCGAGATGGAGCAGATCTTCGGATCCGGCTGCCTCGCCGAAATCGGCCTTGACCACGCCATCTTCAAGACCTTGTTCCCGATCTCAGCCGCCCCCCTGTCGCACGGCGGCACCGCCTCGTTCTGGTCTGCCTGTTCTCCCCGGAGGGTCTCAACGACACCGCCCACACCCAGGGCTGCTGCTGCTGTGGCGGCAACGAGGTGAAGGCGGCCGAGGAGATCGTCGCCAACGTCCTGATCTACGCCTTGGTCGAATGATGAGATTCGCCCCCCTGCTGCTATTGACGGTCTGCCTGTTCGCCGCCGAGGACGAGGGGCCATGGCGCCGCGATGTCGAGGCCGCCGCCGCCCTGGCCCGCGACGCCGCCGGACCGCGGCCGCTCGCCGTGCTGGTCAGCCACCCGTCGTGCGGCTGGTGCCATCGCATGATCGAGGAGTCGTCGAGCGCACCGGCCGTGCTGCGGTCGGCCAACGAAGTGGTGCTGACCGTGCTCGACGCGGCCCAACGGCCCGATCTCGCAGCCCTGCTGGGCGTGCGCAGCTTCCCCACCCTCGTGCTGATCAACCGCGCCGGCAAGGAGGTGCGCCGGGTCGGCGGCTACCTCAAGCCCGAGGATCTTGCGACCACCCTGCGCGTGCTGTCCCTCAACGGCGACAGCCAGGCCGGCCAGGCCAGCGTCCTGTCCCGACGCATCGACCCCGTCGCCATGGCCGCGAGCGAAGAGGGGCGGACGCAGCTGGCGGCGATGCTCGGCCACGGCCCCGCCGGCATGCGTGCGGCGGTGCGCGGCGCCCTCGCCTCCCGGCGAGAGGCGCGGGCGCTGCTGTGGCCGCTCCTCGTCGACGTGCGCCTGTCGGTGCGCTGCGACGCAGCCGCCACCCTGGCCGGCGACAGCGACGAGACGCACGGCTATGACGCCTTCGCCGACCCCGACTTGCGCGAGGCCCAGGCCAAGGCGTGGCGTACGGCCATGGAGGCCCCGCCATGAGCCCTATTCTGGAGATTCGATGCACAGGAGGCACAGAGACGCAGAGATTCGCAGGAGGGGAAGCTTCCTTCCCCCTCTGCATATCCGCCCTGAGAGCGAAGATGTGGCCATGTCGATCCTCTTCGAGTCTCTGTGCCTCTGTGCCTCCTGTCCCTTCGACTGCGATTTTCAGATTGGTCTCCTGCCTGCTCGCGGCTGCGCTTGCGGCTGCTGAAACAGCCGATCCGGCTGAGGCTTTGCGCCTGCCCGCCTCAGGTCCGGCCCTCGCCGAGGCAGCCAAGGCGTGGACGGCCGATGACCTGCTGGCGCGGCTGGGCGATGGCGATCCGGCCAGCCGACGTGGCGCCGCCCGCCTCGCCGCCGCCCTGCCGGTGCCGGCCGCACAGCTGCTGCCGGCGCTGCTCGCCAGCGAC
>JAIFKN010000092.1 GCA_020049615.1 bacterium | reverse complement strand
CGCCCCCTCCTCCTGCTCGCCGCCTCCCTCCTCCTCGCCGGCGAAGCCGCTCCGCTGCCGCCCGGCGTCATCGCCCGCGTCGGCGCAGTCGAGATCACCCTGCCGCAGCTGACCCAGGCGCTGCTCAAGCGCGAGGGCTCCGACGCCCTGCTCAACTGGGTCCAGGGCCACCTCGACGGCCTCGCCTGGGAGGAGCTGAACGATGACGCCGTGGTCATGGCGGTCGGCGGCCACCAGCTGAAGAAGCGCGAGCTGGCGGCCATGCTGGTCAAGGAGAAGGGCGCCAAGGTGCGCGAGGAACTGATCGACATCAGCGTGGTCGAACAGGCCGTGGCCAAGGCCGGCATCGCCATCGACGATGCCTTGTTGGCGGCGGAATTCCGCCTGATGGAGCGCGATTTCCAGCGCCGCGTCACCGCCTCGGGCCAGGGCCACGTCGACTTCGCCAGCTTCCTGCGGGTGAAGGAGAAGATCAGCGTCGAGCAGTTCCTCGCCCAGCCGGCGGTGCGCATGCTCGCAGGCATCCATGGCTTGGTGCGGCGGCAGATCGCCGGCGAGTACGATGACGCCCGCCTGCAGGCCAAGCTCGACGCCGAGCGCGCGCGCTGGGACGAACGCGCCTCGGTCGACCTCGCGGTCATGCACATGCCGTGGAAACGCGATTCCGCCGGCAAGGTCACCGCCGAGGAGCAGGCCCGCCTGCAGGGCGTGGTCAACCTGCTGCATCGCCAGATCGCCGGCAAGGAGGTCACCTTCGCCAAGGCCTGGGAGGCGTTCGGCAAGGCCTGGGACGCCAGCGGCCCGGGTGGTCGCGTCGGCTGGGTCGATGCCGAGGGCCGGCGCGCCGACGAGAGCGCCCGGCGCATCCCCAAGCCGCTGGTCGAACGCGCCTTCGCCACCGATGGGCCGTACCCGGCACTGCTCATCCCGCACGTCCACGAGGCCGGCATCGACCTGGCCCAGGTGCTGGGCAAGCGCCCGGCCCGCGCCGTCACCCTGGCCGAGACGCGCGACCGCCTGATCCAGGACATCCTCGAGCGCGAGCTGGAGGCGCGGACCAAGGCGCTGGTCGCCAAGCTGCGCAGCGAGGCGGCGATCGCCTACGGCTCGTTGCCCGACGCCTCACGCTGAAGCCCGCCGATGCTGATCGACATCGTCAAGGTCTTCATCCCGATCTTCGTCATCGTCAGCCCGATCGGCGCGGTGCCGCTGTTCCTCGGCATGACTCAGAACGATGCGCCTGAGCGCCGCCGGCGCACGGCCTGGATCGCCGCCATCGCCTCGACCCTGGCCCTGGCGCTAGCCTGCCTGATCGGCCAGCACATCTTCGACTTCTTCGGCGTCTCGATCGATGCCTTCCGCATCGCTGGCGGCATCCTGCTGTTCATCATCGCCCTCGACTTCGTCCAGGTGAGGCAGACGCGGATGCGGGTGACCGAGCCGGAGATCGCGGAAGGCGTGGAGAAGCAGGAGGTCGGTATCATCCCGCTGGCCATTCCGATGCTCGCCGGCCCAGGTTCGATCGCCACGGTAATGGTCCTGGGTGGCAGCGGCAAGGGCGTCGGCGGCATGCTTCCGCTGCTCATCGCCATTGTCCTCACCGGCATCGTCACCCTGGTGGTGCTGCTGCTGGCCGGGCGCATGCAGAAGCACCTCGCCGCCTCGACCCTGGGCATCGTGCTGCGACTTGAGGGCCTGCTGCTGGCGGCGATCGCCGTGCAAATGGTGGTGACCGGCGTGACCAATCTGGTGATTACGAGCTTGCAGCCGGTGGCAGGAAGCCAGTAGCTGGAAGCTGGAAGCGGAGTGCTGTGTCCAGACATCCAGACATCCAGCGGCCAGCGGCCAGCAGCCAGCAGCCAGCAGCCAGCGGCCAGCGGCCAGCGGCCAGCGGCCAACTCCTACTTCCCCAACCCGTGCAGCGTCTTCTGCCAGTAATGGGGTTTGGTGATGACCTCCCACACACCCTTCCACGCGGCGATGCTGATCAGCACCCAATAGAACGGTGACAGCAGCGCGGGCAGCAGCAGGCCCTGCTGGCCAGGCCGACGACCGAACACCGCGGCGGTGACGATGAAGGCGAGATTGCCGAGGGTCAGGGCGATGGCGGCGATGAAGAACACCACCGACATGGTGCCCAGGACCGGGTCTTCAAGCCGGCCGGTGTAGAGCATCTGCCAGCTCAGCGGCTCAACCGCCGAAAGCGGATCCACCGGCACCGGATGACGGCTGGCGAGCAGCTCCCACAGGCGGAAGCCGTTCGAGAGGTCGGTCGCCAGCAGGGTGCCGTAGACCGCGGTCGACAGCCACAGCACCAGGTTGAGCGCCGACAGCGCGGCGACGCAGAACACGCTCATGATGAAGCCGAAGGCGCCCCACGGCCCGAGCCGGCTGATCAGCCACAACGGCCGGCGCCACCACACCAGATGGGTGATGAGGTAGCCTTTGAGCCAGCGGCTGCGCTGGCGGATCCAGTTGCCCACCCGGCTGTTGGCTTCTTCCCAGGTGACCGAGTCGAGCATGCGTGTGCGATGTCCGGCGACATGCAGGCGCACGCCCAGATCGCAGTCCTCGGTGACGTTGAACGGATCCCAGCCACCGAGCTGGCGCAGCACCTCGGTGCGGAAGTGGTTGCTGGTGCCGCCGAGGGGCACCGGCACGCGCAGACGCTCGAGGCCGCTGAGATAGCGGCGGAACCACACATTGTACTCGATGGCGAACCAGCGCGTCAGCAGGTTCTGGGCGTGGTTGTGGTAGGCGAGCTGGGCCTGCAGGCACGCCGTGGTCGGCGGGCTGGCGCGGAACAGCATCACCGCCTGCTTGAGCTGGTCGGGATCGGGCTTGTCCTCGGCGTCGTAGATGACCAGGAACTCGCCGCGGGCGCGGGCCAGGCCGTGGTTGCAGGCGCGCGGCTTGGTCTTGGGGTGGGCCGGCGGCGCGATGACCACCTCGATCCAGTCCGGCAGGCCGGCCTGCTCCAGCGCTGGCAGGGTCTCGGGGTCGTCGGCTTCGAGCAGCAGCTTCACGTCGAGCCGCTCGCGCGGGTAGTCGAGGCCCTGGAGGCTGGCGAGGATCGACGAGGCCACTTCAGGCTCGCGGTAGAGCGGGACGAGGACGGTGTACATCGGCCACATGTCGGCCGGCGCATCTGCCGGAATCACCGCCTTGGGCGGCAACCGTCCACCCAGGCCCAGGGCGAGCAGGCGGAAGACGATGGTCGAGGCGTAGATGACGCAGATCAGGCCGGTGACCACGCCGAGGCAGGCGAGCGCGTCATAGAGCAGCAGATAGGCGAAGGCGACGACGGCCGCGCCCAGCCACGGCTCCTGCGCCGCAGGCACGCCGTGCGGCCGGATCAGCGAGCCCGCCAGGGCGATGATGGCGGCGCCACCGAGCATGCCGAACAGGGCGGCGCTGGGATTCCCGACCAGGCTGTGGATGGCACGCACCGTCTCGCCCTCGGCCCCGGTGAGAGCCTCGGGGGTGCCGGCCAGTTGCGACACTGCGATGGCGCCGGCGACGGCGGCGAGAGCGCCGAAGAGGATCCACCACCAGTGCACGATGTGGGCGGCGCAGGTGGCGCGGTTGGCCTCGACGTAGGCGCGGACCAGCGGATCGGCGCCGCCGTTGTCAAGGTCGATGCGCGTGGTACCGCTCATGGCTGGAATCCCGCCGGCGCCTCGACGCGCGCCTGACGGCCAACCGCCGCGTGGGCGAAGGCGAAGCGCCAGGTCGGGGCCAGCGCCTCACCGATGCGCTCGGCCCATTCGATGGCGGCGATGGCGTCGGCGCACAACTCGTCGAAGCCGAGGGCGGCGAGCTGCCCGGGCGATTGGAGGCGGCAGGCGTCGACGTGGATCACAGGGGGATTGCTCTCGTAGCGATGAAGAAGCGTGTACGTCGGGCTGCTGACGCACGTTGCATCGCCGCCCAGGGCGGCGACCAGGTGCCGCACGAAGGTCGTCTTGCCGGCCCCCATCGGCCCGTCGAGGGCCAGGCGGTCGCCAGTGCGCAGATGCGGGGCGAGCCGCCGGGCCAGGTCGGCGGTCGCTGTTTCGTCGGGCAGGTCCACAAGCATGGAACGGGCATGATCAGGATTGTTGCGCCATTGCCACTGGGGGGTGCCACGCCATTGCCCCAGGGGTTAGGGGTTAGGGGTTAGGGCCGTGTGGATGGCATCGTAGGAACGGCTGACGTCTCAATGCGTGATGCGTCGTGCGCCGTGGTGGTCCGCTTCAATCCCGCCCTACGGCCCTAACCCCTAACCCCTGGTGCAATGGAGGGGCATTGTCCTAACCCCTGGTGCAATGGAGGGGCATTGTCCTAACCCCTGGTGCAATGGAGGGCATTGTCCTAACCCCTGGTGCAATGGAGGGGCATTGTCCTAACCCCTGGTGCAATGGAGGGCATTGTCCTAGCCCCTGGGGCAATGATGCTCCCCCGCCATGACCTTGGCCCCGCATCCCGACCGCTTCGTCGACCGCCACCTCGGACCGACGCCTGCCGAACGCACCGCAATGGCCACGGCCATGGGCTACGCCTCGCTGGACGCGCTCATCGACACGGTGGTGCCAGGCGACATCCGCCGCCGCACGGCGCTCAACCTGCCGCCTGCCGCCGGCGAGGCCGAGGCCACCGCCGAGCTGGCCAAGCTGGCCAAGCTCAACGAACCGCGGCGCAGCTACCTCGGCATGGGCTACCACAACTGCCACGTGCCGGCGGTGATCCAGCGCAACATCCTGGAGAACCCGGGCTGGTACACGCAATACACCCCCTACCAGGCCGAGATCAGCCAGGGCCGCCTGGAGATGCTGCTCAACTTCCAGACCCTGGTCACCGAGCTCACCGGCCTGCCGGTGGCCAACGCCAGCCTGCTTGACGAGGCCACCGCCGCCGCCGAGGCCATGCACCTGTGCGCCGGCAACAAGCCGGATGGGACGATCTTCCTCGTCTCGATGAAGGTCCACCCGCAAACCATCGACGTGCTGCGCACCCGCGCCCGCGAGCTCGGCCTCGAGGTCCGCGTCGCCGACCACCGCACCGTGCAGGTCGACGCCGCGGTCATCGGCGCCCTGGTGCAGTACCCCGGCACCGAC
The DNA here is from genome assembly GCA_020049615.1 of bacterium. The sequence continues at coordinate 10,773 of JAIFKN010000092.1, read as the reverse complement.
GGGCCGATCCGCGACTTCCGCCCGCTGGCCGACAAGCTGCACGCCGCCGGCGCGCTGCTCTGCGCCGCCTGCGACCCCCTCGCCCTCACCGTCCTCGCCCCGCCCGCCAGCTTCGGCGCCGACATCGCGCTCGGCAGCATGCAGCGCTTCGGCGTGCCGCTGGGCTACGGCGGCCCGCACGCCGCCTTCTTCGCCGTCAGCGAGGCGCTCAAGCGCTCGATGCCCGGCCGACTGGTCGGCGTGAGCAAGGACCGCAACGGCGGCCGCGCCCTGCGCCTGGCGCTGCAGACGCGCGAGCAGCACATCCGCCGCGAAAAGGCGACCAGCAACATCTGCACGGCGCAAGCCCTGCTCGCCAACATGGCGGCGGCCTACGCCATCTGGCACGGACCCGAGGGCCTGACCGCCATCGCCACCCGCGTCCACCGCCTGACCCGCATGCTCGCCATCGGCCTGCACCGCCTCGGCTACGAGATCCGCACCGAGCCGTGCTTCGACACGATCAAGGTCGGCCGCGGCCCGCGCCTGCCCTCCGAGATCCAGCGCGCCGCCGACGCCCGCGGCATCGACGTGCGCCTGCCCGACGCCCAGCACGTCGTCGTCGCCCTCGATGAGACCACCACCGACGCCGACATCGTCGACCTGTGGGCGGCGTTCAACGGCGGCGAGGATCCGCGCTTCACCCCGGCCGACCTCGGCCTGCCCAAGGCGGATTTCGGCGGCTTCGCGCGTCAGGACGCCTTCCTCCGCCAGGGTGTCTTCCACGCCCATCGCAGCGAGACGGCGATGATGCGCTACCTCAAGGAGCTGGAGGGCCGCGACCTGTCGCTGACCCACAGCATGATCCCGCTCGGCTCGTGCACGATGAAGCTGAACGCCGCCGCCGAGCTGATGCCGATCAGCTGGAAGGGCTTCGCCGGCCTGCATCCCTTCGCCCCGCAATCGACCGCCCAGGGCTATCAGCGCCTGTTCGCACAGCTCGAGCAGTGGCTCGCCGACATCACCGGCCTGGCCGCGGTGTCGCTGCAGCCGAACTCCGGCAGCCAGGGCGAGTACGCCGGCCTGCTGGCGATCCGCGCCTTCCAGCGCTCGCGCGGCGAGGGCCATCGCGACGCCTGCCTCATCCCGGTCAGCGCCCACGGCACCAATCCGGCCAGCGCCGCCATGGCCGGCCTGCGCGTGGTGGCTGTGGCATGCGACGCTGATGGCAACGTCGACCTCGCCGACCTGGCGAAGAAGGTCGCCGAGCACCAGGACCGCCTGTGCTGCCTGATGGTCACCTACCCCAGCACGCACGGCGTGTTCGAGCCCGGCATCGCCAAGGCGACCAAGCTGGTGCACGAGGCCGGCGGCCAAGTCTACATGGACGGCGCCAACATGAACGCGCAGGTCGGACTGACCAGCCCGGGCCTGATCGGCGCCGACGTCTGCCACCTCAACCTGCACAAGACCTTCGCCATCCCGCATGGCGGCGGCGGCCCGGGCGTCGGCCCGATCTGCGTCGCACGCCACCTCGCCCCGTTCCTGCCCAAGCACGGCGTGGTGCCGGTGGGCGGCTTCGGCACCGATCCCGGCCCGGTCTGCGCCGCGCCGTGGGGCAGCGCCTCGATCCTGCCGATCCCGTGGATGTACATCCGCATGATGGGCTGGGACGGCCTGGTCGAGGCGACCAAGGTGGCGATCCTCTCGGCCAACTGGATCGCCCACCGCCTGGGCAAGCATTTCCCGGTGCTCTACCGCGGCGCCAAGGGCCTGGTCGCGCACGAATGCATCCTCGACCTGCGTCCGCTCGCGGCGAAGACCGGCATCGGCGCCGAGGACGTGGCCAAGCGGCTGATGGATTACGGCTTCCACGCCCCGACCCTGTCCTTCCCGGTGGCCGGCACGCTGATGATCGAACCGACCGAGAGCGAGCCGTTCGCCGAGCTGGAGCGCTTCTGCGACGCCATGCTGGCGATCCACGCCGAGATCCAGGCGGTCGCCGACGGCAAGGCCGACAAGCTCGACAACCCGGTGAAGAACGCCCCGCACACCGCGGCCGAGATCTGCGGCGACACCTGGAAGCACGCCTACGGCCGCGAGCAGGCCGCCTTCCCGTTACCCTACGTGCGCACGCGCAAGTTCTGGCCTCACGTCGCCCGCGTCGACAATACCTGGGGCGACCGCAACCTCATCTGCACCTGCCCGACGGTCGAGGAGATGGCGGCGCAGCGCTGAGCTACTTTGCCGTCAGCGAAGCCCACGCCCCCAGCACCGCCTGGCTGGCCGGGTCGGCCAGCCAGGCGCGGGCGGCGGGCACGTTGCGCAGCTGCGCGTCCCACCACGCCAGGGTGACTACCGCCACCGCCTCGACCTGGCTCGGGTCGGGTTCCGGCTCGCCCATAAGCCGGGCGCCGGCCCCACCGGAATAGGTGCTGTGGATGGCGCCCTCGAACCAAGCGAGCAGCTTGCCGCCGGCAGGCATCAGCTCGAAGGCCTGGCGGCGCCAGGTCCCGGCGCGGACCTCGCCGGGCGTGGCGAGGAAGGCCGGCTGGCGGTCGTCGCTGCCGGTCATCACCAGCACCGGGCGGGCGATGCCGGCCCAGTCCTCGGCCCGGCTGTGCGGACCCTGGCCGCCCGGCGACAGCGCGGCGAAGGCGCGCGGCCGCGGATCAGACCAGTCGAACGGTCCGATGCCTGGGCCGCGCACCTGCATGCCAGCGACGCACATCGTCGTCCAGGCGCCGAAGCTGTGGCCGCCAACGCCGATGCGCCCGCGATCAAGCCTCCCGGCCAGCGCCGGAACCGCCAGTTCCAACGCCGGCAGCGCGTCGATGAGCCGGCTGACCAGCCGCGGACGTCCGACGATCACCGTGAGATCGGTGGTCGCCCGCTTGAGCGCCGCCATCAGCTCGAGCGGCTGGCCCTTGAGCGGCCTGAACGCATCGGTGTCGCTGCCCGGATGGTTGGGCTGCACCACGACGTAGCCGTGTCCCGACCAGCGCTCGGCGAGGAAGGAGTAGCCCTCGCGCGAACCGGCTAGGCCGTGCGAGAGGATGACCACCGGCCAGGGGCCGGCGCCGGCGCCGGGATGGTGCACGCGGATGGCGGCGGTGCCGCCATCGGGCAGGGCGAGGTCGAGGTCGAGGCGCACCCGCCCCTGCGCCGGGAGCGCCCCGCTCCAGGGCTCGGCGGCGGCGCAGGTGAGGACGAGGGCGAGGGCGAGCAGGACGTGCATGGCGGTTATACGGCGCAGCCGACGCATGGTTACGGCCCCGGCTCGCGCCACTTCCCCGACTCCTTGATCAGCTCCAGCAACTGGTCGCGGCCGCTTTCGAAGGGGATGTTACGGCGCACCACCTCCTTGCCGCGGTAGAGGTCGACCTTGCCCTTGCCCGAGCCGACGAAGCCGAAGTCGGCGTCAGCCATCTCACCAGGGCCGTTGACGATGCAGCCCATGATCGCGATCGACACGCCGTCGAGATGAGCGGTCTTCTCGCGGATGTGCGCCGTCACCTCGAAAAGGTCGAACTGGGTGCGGCCGCAGCTGGGGCAGGCGACGTAGTCGGCGCGGGTGGCACGGGCCTTGACCGCCTGCAGCAGGGTGAAGGCCAGACCGCGCGGGTCGCGCACCGCCGGCAGGTAGAGGCAGTCGCCGATGCCGTCGATGAGCAGGCCGCCGGCCACCGCCGCCACCGCCAGGTCGTCGGCGAGGAACGGCAGCGCGAGGCAGATCGGCTGGCGCGTCCCGGCCCCGGCGCTGCGCGTTTCGGCGCTGCGGAACTCGTCCTCGATCACCGCCGCGAGCAGGCGGTAGGCGCGGGTCTCGCCGAGCGCACCTGGTTCGGCGATGCCGACCGCGACATGCTCGGGCAGCACGGCGAGGCAGCGGTGCAGCGAACCGGCGGGATCGGCGTCATCGATGCCCAGCAGCACGATGCTGCGCTCCGGCACGTAGGGCGAGGCCATCTCGCCGCGCAGGTGCACCACCGGGATGTGCCCACCGGCGGCGCTGACCGCCTGGCGCACGCCGCTGCTGGCGCCGCCGATGAAGCCGGGCACTTGGCGCGGTTCGGCCGGCCACAGGTTGGGATCGGCGACCATGATGTCGGCGGGTGGCTTGCCGGCCGCCGTGCCGGGGATGGCGAGCACGCGTGGCAGCTGACCGCCGCCGATCGGCACCTCGCCCAGCCGCACGATCTCGGCGTTGCGGCGGCGGAAGGCGTAGGGATCGACGGATTCGGCCGGGCAGTCCCGTGGCGCGGACCGCGCACGCCACGCGGCGTAGCGCGCGACCAGGGCCCGGGCGACCGGGATCTCGGCCTCGGGCGCCTCGGTCAGCGACACGCGCACGGTATCGCCGATGCCGTCCTCGAGCAGGGCGCCGATGCCGGCCGCGCTCTTGACCCGGCCGTCCTCGCCGTCGCCCGCCTCGGTCACGCCAAGATGCAGCGGGTAGTCGGTGCCGTGCGCGCGCAGCCGCGCCACCAGCAGGCGGTAGGCCGCGACCATGACCTTGGGATTCGACGCCTTCATCGAGATGATGATGTCGCGGAAATCCTCGGCCTCGGCGATGCGGATGAACTCCATCGCGCTTTCGACCATGCCGGCAGGAGTGTCACCGTGTCGGTTCATGATGCGGTCGGAGAGCGAACCGTGGTTGGTGCCGATGCGCAGGGACCGGCCGAGCTGCTTCGCCCGCCGCACCAGCGGCCGGAATCGCTCCGCCACGCGCTCGACCTCGGCGACGTATTCGGCCTCGCTGTACTCGGTGACGGCGAAGCGCTTCTTGTCGGCGTAGTTGCCCGGGTTGATCCGCACCTTCTCGACATGCTCGACCGCCTCGAGCGCGGCGTTGGGCATGAAGTGGATGTCGGCGACGAGCGGGATGTCGCGGAATCCGGCGGCATCGAAACCGGCGCGGATGTCCTTCAGCGCCTGGGCGTCCTTCACCCCGGGGGCGGTGACGCGCACGATCTGGCAGCCGGCCTCGGCCAGCCGGATCGACTGGGCCACGGTGGCGGCGACGTCCTGGGTCGGCGTCGTGCACATGCTCTGCACCGCGATCGGGGCCGTGCCACCGACCGGGACCCGGCCGACCATGACCTGCCGGGAGAGCCGACGGGCGTAGCCGAGGCGCTGCGGGACATAGAGACCGGGATCAGACATGGGCGGGCAGGATAGGCGGAAGCGCGCCGCTGGAAGGCCGGAGCCCAGGGACGCTCGGCGAATGGTCACACGGATCCATATTCATCCCACCCCGCGCCCATGTCGCCCGGCTTGGGCCCGCGCATCATCCCGGCATGATGCCCAAACGCGACGTCATCCGCAGCCTGCTCGCCAGGCAGATCCCCGACCGTGTCGGCCTGCACGAGCATTTCTGGCCGCACATCCTCGAGAACGCCTGGACCGCCCAGGGCGTTCCGGCGGAGGTCGACTGGGTGGAGCGCTACGGTCTCGACCTGCGCTCGCTGCTCTGGTGCAGCGCTCCTGGCCCGCGCCCGGACCTGGAAGGCGTGATCGAGGAGAACGCCGAGTGGAAGACCAGCCGCGACGCCTGGGGCTCGACCTTCCGCTACTGGAAGCAGAAGAGCGGGACGCCCGAGCACCTCGGCTTCACCTGCACCTCGCCCGAGGTGTGGAAACGCGACTTCCGCGAGCAGTTGCGCAGCATCGACCCGCGCAGCGTCATGGATCTGCCGCGCATGCGCGCCGACTACGCCCGCGCCATGGCCGGCCAGGAGTTCGTCACCTTCAGCGGCCTGTCCGTGTTCGAGGAGCTGCGCCGCATCCTCGGCGACGTGTGCATGCTCGAATCGTTGGCCAGCGAGCCGGACTTCATCGAGGACTTCTGCTCGGTGATCACCGACTGGCATATCCGCTACTGGGATGCCGTCCTGCGCGAGGTCGGCCGCCCGGACGGCTTTCACATCTACGAGGACCTCGGCTACACCCAGGGTCCGTTCTGCAGCCCGAAGATGCACTGCCGCCTGATCCAGCCGCACCACAAGCGATACTTCGGCTTCATCAAGGAGCACCGGCTGCCGCTGATCGTCCACACCTGCGGTGACTTCCGCCCGCATCTCAAGGCCCTGCACGAGGCCGGCGCCGACTGCATCCAGGCGCTCGAGGCCAAGACCGGCATGGACGTCGTCGAACTGGCCAAGGAGTGGAAGGACAAGCTCTGCTTCATGGGCAATCTCGACATCCGCGCCTTCGAGTCCGGCGACCGCGCCAGGATCCGCGACGAGGTCACCTACAAGCTGGAGGGCATGAAGCGGGCCCGCGCGCCGTGGATCTTCATGAGCGACCACTCGATCCCGCCGACGGTCACGGTGGCGGATTACGAGTACGCGCTGGAGCTGTATCGGGCGGGTTGCAGATACTGATCGCCACCCGTCGAGGTTAAGGCCGTGTGAATGGGTCGACTCCGCGGCCCGCGGCCGCGATCATTCCGGCAACGGACCGCCGCACGCCCGGGGCATTGACAGGGCAATGGCTGCCCCTTGCACCGACCAGGGGGGGGCGCGCTATGCTCCCTGACCACGGAGGCCTCATGCGCACCACCTTCCCGCTGACGTTCCTGCTGCTCTGCCTGACCGCACTGATCGCCGCCGAAGAGAAGGTCGTCTTCCGCGGCTCGGTCGCGGTCAAGCCCATCGTCGACGCCTGCGCCAAGGCCTTCGCCGCCACCCATCCCGGCGTCACCGTCGGGGGTGCCGGCTCGACCTCGGATGTCAGCATCCAGGCGGTGATCTCGGGCGAGGCCCAGCTCGGCGCCCTGGTCAAGGACCTGACCCCCGAGCAGAAGGCGGCCAACCCGGACCTGCGTACCATCCCCGTCGCCCTCGATGGTCTGGTGCTGGTGGTGAACAAGGCCAACACCGTCGTCAACATCAGCAAAGCGCAGGTCGTGAGCCTGTTCAGCGGTACCATCGCCAACTGGAAAGACCTTGGTGGGGCTGACGCTGCCGTCCTGCCCGTGGTGCGGATGAAGAGCTTCGCCTCCTCGGCCTTCTTCGGCGGCAGCTTCGGCATCGAATACCAGGAGACCGGCGAAGGCGCGGCCAAGCGCATGCAGCACCGCGCCAAGGGCGCTGCCGATTGGGGATCGGCCATGGCCCTGATCACCGATGACCATCCCAAGGGCTTGGCCAAGGTGGTGACAGCGCCGGAAGCCGTGACCTACGCCCCCTATGGCATCGCCAAGGCCATGGAAACCAAGGGCGCGGCAGTCAAGCTCCTCTCCCTCGACGGCGTCGAGCCGACTCCAGCGACGATCCAGGGTGGCACCTACACGGTGACCCGACCCTGTCTGCTGCTGGTCAAGGGCGAGCCGACCGGCGCACTCAAGGACTTCATCGCCTTCATGACCTCGGCCGAGGGCCAGAAGGTCATCGAGGGCTGCGATTTCGTACCCCTGGCCAACTGATGCGCCTCGGCCTGCGCGCCAAGGTCGTGATCGCCCTGGCCGTGCTCGGCCTGGGCCTGACCGGCTCGGCCCTGCTGCTGATGCAGCGGGGCCAGGTGACCATGGCTCGGGCGGTCGCCGACCGGGCGCAGGCCGCCAACGTCCACACCGCCGAGGCGGCGGCGACCGGCTTCGCCAGCGTCCGCCAGGAGCTGCTGGCGGGCAGCCGGGCCGGTCTGCAGGTCAAGGCCGAAACCCGGGCCCAACTGCTCGCCGAGCTGGCCAAGACGCCGATCCTGACCATGGCCACCGATACCCTTGACGAGTACTGCGCCCTGGTCGGGAAGGATCCGGACGTCGTCGTCGCCTGCGTGCTGAAGCCCGACGGCAATGCCCCACTGTCCTCGTGGTTCGAGGCGCTGAAGACGCCGGGAGCGCCGCAGAGCCTGTCCGAGGCCCTGGCGCGGGCCGGCCTGATCACCAGCCGCATCGAGGCCGTGCAGGACGGCAGCAGATTGGGCATCGCCTTGGTCGCGGTCGCCGATACCGCGGCCAAGGCAGCCGAGACCGCGGTGGGCGCCCGCCTCGACGGCATCGCTGCCGGTCAGCGCGAGGCCTTCGCCGCCCAGCAGGCCGCGATCACCGCCGCGCTGGCGGAGGAGGGCTCCTCCAACCTGCGCAGAGTCGGCCTGGTCTCCGGCTCCATCGCCCTCGCCGCACTGCTCGCCGCCGTGCTGCTGGCCGAGCTCACGCTGCGGCCGATCCGGCGCATGCGTGATGCCCTGCGCGCGGTCGCCGCCGGTCAGCTCGACCTCCGCACCGGTTTCCGCGGCAGCGATGAGATCGGCCAGCTCGCCGAATCGCTGGATGCGACCATCGCCAGCCTCGAGCAGTCGATGGGCGCGATGCGCGAACTGCTCGCCGCCCTGGCCGAGCAGACCAGCCAGGTCGGAGTGGTCTCCATGAGCCTCGACCTCGCCAGCCAAGAGCTCGGCAGCCAGGCGGCGACTTCGGCGGAACAGGCCGGCAAGGCGGACCTGGACGCGACCGGGATCGCCGGGGACATCGCCAGCGTCGCCAGCGGGACCGGCAATGTCCAGGTTTCGATCACCACCATCGCCGGCAACGTCGAATCGATCGCCGGGACCAGCCGCGAAGCCGTGCGGCTGAGCGACGCGGGGCGCGATTCGATCGGCCGCCTCGCCGCCAGTTCGGCCAAGATCGGCGAGATCACCGCCCTGATCAGCTCCATCGCCAACCAGACCAATCTGCTGGCGCTCAACGCCACCATCGAGGCGGCCCGGGCGGGCGAGGCCGGCCTCGGATTCGCCGTCGTCGCCGGCGAGGTCAAGCATCTGGCCAGGCAGACCGCCGACGCCACCGGCAGGATCTCCGGGCAGATCGATGAGATGCAGCGGCAGGCGACCGCCGCCGCCGCCGACATCGCCCGCATCGTCGAGGTCATCCGCGCCATCGACAGTGCCCAAGCCAAGCTGGCCAGCGAAATCGAACAGCAGCAGGCGATGACCAGCGAGATATCCAGCGCCGCCGACCAGGCGGCCGGCCGTAGCGCCAGCATCGCCGGCAGCATCCGCGCCGTGGCCGAGGCGACGCGCACCTCATCGCAACGCGTCACCGAGATGCTGGAGGCAGCCGGTCAGCTGCATCGCCTGGCCGAGAGCCTGAGCGCCTCGCACGCCCGTGCCCAGCAGGTGTTGGGCGGCTGAACCCGGAGCGGACCGATCCTGGCTGCCGGGCCCTCCGGCAGCGGGCTCCTACTTCTTCATCCGCACCAGCACGAGTCCATCCCGCCCGGCGTCGAACGAGTCGCCTGCCAGCCGGTCCGGATTCTCGACCGCGACGTTCTCCCACTTGGTCGGGTCGCCACCCCAGCGGATGATGATGCGCTCCTTCTCGACCTGCCAGACGCCGTTGAACACCAGCGGCCCGGCCGTCGCCCTGGCCGACTTGTCAGCCATGATATCGACCTGGGCCATGACTCCGTTGGTCTTGCTCATCTGCCATGAACCGACGGCTATCCTGGCTGGATCCCTGCCTGCCGGCCGATCCTCGCCAAGCAATCCGGCGGCGTCGACCTCCTCCGCCTTCTTCAGCTCCTCGATGCGCGCCTTGACCGCCAGGGCAGCGTCGAGATCGCCCGACTTGGTGACGGCGGACTGGGCCTTCTCCAGCTCCTTGATCGCCTTCTGGCGCTCGACCGAACGCTGCTTGGCGGCATCCGCATCGATCCTGGCTTCGGCCTTGGCCAAGCGGTCGACCACGGCCTGGGCGGCCGGCGGCAGCTTGGCCGGCTCGGTCGACTCTCCGGCGAGCAGGGCCATGGTGGCCAGTAAGGAGATCAGGGCGGATCGCAGCATGGCGTGAGGCTCCGTGTAGTTGTACGGGGAGACCGGCCGCGCGTTACCGGACGCTGGAGCCCGGCCAACGCCGTGGCAGCCTCCGGACATGTCCAAATTCCTCCTCTCCCTGCTCGTCGGCCTGATCGCCGGCCTGCTCGCCGCCTGGTGGTGGCTGGGCGGCAGCCCGCGCACCCTCAACCAGCCGAGCGAGCGGCTGTTCGCCTGGGTCGAGGTCTCCTCGGCCGAGCAGTTGCCGGTCGATGCCGGCGGCAAGCCGTGGATCATCGGCTGCACCGTCCATCTGCGCAACTTCACCACCTCGACCACCAGCGTGACCGTGCCGGCGCAACGCTTCCTCCTGGTCCTCGGCAACGGCTCGACCGTCGTCGGCCATCTCGCCGAACCCGCCACGGTCACGGTCGGCGAGCAGCAGACCGCATCGGTGGCCCTGCCCAAGGTGTCCTTCTTCAGCCGCTCGCAGGATGCAGCCAGCGTCATCCTCGCCCTCGATGAAGGCGATGGCCTGCGCCTGGTCGCCGCCCCGGTGGGCGACGCGCCGGTGAAGCCGAAGGAGGAGCAGGTCGAGGAGAAGAAGGCGGAGCCGGAGAAGAAGTAGGTCCTGGGACCGACCAGCTCCAGCTCGTCGGTCCCAGGGCCTCAGTTGACCGACGGCTCCGGCAACCCCTGCCCGCCATCCAGCAGCCGGCGCCAGAGTTCGGCCGGCGGCGCGACGAGCAGGTGATCGAGCTGTCCGGGCCGCACCAGCCACGAGCCCTGCTCCAGTTCGTGTTCCAGCTGACCCTGGCCCCAGCCGGCATGGCCGAGGAACAAACGCGGCCCGCTGCGGTCCGCGCCCTCGGCGAAGCGTTCCGCCAGGGCGGCGACCTCGCCGCCGATGGCCAGGCCGACGCTCAGGCGCTGGCAGCCGTGCAGATCGGTCAGGCCATGCAGCAGCAGGCCGCGGTCGCGCTCGACCGGGCCGCCCTCGGCCGCGACCAGGGACTCGGCAAGGCCGGCGGGGAC
>JAIFKN010000275.1 GCA_020049615.1 bacterium | reverse complement strand
CGCCGTCGAAGGGGCAGCGGAAGAAGCGCGCGATCCAGCGGCCGTCGGCGCCACGCAGGTCGCAGCAGGCGGTCCAGCTCGGCGGGCGCCAGGCCAGCTCCTCGGATAGCTCGCGCTGCAGCGCCTGCTCGGCGGTCTCGCCGGGCTCGCGGCCGCCGCCGAAGCAGGTCAGGCTGGCGGCGGCGCGACGGGCGGAGGGCGCGCGCAGCTCCAGGAGCAGGCGCCCATCGGCCTCGATCACGGCACAGGCGTACGCCGGTTCGTTCAACGGATGCCGGCGTCGTCGAGCAGGCCCTGGATGCGCACCAGGGCCTGGCGGGCGGTGGGCGGATGGCTGGCGATCACTTCGCACAGGGCGCCGAGCAGGACCAGCTCATCCAGCCCGCGTTGCTCCTGCAACTGGGCGAGGCCGCGCAGCAGCACACGCGCGGTCACGGCCTTGGCGGCAGCGGCGGGACGCTTGGCTTTGGCTTTGGCTTTGGCCATGGGGATCTCCTGGCGTGGCCTTACCGCCGGCGAGGCGGCAGCACAAGCATTGGAGCGCCCCGTAGCCGCGTTATACCGGACGGCCGATGGCAGATCTGGTCAGCATCCAGCAGCTCAGCGCCCTGGTCGAGGACCAGTACCGGCTGCTCAGCTGGCTCGAGGACAATCCCGGCCAGGTGCCGCCCTTCGACCCCATCTTCCCCGAGCGCAACCAGATCGAGATCGCGCTCGGCGGCGAGCCGTGGTCGATCACCGTCATGCGCACGCACTGGGAATGCTGCCACCGCCAGGCCGGCCGCTCCGTGCTGCTGCACAGCGACCACCCGTCGCCGTTCGACTTCCAGCCCAGCGCCCTGCTGCACTACGTCCTGTCGCTCGACCACGACTCGCGCCTCAACGACATGGTCATCGACAACTGGATCCTCAAATTCGTCATCGCCGGGAGGCTGGCCAAGTCCCGGCACAAGCCCGGGTATTACACGTTCGTCTAGGACGCGGGCCTTCCGCCATCCTCCGGGCGCCTTACCTTTCCGCATGCTCACCAAGCGCGTCATCGTCTGCCTCGACGTCCGCGACGGCAAGGTCACCAAGGGCGTCAAGTTCCAGGGCAACGTCGACCTCGGCGATCCGGTCGACTACGCGAGCCGCTACGACGCCCAGGGCGCCGACGAGCTGGTGTTCTATGACATCACCGCTTCGGCGGAGAAGCGCGGCCTGTTCGTCGATGTGGTGCGCCGCGTCGCCGAACGCATCTTCATCCCCTTCTCGGTCGGCGGCGGCATCCGCAGCGTCGAGGCGATGCGCGCCGTGCTGCTGGCCGGGGCGGAGAAGGTCTCGCTCAACTCGCCGGCGGTGCGCGATCCCGGACTGCTGACCCAGGGCGCCCGCGCCTTCGGCGCGCAGTGCGTGGTCCTGGGCATGGACGTGAAGCGCTCGACCGCCTGCTGCGCCCTGCCCTCCGGCTACGAGGTGGTGATCGACGGCGGCCGCACTCCCACCGGCAAGGACGCGGTGGCCTGGGCCAAGGAGGCCGAGCGCCTGGGCGCCGGCGAGATCTGCCTCAATGCCATCGACACCGATGGCGTGCGCCAGGGCTATGAGCTGACCATCACCCGGATGGTCGCCGATGCGGTCGGCATCCCGGTGATCGCCAGCGGCGGCGGCGGCACGCCGCAGCATTGCATCGACGCCGTGACCACGGGTGGGGCCGAGGCGGCGCTGGTCGCCAGCATGGTGCACTACGGCGACTGCACGGTGGGCGACATCAAGCGCGCCATGGCTGCCGGCGGCGTCGCGGTCAGGCCGGCAGGGTAGCCTCGGGGGTCGCGCCGCGCACCTCGGCCAGGACCGCCTGCAGCTGGTTGCGGGTGACCGGTTTCTGCAGGATGTGCGGCACACCGGCAGCGCGCCACGAGGCCTCGGCCTCGCTGGTGGCGGCGCCGGTCAGGGCGACGATGCGCAGGTCGGGGCGCGCCTCGCGCAGACGCACCGCCAGCTGCCAGCCGGTGAGGCCGGGCATGTTGCCATCGAGCAGCGCCAGCGCGACCTCGCTGGCATGGCTGGCGAACCAGGCGCCCGCCTCCGCCGGGTCGGCGAAGCCGTGCACCTCGGCGCCGCTGGCACGCAGCAGCGCCCCGACCACCTCCAGCACCACCGGCTCATCGTCGACCAGCAGCACACTGAGGCCGGCGATGGTGCCCTGGGCCTGGATCTGGCTGGATGTGGTGGCGTTGCCTGCCGGCAGCCACAGGCGGAACACCGAACCCTTGCCGAGATCGCTCTCGACCCGCACCGCGCCCTGCGCTGCATGGACCGCGCCATGCACCACCGACAGGCCGAGACCGGTGCCCTTGCCCAGCGGCTTGGTGGTGAAGAAGGGGTCGAAGATGCGTTCGAGATGCTCGGGGGCGATGCCCTGGCCGCTGTCGCGCACCGCGACCACGACGTAGTGGCCGGGGGCGAGGCCGCCGGCCTCGCCGACCGCGACGATCGCCCGCTCGCTGGAGATCTCCAGCCGGCCGCCGTCGGGCATGGCGTCGCGGGCGTTGAGTGCGAGGTTGACCAGCGCCTGCTGCAGCTCGTCGGCGCCGATGCGCACCGAGCCGATCCCGTCGCCCAGCCGGCATTCGATGGCGATGCGCCGGTCGATGGCGTGCTGCAGCAACGCGACCACGTCCTGGATCAGGCGGTTGGCATCGCACGAACGGGTCCGGTTGCTGCGGCCACGGGCGAAGACCAGCAGGTTCCGCACGGTGCCAGCGGCGCGCTGGGCCGACCCGGCGATCGTTTCGACATGGGACAGCAGGGGCGAACCGGGCTCGAGTCGCATGGCGAGCAGATCGGCGTGGCCGATGATGGCGGTGAGCACGTTGTTGAAGTCGTGCGCCACGCCGGCGGCCAGCTGGCCGACGGCATCCATGCGCGACCCCTGGCGCAGGCGCGCCTCGGCCTCGCGGCGGGCGGCCTCGGCCCGGCGCTGACGGCGCAGGAGCAGGACCAGGCCGACGATGAAGGCGGCCTGGGTGGCGATCACCGCGGCGATGCCCGCGATCAGCGGGCCGTTCCCGCTGCTGGAGGCATCCGGTTCGGCAGCACCCAGCGCTGACGCCAGGGCTAGACACAGGATGGAGCGCGGCGCCATGCAGCCCCAGTCTCCATCATGATCGCACGGCTGGCAACCGGCAGATGCTGCTTCGTCCGTGGACTGGGGCCGGCCGCGCCCGAGAGTCCCGTCGTGCTCCATGAACTGACCGTACCCCGCGAGGCCGCCGGCCAGCGCCTCGACCTCTGGCTGGCGTCGGCCCTGCCCGGCTGCACCCGCTCGCTGGTGCAGCGGCTGATGAAGGAGGGGCTGTGCACGGTCACTCCCGGCACGGCGCGAGCCGGACGGGCCCTGACCGGCGGCGAACTGGTGACGCTGGAGGTGCCGGAGGTCGAACCGATGGAGGCGGTGCCCGAGAGCATCCCGCTGTCGGTCCTGCACGAGGACGAGCACCTCGTGGTCATCGACAAGCCGGCCGGCATGGTGGTGCATCCGGCGATCGGCCACCTGCGCGGAACGCTGGTCAACGCCGTGCTCGGACGCTGGCCCGACGCCCGCGAGCCCGGCGGCGAGCCGTGGCGTCCCGGCGTCGTGCATCGCCTCGACGCCGAGACCAGCGGCGTCATCTGCCTCGCCCGCACCGCCGCGACGCTGGCCTTCCTCCAGGCCGCCTGGGCCGAGCGGCGGGTGAGCAAGCGCTATCTCGCGCTCGCCGCCGGCCATCCGCGCGCCGACTGGCTGGCCTGCGACGGGGCGATCGGCCGCCATCCCAAGGACTTCCGCCGCCGCGCCGTGCGACCGCTGGGCGAGGGCGACGCCAAGGAGGCGCGCACCACCTTCGTCGTGCTGCACCGCGGTGCCGGGTGGACGGCGCTGGAATGCCGGCCGGTGACCGGCCGCACGCACCAGATCCGCGTCCACCTCGCCCATCTCGGCCATGCCGTGCTGGCCGATCCGCTCTACGGCCGCAGCCGCACCTGGCCGCTGCACGCCGAGGAGGGCCAGCCGGCCCTGCGCCGCCATGCGCTGCACGCCTGGACCCTGACCATTCCGCATCCCGCCGGCGGCGAGCGCTCGTTCACGGCACCGATCCCCGCCGACATGGCGGCGCTGCTGCCGCCCGGGATCACACCGAAGGGCTGAGCATGCGCCTCATCTCCGCCGCCGCCGCCATCCTGCTCGCCCTGCCCGGCACCGGCTGCGCCTCGCGCCTGCGCTCGCCGCCTCCCGCCGACGTCGCGCCGACGATCACCCCCCGCACCGGTGCCGGCTGGCACGCCAACCTGCTGGGCGGCGCCCTGCTCGCGGCGATGGTCTACGGCGCCGGCCGCGACCACGAGCGTCTCGAACTCGCCGGCTACGACGATCTGCGCGCGCTGATGCCCGGACTGTCGGTCCAGCGCCGCCTCGAGCTGTTCGCCGCCCGCGGTCTGCACGCCGCCTACATCGCGCCCCGGCTGTGGATCATGCCCTGGGTGCGCTATCCCGAGCTGTACGTGCTCGGCGATGCGCACGACCAGTCGATGTGCATCGTCTTCGTCGGCAGCAACGACGCCCAGGACTGGTACCAGAACGCCAAGACCAGCGTCTACGAGGACTCGCCTGCGCCGGGTCGGCTGTTCATCCCCAGCGGCCACGCCGGCTTCCGCCGCGGCGTGCGCAACCTCATCGCGATCGGCTTCTTCGACCGCGACCTGCCGCGCCTGGCGCAGGAATGGGGCATCAAGCCCGGTCCGGACGGCCGCATCCCCCTGTTCGTCGCCGGCCACAGCCTCGGCGCCGCCATGGCCCAGCTCAGTGTGCCGGCCCTCGAGGGCTGGCGCCACACCGGCGCGGATGACCACGGCTTCTTCGGCCTGGACAAGACCGGCGGCCTGTTCGCGGTGCGTGGCGCCTACCTCATCGCGCCCCCCTACGCCGTCGCCTCCGACGAGTTCATCTCGCCGAAGCTCGACCACGAGCAGTGGCAGCGCAATGTCCGCTGCTACGAATGGATGGTCGCCACCTACGGTGACCTCACCTGGAATGTGCTGCACGACGCCGACGTGGTGTGCTCGATCTACGACGTGCGCAATGTCCACGAGGTGAGCCTGAAGCATCTCGGCCACCGAGTGCGCATCGACGGCAAGGGCCAGGCCCGCCTCGACGACGGCGCCTGGGGCAACCTGCGGCCGCACGATTACTGGGGATATTACCGGCAATTGCGCTCGCTGAAGGAATAGCGGCTGGGATCTGGCTTGTTGCCAGCGGCCAGCGGCCAGCGCCCAGCGGCCAGCGGCCAGCGACCAGCGCCCAGCGCCCAGCGCCCAGCGCCCAGCGGCCAGCGGCCAGCGGCCAGCGACCAGCGACCAGCGACCAGCGACCACGGGCCACCAGCCAGAGGCCCCATTGCCCGTCCGCCCGCCCCGGCGATGCTGCCCGCCATGCAGGCACAGCCCGATTTCCGCTTCACCAGCGACCTCCGCACCGGCATCCAGGCGATCGACCGCCAGCATGTCGAGTGGTTCCAGGCCCTGGAGAACCTGCGCAAGGCGGTCGCCGCCGGGCGCGGCGAGCGCACCGTCGCGCAGGCCCTGGCCTTCGCCGTCAGCTACACCCAGCGCCACTTCGGCGACGAGGAGGCGGCGATGGCCAAGGCCGCCTATGCCGGACTGGCCGAGCACCGCGCGCTGCACGCCCAGCTCGCCGCCCGCCTGGCCGAGCTCACCGCCCAGCACGGCAACGACTTCGACTGCGCCCAGGAGGTCCTGGCGCTGATGGGCGGCTGGATCCGCGAACACATCGCCGCCACCGACAAGCTCTACATCCCCGCGCTGGCGAAGGCCTGAACATGCGCGTCTGCCAATGCTGGGACGACGGCGTCGTCGACGACATCCGGGTGTGCGAGGTGCTGCGCCGGCATGGCGCGACGGGCAGCTTCAATCTCAACCTCGGATTGCACCGCGAGGAACGCTACTCCGGCTGGATGTACAAAGGGACCAAGCCGGTGTGGAAGCTGGCGCGCGGCGAGCTCGTCCACACCTACCGCGGCTTCCTGGTCGCCAACCACACCCTGACCCATCCGCATCCGAAGCAGCTCGATGACGACGCCCTGGCGCACGAGATCCGCGCCAACAAGGTCCAGCTTGAGGCGCTGTTCGGCTATCCCGTCCTTGGCTTCGCCTATCCCTTCGGCGAGCACGACGACCGCGTCTGCGCCGCGGTGCGCGCCGCCGGCCACGTCTACGCCCGTACCTGCGCCAATACCGAGGCGGTGCTGCCCTGCGCCGACCCGATGCGCCTGGCCAGCTCGTGCCACTTCCAGGCCGCCGATTTCTGGGAGCGCTTCGAACGCGTCCGCGACGCCGACGGCGTGTTCTATTTCTGGGGCCACTCCTACGAGATCCTGGACGAGGCCGCCTGGTGGGCCTTCGACCAGCAGATCGCCCGCATCTCGGCCGAGCCGCGGGTGCGCTGGACCGATCTGCCGGAGCTGTTCGCCGGCCGCTAGCCGGGCGTCAGACGAACCTGGCCACCGCCGCCTTGAGCGCATCGCTGCCGTTCGCCTGGACGAACGCCATGACCACCTTGGCGATCGGCCCGGCCTTGCCCAGGTCGATGCCAAGCTGCGAGAACACCGAGGCGAGGGCGCCCTTGTCGCCGAGCATCGCCGCCATGCCGGAGGGCTTCGGCGCTCCGCCGATCATGCCCGAGAGGCCGGGGACGAGCTTGCCGAGCTCGCCGAAGAGGTCCGGCGGCAGCTTGCCCTGGGCGAGGCGGCCGATGGCACCGACGGCGCCTTCGGCCTGCGGCTGGCTGATTCCGACGGTGGAGATGAGCTGGTCGATGAGGGACATGTCGGGACGTTAGCGGCCAGCGCTGCTACTCCAGCGGAGTCGGCACGTCGTCGATGCGCCAGGACATGACCAGGCCGGCATACCAGCCGGACTGCTCCAGGGTCAGGTCGCTGTCATCGCCGCTGAGATCGTGCTCGGCGATCAGCCAGCCGGCCATCAGGCCGGCGTTGAAGCCGCGGGTGAACTGCCAGGTGCCGGTGAAGCGGGCCTCGTAGGCGAGGGTGCTGCCGTCGGCTTCATAGTCCCCCGCGGCCGCCGTTCCGGGCAGCTTCAGGGTGCTGAGCCCATAGCCGACCAGACCTTCGCCGAGGACGGTCAACCGGTCGGTGGCGGCCCAGCCCAGACCGGCGGAGACCTTCGCCAGCATCGTGCTGAGGCCGTCCCCGCCATCGTAGCTCTGGCCTTCGATGGTCAGGTCGGCGCCAGCCACCAGGCCGAGCCGGTCGCCGGCGCGGGCGAACGACCAGCGGATCCCGCCCTCCAGCGCCAGACCGCCATCGAAGGCGTCGGTGCCATCCACTTCGGCCAGCGGCGAGGTGATGGTGAAATCGAACTCGGTCGGACGCGTCACCACGCCAAGCCGGATGTCGCGCACGACCAGTTCGGCGGCGGCGGCGCACGGGAGGAGGACGCAGCTGAGGAGGAATGGTCGGATCACGGGATGAGCACCAGGCGGGCGCCGATGAGGGCGTGGTCGACGTCGGGGAGGAGGCCCTGTCCGGCCCCGGCCGTGGCATCGGCTCGCGCCAGGGAGGCGGGGTCGTACCATGAGCCGCCGAGCACGGCGCTGCCGCCGTCGACCCATTCCCACACGTTCCCATGCAGGTCGTAGAGGCCGGTCGGGCTGGCCGAGCGCGAACCCACCGTCGCTGGTCCGCCAGCATCGATCTGGCTGGTGCCGCCGGCGATGCGCGCGCTGGTCAGCGCGGTCTCGCGCACCACCGCCTGGCCGACGAGGTTGGCGCGATCGGCCTGCGCACCCCAGCTGTAGCCGCTGCCGGCGCCGACCGCTGCCCGCCACTGGATCGCGGTCGGGATGGCGAGACGGACGCCGCTCGCGGGCGAGAAGGCCGCCAAGGCGGTCGACAGGTCGTCGGCCCGCAGGTTGAAGGCCGGATAGCTGCCGCCATAGGCGGTAGCGGGCACGACCGCCGTCGGCACGTCGGTCCATGGCGAGGCGGCGATCGGATCGATGCGCTGCCACTGCGCCTGGGTCAGCTCGAAGACCGCGATCAGCGCCTGGCCCGGCCCGCTGCCGACACGGCGGAAGGCGATCAGGCGGTCGCGGTAGGACGCATTGCTCTGCAGATCCGGGATGGACGCGAGGTAGAGCACACCGCCGTCGACCAGATCGAGCACGGCGTAGTCGGAGGTCGTCACGCCGACGGCGTTGGCCAGATCGCCGGTCGACGAGCCGCCGGTCGACGGGCCGCAGCCTGCGGCGAACAGGGCAAGTGCAGGCAGCAGGAGTCGTCCGATGCGCATGTGGTCGTCCCGCCTCATCCGTTGGTCCCTCCCGTGCCGACGCGGAGCATGATCGGCAGCAGCGCAGCCGAGCCGGTCGTCGGGTCGGTGGCGAGGATGCCGAAGCGCCAGTACTGCGGCAGCGTGCCGGCGGGCGGCGGCACCGCCGGCCAGCTGATCGCGCCGCTCGAGGGGCTGAAGTTGAGCTGGCCGGCGCCGGTGCCCAGGGTCACCGCGCCGGGCACATCGATCAGCTCGAATCGGATCGTCCCGGCCCCGCTGGGCAGCTGCAGCTGCGGGGTGTAGCTGAACGACCCGCCGGTGAGGTTGTCGACCGTCATGCGGGGCACGTTGCGGAAGGCCAGGCCGGCCCCGCCGGCGGCGATGCGGATCGGCACCGTCACCTGGCGGCTGGCGGCGTCGTAGCGCGAGGCCGCGCCGGTTCCGTCCACCCGCGTCGCCGACGGGGCGACGCTGAAGTCGCGGTCGGTGACGGTGACGATGAAGGAGTCTTCGAGCACCTCCGAGGCGAGGCTGCCGGAAAGGAAGTTCGGCCGGTAGCTGAACGTCCCGTCGGGATTGAACACCAGGGTGCCCTGGAGCGCGCCTTGGAACAGGGTCATGGTGATGTTGGCGGCGAGCTCGCCCTCGGGGTCGCTCGGCGTGACCCGCCCGGTGCGCAGCAGGTTGGGGATGCCGGGCACGGCGGTCGCGGCATACGGCGTGGCGTTGACGTCGACGCTCAGGCTGAGGGTCGGTGCGTCGTTGTAGAGGTCGATGACCAGCGGCAGAGCGGTGATGGTGGTGCCGCCGGCCACCGATCCGTCATTGGCGCGCAGCTCAATCGAGCGGCCGCTGGCGACGGGCGCCTGGTTGCTGGTGCGGAAGCTCGCCGACTGCAGCAGGGCCGAGACGCGCGCCTGGGTGGCGTTGGCGTTCAGCGTCACGGTCAGGCTGCTGGTCGTGGCGACCAGGCTGCCGATGTCGACGCCCGACAGCGAGAGGGTGCTCCCGGACAGCGTCACGCCGTTGCCGACGAAGGACAGCTCGTCGCCGCTCTCGCCGTTGAGCAGCGTCACCTTGAGCAGGCCGCCATCGAGCGGGTCGGTGCTGCTGGCCAGGGTCGCGGCAGGGACCAGCGCCGACCATGGGCCCGGCTTCGCCGCCTGCTCCGACCATGTGATGCTGCCAGGCAGGCCGCTGATCACCGGCGGACCGGAGCCCTGGATGGTGAAGCGCATGAGATAGAGCGGGCTGACCGCGCCGAGGTTGTCGGCGCACGAGTACAGGATGGCGTCGTTGCCGCCGACCGAGCCGGTGCTGATGTAGCGAACGTTGCCGGCATCGATGTCGGCCTGGCTCCAGGTCGAGATCGGGGAGACGCCGCTGTCGCTGCTGACCTGCTGCCAGACCGAGCCGTTGTAGCGCTCGATGCGGCCCTGGCTGGGGTCGAGCTGGATGGTGAACACCAGCTGCGCGGCGCTCGCCACGCCCTCCGGATCGACCGCCTGGACCAGCTTGTTCGCCGGCCCGCTGCCGACCGGGGCGCTGAACAGGACCGACGAGCCCGGCGGGCCGACGGTATAGGCCGGTGGCGTGGTGCTGGTCGAGGTGGTGCCGGGCGTCGTGTCGATGGCGGTGGCGACCTGCGGCGCGCGGTTGCGCTGCAGCACCAGCGTGGTGCCGCCATCGACCAGGCGGTAGTTCGCAGCCGTCGCACCGGAGATGCCGGCGTCGTAGGTCACCGACATGTCGCCCGGGGTGTAGGTCCAGGCCGTGCCGGAGGAGATGATCGTGTAGTCGCCGACGCCGAATGCTGCGGCATCGGGCAGCCCGTCGATCTGCAGTTCGGCGCCATTGGCCACCGTCACGGCGCCGGTGACCGCGAGGAGGTCGTTGGCGGTGCCGAGGTCGAAGCGGAGGACGGCGGTCGCGCCGAGATCGAGGCTCGCCGAATTCAGCACGCCGGCGGCGGCGAGGCCGCCCGGGCGCACCGTTCCGGCGACGCTCAGCACGCCGAGCCTGCCGCTGCCGCTGAGCACCGCCCCGGCCGCGACATCGCAGGTGCTGGCCGGAGCGACGCTGCCGTTGACGCGGAACTGGCCGGCGACGACCGAGATGGCGCCGGTGTAGCTCGGGTTGATTCCCGTCCCGTCGTTGGCGCTCTGCAAGGTCAGGTTGCCGGTGCCGGTCTTGGTCAGCGAGCCGCTGCCGAACAGCGAGCCGCCGATCGTGCTGTTGACGGCGGCCCCGGCATCGATGACCAGTCCGCCGGCGCCGAGCAGCTGCAGGTTCTGGCCCGCCGCCGTGTCGAGGCCGGAGATGGTCAAGGTCGAGGCTCCGGTGCTGATGGTTCCACCGGCCAGGCGGACCTGCAGGGCGCGCGAGGCATTGAAGGTCACCGGAGCCGTCACCGCCAGGGTGCCGCCGGCCAGCGCGACGGTGTTGCCGTTGGCGCCGAAGACGCGCTCATCAGCCACCGACACGGTGCCGGCGGTGATGTCGACCGTACCGTTGAAGTCGCTGGTCACGTCGCTGAGCACCAGGGTGCCAGCACCGATCTTGTCGAGGCCGCCCGAACCGCGCATGCGGCTGCTGATCGTCGCGCTGCCGGAGGAAACCGCGATGGTCGCGGGCCTGGTCGCACCGGCGCTGAGCTGCATCACCCCGGTGCCGATGCTGGCGCCGGTGGCGAGCTGCAGGGCTCCGGCACCGCCGCCGTCGCCGGTGATGCTGATCGGCTCGGACAAGGAGAACGCATCGCTGATCAGCAAGGAGGCGCCATCGGCGACCTGCGTACCGCTGGCGCTGCCGCCGAGCGCGTTGGCGTGGTCTGCCTGCAAAGTGCCGGCGGCGACGGAGAGCTGGCCGCTGAAGCCCGCGTTGTTGCCGCCGAGGGCGAGGACGCCCGTGCCGGACTTGACGAGGGTGCCGGCACCGCCGACCTGGCCCGGCCAGTCCAGGGTCTTGTCGGACGAGACGCTCACCGTCCCGCCGCCGGCGCCGATGGTCAGAGCGCGGACGGAGGCGGACAGGTCGGCTGTCACTGCCAGGGTGCCGCCATCGAGGGTCAGTCCGCCGCTGCCGAGGTGCTGGTCGTCCGCGATCTGCAGCGTACCGCCGGAAACCGCGGTCGAGGTCTGGGTGCACGACAGGCTCCCGACGATCAGGGTGCCGGCGCCGAGCTTGGACAGGGCTTCCGACCCATCGATCGCCGCGCTGGTCAGAATGGTGCCCGAACCGACGTTGACGCTGCCCGCGCCGTCCAGCGCCAGGTTCTGCGGCAGGGTGAGGGCGCCGAGCGACCCCTGGACCGCCAGGGTGCCGGCATCGAGATGTATGTCCGTGGCG
This sequence comes from bacterium, assembly GCA_020049615.1. The sequence continues at coordinate 7,316 of JAIFKN010000275.1, read as the reverse complement.
TAGCCGAGGTGGCGGGCGCGGGCGATGCGCAGGGTGCTTGAGCCGGTGACCGTTGCCTGGCCGGTGCCCGAGCTGTCTACGGCGGCGATCAGATCCGCCGTACCGCCACCGGACAGCGACCACGCACCGAGGAACGCAGACGACCCGCCGACAGTCAGGGTTGCGCCGGACGAGACGCTGATGGGGTTGCTGCCAGCCAGCGTGAACGAGCCGATGGTCTCATCGCCATTCACCGTCAGCCCGGTGCCGACCGCCAGGCTCACTGCCGAGCCGCTGCCGATGCCATTGCTGCCGAACGGCTTGGAGATCGTCAGGGTGCCGCCGTTGACCACGGTTGACCCGCTGTAGGTGCTCGACCCCGGGCCCTGGATGGTCAGGTTGGCGCCGATGGTCAGCCCCAACGCGCCGGTCAGCCTGCCGGTGAGCGTCCCGCCGGAACTGATCGTGAGCACGCTGGCGGCACCGGTGTTGGTGAAGGTGCCGCCGCCGCCGCTCACCGAAGGGATGGTCTTGGACGTGCCGGCCAGGTCGACCTGGGCCCCGCCGTTGAGCGTCCAACTGTCCGTGCAGACGCTCGGGAGCCCGTTGGTGTCGACCAGCTTCAGCAGGCCTCCTTCGAGGACGACCCCTCCGAAATAGAAACTGCTGCTGCCGATGATCTGGGCGTTGTTGTTGGCCAGATGGATCTCGCCGGTCCCGCCCAGGGTGATGCGCTCCTTGAAGTAGAGGTTGGTCGAGGTAACGAAGAGTGGATTCTCCTGCACGGTCAGGATGGCGCCATTCTGGGTGTTCAGGATCATTTCTCCCGTCGACGTGTAGAGACTGACGCCATTCAGGACGGCGCTGGTCTGGGCCTCGATGATGCCACCGCTCGGAAGCTGGATGTAGTTGATCGTCGAATTGTAGCCGGCGTCGACTCCGGGATCCGATCCGCCGGCGGCGAAGACCAGCTTGGCGGCCTGGCCGAAGCCATTGGTTGTCCCGGTCAGGACCATCCGATGCCGCACCTCGGCTATGGTCGACTGCGTCGGAACGCCCAGGGTCCAGTTCGCCGCCTCGTTCCAGTCGCTGCCGTTGCCGTTCGTCACTGTGGTGACGGTGGTCGTGTCGAGACCGGTGGCGGTCTTGTAGATCTCGTAGATGCCGTTCGCGAAGGTCACCTCCTCGCCATCGGCGAAACCGTTGGTGCTGAACAGGTTCGCGGTACCTGAACTGCCGTTGATCTTGGCCAGGGTGAAGGTGCCGCCGCCGACGCTGACGAAACCGGCCGTTGCGTCGCTGCAGGTCAGCCGGCAGTCGCCACTGCCGGCTGCGGTCAACTGGACATTGCTGGCGGCGGTGGCGAGGCGCAGCACGCCGATGGTCTCGGTGCGGTCGATGTTGCTAGGCGCCGTCATCGAGAACGTGCCCCCATTCAAGGTCACGGTCAGGCTGTCGCCGAGCCGATTGGGATTGGAGGAACCACCTGCGTTGTTGATGGCGAAGGTGGCCCCGGTCACCGCCAGCGAGGCGCTGGCGGCGATGGTGCCTGTGTCGCCGGCCAGGCTGAGGGTGCCCAAGCTCACCGTCGTCGCGCCGGTATAGGTGCTTACACCGGACAGGGTGACGGTCCCGGATGAGCTCACCGTCAGCCCGCCGCTGCCGGCGATGCTGCCGGCGAAGGTCGTGGTGCCGGTGAGCGTCAGCGTGCCGCTGCCGATCTGCGCGATGCCGGAGCCCGCCAGGGTGGCGAGCGAGACGGAGGCGTTGGCGATCGTGCTCCAGGTCGCACCGGGCTGGACGGTCAGGCCGGTGATGGCGGTGCCGCCGTTGGGCGTGAAGTCGCAGAGCAGCGTGCCGGCGCCGGCGACCTGGAACGCGCTGCCGGTGCCCTGCCTGACGTGGGTGAAGGTATGGTTGCGACCGCTGGCCACGGTGATGGCGGGGTCTGCGGCGTTGATCGTCACCGTGTCGAAGACCGCATTGGCCGAGCCGGCAATGGTGCAGTCGCCGGCGATGCTCACGGCGTTGGTCGGGGACAGCGCCGAGGACGGAGCCAGCGTGCCGCTGTTGACCGTCACCGTCCCGCTGCCGAGCGAGGCGGCGTTGCCGAACTGCAGCGTGGCGCCGGTCAGGGCCAGGCTGGAGAAGCTGGTGGCATTGGGCAGGCTGAGCGTGCCGCTGCCGCCGATCGTCGCTCCGCCGGTCAGCGCACCGGTGAGGACCGCGGTCGCGCCGCCGGCGGGGGCGATGGAGCCGGCGCCGATGAAGGCAACCGGCCGGGCGACCGTCACGCTGCCCAGGGCCAGCGTACCGCCAGTGTCAATCCTGATCGTCGTCCCGGTGCCCAGGGTCGACGCGCTGTTCACCGACAGCGTGCCGGCACCGGACACGGTGGTGAAGCCGCTGTGGTTGGAGGTCGCGCTGCCATTCAGGGTGAACGTGCCGGCGGTCACGTTGACCGCGAGTCCGCCGGTGAAGACGCCGCTCCATGAGCCGCCGCCGGTGAAGGTCGCCGCCGTGCCGGTGACCGTGCCGGTGCCGCTGAAGACGCCGGCGATGGTCGGCGAGAAGGTCACCGTATCGAGGGTGCCGTTCACGTTGATCGCGCCGCTGGGCAGGACGTTGGCGCCACCGAGGCGCAGCGTGCCGCTGGCGATGGCGAGTCCGCCGCTGGCGGTGTTGCTGCCGTTGCCCAGCGCCAGGGCGCCACCGCCCTGCGAGGTCAGCAGGTGCGCGCCAGAGAGGATGCCGGACAAGGTCAGGGTCGAGGATCCGTTGAGTACGGCGATGGTCGAGGCCGACTGCATCGCCACCGGCCCGGCCAGGGTCTGCGAGCCGGCGGTGCTGCGCAGGGCGCCGCCGCCGCCGCCATCGCCGTTGAGCTGGATGGTCTCGCGGTTGCTCATCGAGAACGTGCCATCGAGCGCCAGCGCAGCGCCGGCGGTGACGGTGGTGGTCGTGTTGCTCGCACCGTTGTCGCCCAGGGCCAGGGCGTGCTGCGCCACCAGCGTGCCGGCACCGACCGAGGTCGCGCCGCTGTAGATGTTGGCCCCGGCAAGGGTGAGGCTGCCGGCGTCGCTCTTGGTCAGACCACCGGTGTTCGAGATGACACCGCTGGAGATGATGCTGCCAGCGCCGCCGCAGGTCAGCAGCAGACCGCCGTTGTCGATTGCGCCTCCGAGGATCAGGGTGCCGGCGTCGCTCTGGATGGTCGACGCGGAGCCGAGGGTGATGCTGCCTGGCCAGACGTTGAAGCCCGCGGCGCTGCGCAGGGCCGGCACCGTGCTGCTGCCCAGCGTGAGCGGCACGGACTGCAGCACGACATTGCCGCTGAGCGCCAGCTGGCCGGTGCCGGACACCGCGACCCCACTGGTCCCGTTCAGCGCCCCGGAAGCGGTCAGCGAGAGCACACCGGCGCTGACCTGGGTCGCACCGGTATAGCTGTTGGTTCCAGAGAGGACGAGCGTGCCGCCGCCGGCCTTGTTCAGGCCGAAGGCGCCCGAGATGGGGCCGGATGCAGTGACGCTGGCTCCCACGCCTATGTCGACGGTGGTGACGGCCTGGAGCGCCACGGTTCCGCTGATCGATGCGCTGGCGACACCGAGCACGGTGAACGACGTGGTGCCGGCGAGGCCGCCCGAGACCTGCAGGTCGCCGGCGTTGACCAGGGTGGCCCCGGTGTAGGTGCCGTTGCCGCCCAGGATCAGCGTGCCGGTGCCGGTCTTCACCAGTCCAAACGCGCCGCTGACCGTTCCGTTGAGGCGGAGGACGCCGCCCGCCCCGACATCGATGGTGGTGTTCGCGCCAAGGTCCAGGTCGCCGGATACGGTCAGGTCCGCGCCCGCCCCGACCGTGATGGTGGCGGCGCTGAGCGACACGTTGCATTCGATGATGTGCGTCCCGCCGGTCACCGAGAGGCCGCCGGTGTTCAGCGTGTTGCCGGCCAGGATGGTGACGTTGCGCTGGTTGTTGAAGGTCAGCGTGCCCACCGTGCGGTCGGCGCCGTTGAGCGTGACCGTCTGACCGGTGCCGCTGTTGTCGCTGAACACGGCATCGTCGCTGCCGCCGGGTGCGTTGCCCTGCCAGTTGGCGTCGACGTCCCAGTGCGTCGGGCTGGTCCCGTCGTCGCCCTGCCAGTCGCTGGTGGCGGCACCGAGCCAGCAGGCCAGCAGCAGCAGGCCGAGGAGCCTCAGATTGCGGCTCATTGCTCCCTCCGAATGTGATCTCCCGCTGCTTGGTGCCGGCGGCCTGCTGCGCCTGGGCCATGACCGCCGCGCCATCGGGCGGCGCGCCGCCCCAGTCGACGTCGAGGGCCACGCGCACGCCGGCGAAGGCGGAGCGCAGGTCCGGCCTGACCGGAATGCGGTTGGCGGCACGGGTCTTGAGCCAGTCGTCGCCCCAGCTGCCGCCGCGCAGCACGCGCTGGTCGCCGCCACTGGCCGGGGCCTCGATCGCGACCGTCGCGGTCGGCCAGGGGCCGTAGGTGTCGGCGACCCATTCCGCGAGGTTGCCGGCCACGTCGTAGAGGCCGATGGCGTTGGGCAGGCGGGCACGCGAGGGGCGCGGCTGCCGGCCGGCGTTGGCCCGGGTCCAGGCGAGCTTGTCGACCCGCTCCGTCAGACCCTCGGCCACGCCTTCGCCCGGCCCGCCCGCGGTGGCCTCGGCGCCGGCGGGCTTGACCGCTTCGGCGACCGGATCGGCGCCGGGCGACGCCGGCCTGGTCTCGGCAGGCGCGATGTTCCTGCGGATGCCGGCATGCACCGAGCGGGCCCGTTCGACGTCGCTCAGGAGCGAGACGTTGCTGCGAGGCTGCCCGGGCGCGGCCTCCGCGACGGCTTCCGCCTGAGGCGCCTTCTCGGGCTCGGGAGCCGGCACGGGCGCGGCTTCGGCCACCGGCTTGGGCGCCGGCTTGGCGATCATGATGCTGGCCGGCGCGGCGCCGGGCAGGCTCCACGGCTGGTCGCCGCCGGCCCGGGCGGCCAGCTCCCACTCGGCCTCCAGCGGCAGGCGGGCGCCGAGGCCGGGGGTCCGCTCGTTGAGCGCGGCGCAGAAGGCCGCCGCCTCGTCCCACGAGATGCGTTCGACCGGCTGCAGCGCGGGATCGCGGCCGGGGAAGCGGCTGGGGTCCCGTCCGACCGCGGCGGCATAGACCGATTGCGGAGCCTCGACCTCGGCGATCCAGAAGGCGCGCGGCAGGATCAGCGTCACGCTCAGCTCGTCGGCGTCGCGTCCCGGTTCGTCGTCCGGGCTGCCGACGCGGGCCTGGGATGGCGGGACGTAGCGGAAGCGCATGCGGCCGCCGGGCAGCTGGGCCTCGGCCCACAGGCCGAAGGCGTCGCGGCCGCCATCGACCGCCCACGAGGGACGCGGCGGACCGTCGAGCTCCTGCTGGCGGCGCGCGGCGACCAGCACCTCGCGGTCGTCTGTCCCGATCAGCTGGGCCAGGCGGCGGAAGCGCGCATGGCTGGCCGCCTGGGCCTCGGGCGACTGCGCCAGCAGGGCCGGCAAACGGGCCAGCTCGGCCTTCAGCGCCTTGACCTCGGTCGCCTTGGCCCGCCAGCGCAGCAGGGCGCGGTCGCCGGAGCCGACGAGTTCGGCCAGGGTGGCGAGGCCGGGTTCGACGACGGCGGCGTCGAAGGGCGCGCGCCGGTCGAGCACGGCAAGTGCGCCGCGCGCCTCGTTGATGCGCAGGACCTTGCCGCGCCAGGCGACCAGCTGCGGATCGTTCGGCCCGACCAGCTGCTCGAGGGCGGCGAACATGCGATCGAGGTCCTCGGGCACCGGCTCCTTGCGGTCGATGGCGCCGATGCGCTGGCACAGGTCGTCGACCCGCACCTGCTTGGCCTGCCAGCGCTGGACATCCTTGTCCTCGGCGCCGACGTCGGTGGCCAGCTGGCCGAGGCCGGTGCGCATGGCTCCGGTGACCGGCTCGGCCTTGTCGAAGGCGGCGAGCGATTCGCGGAGCGAGCCGATGCGGCGCGCCTCGGCGGCGAGGCGCTGGCGGTAGACGTCGGCGCGCTCGGGCTCGATGCCGCCCTTGCCAGCCAGGCGGGTGAGCTTGGCGGCGAGGTCGCTTTGCGCCGCCTGGGTGACCGGGCGCGGGTCGGACGGCTCGAGCACGCGCAGTTCGGCGCGCAGCTCGTCGAGGGTGCGCTTGCTGTCGCGCAGCAGCTGATCCGACCTCAGCACGTCGGCATCGCCGGCATGGACCAGGCTCGACAGCTGGGCCAGATCGCGCTCGAACGGCGGAACCACGCCGCTGGGCAGCAGGCCGTCGGCCTGCTTGGCGAACTCGGCCAGGCGGCCGCGGCAGCCGGCGGCCGTCTTCTCGGCCGCGGCGATGGCCGCCAGCCAGTCCTTGGCGAAGGGGTCGTCGTCGCCCATCGCCTCGCGGTAGGCGGCCAGCTTGTCGGCGATCTGGTCGTGCTTCGGCTTGCTGATCAGGTCGGGGGCGGGGCCGACCACGCCGGTGATCTGGTCGCGCAGGGTGGCGACGCGGCCGCGAGCGCCCTCGAGCTTCTCGTTCCAGCGGCGGAACTCCGCATCGTTCTCGTCGATGTAGCCCTTGAGGTCGGCCAGGGCGTTGGCGAACACCACGCGCTCGCGCTCGGTGATCGCGGTCTTCTGGTCGAGCGGCGCGATGCGCGCCCGCAGCTTGCCCAGCTCGCCGTCGAAGTTGGCGACGCGGGCGTTCCACTTCGCCAGCTGGGGGTCCTCGGCCGGGACCAGGGCGCCGAGCGAGGCGAGGATCGGGGCGAAGCGCTCGCGGTCGGCCTTCTTCAGCTGGATCGAGTCGAACGAGGCGCCGGCGGCGCGCAGGCGCGCCTCCTCGGCGTCGAGATCGCCCAGGCGCTTGTTCCAGCGCTGGGCCGAGACGTCGTCGCCGCCGACCTTGCCGAGGTAGGACTCGAGGTCCCGCTTGCCCGCCTGGCGTGCCGCCAGGTCGAGCTTCGCTCCGTCGACCGCCGCGAGGCGCGTCTGCAGGATGCGCACCTCGTCGACCTTGCCGCGCCACTTCACCACATCGGCGTCGTTGGCGCCCTCCGGCGCGTAGGTCGCCAGCTCGTCGAGCATGGCCTCGACGCCGTCGGGCAGCGGAGCGACGTTGTCGAGCGCCTTCGACAGGGTGCCGCGCAGGTTGGCGATCTTCGACTCGGCCTGCGAGCGGCGTTCGAGCGCGGCCAGCTCGGCCTGGCGCTTCTCCTCGCCGCTCTTGGTCAGCCAGAGGTAGCCGCCGAAGCCGCCGCCGCCGACCACCAGCAGCGCCGCCGCCGCGATCGGCAGCAGGTGGCGCTGGAAGAAGTTCATCTGCTCGCGCTTGGCCTCGTCGGCGC
>JAIFKN010000049.1 GCA_020049615.1 bacterium | reverse complement strand
TCAGCCCTGATCGGGCCAGACCTTGCGGATGCCGAAGCGGCGGACCAGGTCGCAGGTGTCGATCAACCGGTTGACCGCGGCGTGACCGTGCGCCCGCTGCACGTCGATCAGCACGCGGTCGATGACCATCGCCGGATAGGGGTGGTCGTCCTTGAGCTTCAGCAGCACCGTCTCGGCCTCGGCGGGGTCCATGCGGGCATGCTTGGACGCGGCGTCATGGGGCAACCGCCGCACGGGGGACGCTCGACGGCGACCGGCCCGTCAGCTAGCCTGCGGCCATGCCCGAAGCAGACGGCCGAATCGAGCATGACGGCGGCTGCGCGCAGCTGTGGTGGACCGCCACACCCGCTATCCCGGATGAGCGCGTCGGCCTCATCGGCGGCTGGCAGCCTGGCGTGGATCCCGTCGGCCTGCTGCAAGCCTGCTGCGCGCGTCTCCGCGAAGCCGGCTGCACCTTGGCGATCGGGCCGATGGACGGCAGCACCTGGCGCAGCTACCGCCTGACCACCTGGCGCGGCACGCACCCGCGCTTCGCCCTCGAACCGGACACGCCCGACGACTGGCCGGCGCACTGGCTGGCCGCCGGCTTCACCGTCGACGCGACCTACTCCTCGGCCCTGATCGAGCCGATCCGGCTGATCGACCCGCGCCTGCCGGCGGTCGAGGCCCGCCTGACCGGCGAGGGCGTGCGCCTGCGCCAGCTCGATCCGGCCGGCGACTACGACGGCGAGCTGCGCCGCATCCACCGCGTCTCGCTCGCCGCCTTCGCCGGCAACCACCTCTACACCGCTCAGTCCGAGGGCGAATTCGTCGCCCAGTACCAGGCGGCGCGACAGCTGGTGCGACCGGGCCTGTGCTGGCTGGCCGAGCGCGGCGACGAGCCGGTCGGCTTCGTCTTCACCATCCCCGACATCGAGCAGCAGCGCCGCGCCGCGCCGGTCGACACGCTGATCGTCAAGACGCTCGCTGTGCTCCCCGAACGCCGCCTCGCCGGACTGCGCCCATGACGGCGGCGCCGCCCTTGGCCTGACCCGCGCCATCCACGCGCTGATGCACGAAGGCAACCACTCGCGCAATCTCACCGGCGACGCCACTGTGATCCGGCGCTACAGCCTGTACCGGAAGCGGCTGGCGTGAATCTCGCAGGCATCCTCGATGAGCGCGCCGCCGAGGCGCCGGAGATGCCGGCGGTCATCGAACGCGATGGCGTCACCACCTTCGGTGAGTTGCTGGCGCGCTCGGCCGGCGTCGCCTCCGGGCTCGCCGCCGCCGGCATCGGACCCGGCGATCGCGTGGTCGTGCTGGCTCCGCTGTCCTCCGCCCTCTACGCCGGTCTGCTCGGCGCCTGGCGGGTCGGAGCGACCGTGGTCGCGGTCGATCCCGGCGCCGGCGGCACGGTGCTCGAGCGCGTGCTGGCCCGCACCGCGCCGCGGGCCCTGCTCGGATCGGCAGGAGCGCTGTGGTTGCGGCTGCGCCACCGGGCCCTGCGTCGCATCCCGCTGATCCTGCGCCTCGGACCGGGCTTCAGCTTCCATCTGCGCTTTGACCATCCAGGGCCGATCAATCCTCCATTGGACCTCGATCCGGCGCATCCCGCCCTGCTCACCGCCACCTCCGGCTCGACCGGCGAGCCGAAGATCGCCGTGCGCAGCCACGGCTTGCTGCTGGCGCAGCACCGCGCCATTGCTGCCGCGCTGGGCAGCCGGCCTGGGGCGCTGAGCCTGGCCACCCTCGCCATCTTTGCCCTCTCCGACCTCGCTGCCGGCCAGTCCCTGCTGGTGCCCGACTGCGACCTGCGCCGACCTGGCGCCATCGACCCCGGCCCGGTGCTGCGCCAGATCGCCCGCTACCGCCCCGAGGTCGTGGTCGCCTCGCCGGCCTTCCTCGACCGCCTGCTGCCCGGCGACCTCGCGCCGCTGATCCGCATCTTCACCGGCGGGGCGCCGGTCTTCCCCGCGCTGCTCGACCGCCTTGCCGCTGCCGCACCGACTGCCCGGATCTGCGCGCTCTACGGTTCGACCGAGGCCGAACCGATCGCGCACATCGAACACGTCAGCCTGGGCGAGGCGACACGCCAGGCGATCAGCACCGGCGGCGGCCTGCCCGCCGGCACGGCGGTGCCCGAGGTCGACTGCCGCATCCTGCGCCCGGACGACGGCGACTGCGCCACCGACCAGCCGGGCGAGATCTGCGTCGCCGGCGAGCACGTCATCCCCGGCTATCTCGACGGCGTCGGCGACGCCGAACACAAGCTGCCGCGCGACGGACGCATTTACCACCGTACCGGCGACTGCGGGCGTCGCGACGCGGCTGGACGGCTATGGCTACTCGGGCGTCTGGCTGCGGTGGTGCGCGACGGCAAAGGCGTCCTGTATCCCTTCGCAGTCGAGGCAGCGGCAATGACCGTTCCCGGCGTGCGCCGCTGCGCCCTGCTCGCGGTCGATGGCGCGCGCCTGCTCGCGGTCGAAGCCGAGCCCGGCGTCGACCCCCTGCCCGCGCTGCGTCCGGCGCTGGCCTGGGCGCGGCTCGACCGGCTGATCCCCTGCCGCATCCCGGTCGACCGCCGGCACAACGCCAAGGTCGACTATCCCGCGCTGCGCCGCATGCTGGAAGCCTGAGCCATGGCCAACGATCAACGCCGCTCCCGTGAACTCGCCGGCCGGTTGACCGCCAGCCGCACCGTCGATCAGGTCGTTCAGCGCCTGGCGCCGCGGCCGGGCGCTCCGCAGCCCAACCTCGGCGGTTCAGGACAGTCGCCCGAGGCCCTCGACCGGCGCTGGCAGGCGACCGGTCACGCCGACCTGCGCGAGCGCCTCGCCGCCCGCCATCCGCTGTCTGCCTACGCCGCAAGCATCGAGCACATCATCGGCGCGGTCGAGCTGCCCCTCGGCCTCGCCGGCCCGCTACGCGTCAACGGCTCGTGCGCGCATGGCGACTACTGGCTGCCGCTCGCCACCCACGAGGCGGCGCTGGTCGCCAGCTACCACCGCGGCTGCCAGGTCATCGGCGAGGCCGGCGGCTGCTCGACCCTGCTGCTGGCCGAGGGCGTCACCCGCTCGCCCGGCTTCTGCTTCGACGGCGTGGCCCAGGCCGGCCGCTTCGTCGCCTGGGCGCTGGAGCAGGAGGACGCCTTCCGCGCCGCCGCCGCCACCACCACCAGGCACGGCCGTCTCACCGGCCTGCGCGTGATCGTCGAAGGCGACCACGTCTACCTGTTGTTCGACTTCACCACCGGCGACGCCGCTGGGCAGAACATGGTGACCATCGCCACCCAGGCGATCTGCGCCGACATCCTCGCCCGCACCCCGGTGCAGCCGCGCACCTGGTACATCGAAGCCAACGCCTGCGGCGACAAGAAGGCCTCGGCGCAGTCCTTCACCACCGTGCGCGGCCGCAAGGTCACCGCCGAGGTGCTGATCCCCGATGCGGTGGTGCGCGCCCGTCTGCACGCTCCGGCCTCCGCCCTGGTCGACTACTGGCGCATGTCGGCGCTCGGCGGCGTGCTCACCGGCACCATCGGCGTGCAGGGCCATTACTCCAACGGACTGGCTTCGCTGTTCATCGCCACCGGCCAGGACGCCGCCTGCGTCGCCGAGGCGGCGGTCGGCGTCACGCGCTTCGAACTGCGCGGCGAGGCGCTCTACGCCGCCGTCACCCTGCCCAACCTCATTGTCGGCACGGTCGGCGGCGGCACTGGCCTGCCGACCCCGCGCGCCTGCCTGGAGCTGATGGGCCTGACCGGCGACGGCACCGCCGGGGCTTTTGCCGAGGTCTGCGCCGCCTGCGCCCTGGCCGGCGAGCTGTCGATCATCGGCGCCCTGGCCAGCGGCGAGTTCGTCCGCGCCCACGAGCGGCTCGCCCGCGTGCGGAAGCGGAAACTGGTCCGTGGCTGAAGATCCGACCAGCTTCGCCAGCCGCTGGTGGCGCTACCTGCAGGAGCGCTTCCCGCTGCACCAGCACGGTCCGCTGATCGTGTCGTTCTCATTCTGCGCCGTGTCGTTCTCGTCGGCGCGGCGCGGCGCTGGTTGGCCCGAGGTCAGCGCCGTGGTGGTGGCGGCGATCACCAGCCTGTGCTTCTTCCTCCAGCTGCGCATCGCCGACGAGTTCAAGGACGCCGAGGAGGACCGCCGCTGGCGGCCCTACCGCCCGGTGCCGCGCGGCCTGGTCACACTGCGCGGCCTGGCCGTGCTGTTCGCCATCGCCGCGGCAGTGCAGCTGGGCCTCGCCCTGTGGTGGAGCCCGATCCAGGCCGTCGTGCTGCTGATCGCCTGGGCCTACCTGGCCGCGATGTCGTTCGAGTTCGGCTGCCGCGCCTGGCTGACCGCCCGGCCGGTGACCTATCTGCTCTCGCACATGCTGATCATGCCGATCGTCGACTTCTACGGCACGGCCTGCGACTGGGCCACGACCAGCGGCCGCCCGCCGTCGGGGCTGGTGGCCTTCCTCGGCGCCAGCTTCGCCACCGGCCTGGTCATCGAGCTGGGCCGCAAGATCCGCAGTCCCGAGCGCGAGGAGGAGGGCGTGCGCACCTATAGCGTGCTGTGGGGTCCGCGCCCGGCGGTGCTGTGGTGGTGGCTGTGTGTTGCTCTCGCTGCCGGCCTCGGCTGCCTGGCGGCGCATGAAGCCGGCGTGCTGGCCCAGGCCGGCGCCATCCTGGCGGGCGGGGCCTGCGCCGCCCTGCTCGCGGCCTGGCGCTTCGCCCGCGCCCCGGTCGGTGATGCCGGCAAGCGCATCGAGCTGGCAGCCGGCCTGTGGACCCTGCTGATCTACGCCACCCTCGGCCTGGTTCCCCAGCTATGAACCAACAGTCGCAGAATCGATTCACAGGAGACACAGAGACACAGAGGCTCGCAGGAGGAGGAGCAAGCCATCAGGTGATGGAACATGCCTGCCCAACCTCCTCGAACCTCTGTGCCTCTGTGGCTCCTGTGAATGCGAATATGCTGTTCATCGATGGCAGCACCGATCCCTGCATCGTCGGCGGCAAGGCCGCCGCCCTCGCCGCGCTCGCCGCCGAAGGGCTGCCCGTCCCACCATCCTTCGTCGTACTGCCGGCGGCCTACGGCCACGACGACGCAGCCTTCCGGGCCGAGCTGATCAACCGTGGCCGCGCCCTCGGCGGGGTGCTGGCGGTGCGCAGCTCGGCGGTCGACGAGGACGGCAGCGGCCACAGCTTCGCCGGCCAGCTCGACTCGTTCCTGCGCGTCGCACCCGAGGACGTCCCGGCCAAGGTCGCGGCGGTGTGGGCCTCGGGCTTCTCCGAGCGCGTCCACGCCTATCGCGCCGAGCGCGGTCTCGGCCCGCCGGCGCCCCCAGCGGTGCTGGTCCAACTACTGGTCGAGGCCGACTGCGCCGGCGTCGCCTTTTCGGCCGATCCGGTCAGCGGACGCCACGCCGTCGCCGTGGTCAGCGCGGTGCGCGGTCTGGGCGACGCGCTGGTCTCGGGCGAGCAGGACGGGGACGGCTGGTGTGTGCATCGCGACGGCTCCATCGTGCAGCGTCGCCTCGCCGCTCAGGCCGCCTGCCTGAATGATCATGCGGTCAAGCAGGTCGCTGCCCTGGCCCACCAGTGCGCCGCCCGTCGCGGCCGGCCGCAGGATGTCGAGTGGGCGCTTG
>JAIFKN010000048.1 GCA_020049615.1 bacterium | reverse complement strand
CCTGCAGCTTCTCCAGCTCCTTGGCCTTGGACGAGGCGCGCGTCGCGGTGCTGGCGCGGGCCTTGTTGCGCGCGACGAAGTCCTCGAGCTGGCGGCTCTTTGCCGCCAGGTTGGCGTTGGTCGCGGCGGCGGCAGCGCGACGCTCGGCCTTGGCCGTCAGCCAGGCCGGCACGCGGCCGGGGAAGCGGTTGATGCGGCCGCCGGCGACCTCGATGGTCTGCGGGCAGGTGCGTTCGAGGAAGCCGCGGTCGTGCGAGACGATGACCCAGCCGCCGCGGAAGCCGTCGAGGAAGCGCTCGAGCAGCATCAGGGTGCGCAGGTCGAGGTAGTTGGTCGGCTCGTCCAGCACCAGCAGATCCGGCTCGCGCAGCAGCATGGCGCACAGGCGCAGGCGCGTCTGCCAGCCACCGGACAGCGACTCGGCCGGCTTCTCCAGCGTGTCGTTGAGCACGTGGAAGTCGGCGGCGAGCTGGGCGCAGGCCCAGTCGGGCTGTTCGGTGGCGCGTTCGAGGTAGGCGAGGGCCGATTCGCCGGCCTCGAAGCGCTCGTCCTGCCGCAGCCAGGCGATGCGCGCGCCGTCGCGGATGATGACCTTGCCGCCGTCGAGCTCCTCCTGGCCGAGCAGCACGCGCAGCAGGGTCGACTTGCCGCAGCCGTTGCGGCCGATCACGGCGATGCGGTCGCGCTCGTCGATCTCCAGCTCGGCCCCGTTGAGGATGTCCTTGCTGCCGTAGGCCTTGTGCAGATCGAGGGCCTTGAGGATCCAGCTCATGCGGGGGGCAAGACGTACCGCCGCCTTCCGCCCACGCCAGCGCCGCCCGCCCGTTGGACATCGCAGCGGCGGACAGGGCTGGAGCCGCGCGCCGCCCCACTACCGTCCGGCCCATGTCCTCCACCATCCCGCCTCTCGCCGTCGGTCCGTACACCTTCAAGAGCCGCCTTCTGGTCGGCACCGGCAAGTACCCCGACAACGAATCGATGAAGCTGTCGCTGAGCGAGAGCGGCGCCGACGTCATCACCGTGGCGGTGCGCCGCGCCAAGCTCGACGAGCGCGGCACCGGCGGCAGCCTGCTCGACCACATCGGCCCGCAATACCAGCTCCTGCCCAACACCGCCGGCTGCTTCACCGCCGAGGACGCCATCCGTACCGCCCACCTCGGCCGCGAGCTCGGCCTCTCGGACATGGTCAAGCTCGAGGTCCTCGCCGACCAGCAGACGCTGCTGCCGCACCCGGTGCAGACGCTCGAGGCCTGCCGCCGCCTGGTCGCCGATGGCTTCACCGTGCTGGTCTACACCAGCGACGATCCCGTCCTGGCCAAGGAGCTGGAATCGGCCGGCGCCGCGGCGGTGATGCCGGCCGGCGCGCCGATCGGCAGCGGCCTGGGCGTGCTCAACCGCAACAGCATGGAGATCATCCTCGAGCGTGCCACGGTGCCGATCATCATCGACGCCGGCGTCGGCACGGCCTCGGATGTCACCCTGGCGATGGAGCTGGGCGCCGCCGGCGTGCTGCTCAACACCGGCATCGCCGGGGCCAAGGACCCCGTGCGCATGGCCCGCGCCATGCGCCACGCCCTGGAGGCCGGCTGGTGGGCGGCCGGCGCCGGCCGCATCCCACGTAAGCGCTACGCCACCGCCAGCAGCCCGCTGGGGGGCCTGATCGCCAGCGCGGCGGCCCACGGCATCCCCGGCGAGTAGTCCAACGCAGCATGCGGGGCATTTGCGGAGTCCGCCCCGCGCTCCAACATTCTGCTGCAATGCCGCTTCCGCACGACCTCGTCCGCAGCCGGCAACTGCTCATGGTCGGCATCCTGGCGCTCGCGGCCGGAGCCGCGGTCCTGTCGGCGTTCCTCATCGTCCATCCGCATCTTCCGCCGGTCTGGGCAGAGCTGGGCCTGGCCGCCGCGTCCGCCATCATCGTCGTGGTGTCCGCCCTGACCGTGCGCGCGCAGCGGCGGGCCGGGGAGGCGCTGCTCGCCAGCGAGCAGCGCTACCGCCTGGTCGCCGACAACGCCAGCGATCTGGTCTGCCTGCACGAACTCGATGGCCGCTACCAGTGGGTCTCGCCCTCCTCGACGGCGCTGACCGGTTGGACCCCCGAGCAACTGGTCGGGCGCGACCCCTACGAGCTCTTCCACCCCGAGGACATCGAACGCGTCCGCCGCGAGTCGCATGCGATCCTCCTCGACAGCGGCAGGCCGACGACCATCTGCTACCGCCTGCGCCGTGCCGATGGCGACCATGTCTGGCTGGAGACGGTCAACCGCCTGGTCTGCGATGCTGGCGGACGGCCGGTGGCGATCCAGAGCGCCTCGCGCGACATCACCCAGCGCAAGGCCGACGAGGCGCGCCTCGCCGAGGTGCAGCGCGCAGCGGCTATGGCCGAGCGCATGGCCTCGATCGGCACCCTGGCCGGCGGCGTGGCGCACGAGTTCAACAATCTCAACGCCGTGGTCATGGGCAATGTCGAGATGGCCCTGCGCCGGCCCGACCTGCCGCCCGAGGCGCGGCGACGCCTCGCCCAGATCCGCGACGCCGTCGACCGCGAGAAGGGCATCGTCGAGGCCCTGCTCGCCTTCTCGCGCTCCGAGCGGGGCTCGACCGAGGTGGTCGACCTCGGCCGCATCGCCAGCACCACCCTGGCTCTCGCCCGGCGCACCCTGCGCCAACGCCGCGTCACCCTCGCTGTCGAGCTGCCCGACGAACCGGTCTTCGCCACCATCCCCACCGGCTCGCTCGGCCAGGTGCTGCTCAACCTGCTGCTCAACGCCTGCGACGCCATCGACCGGCGCGATGATCCGCGCATCTGGGTGACCCTGCGGCGCAAGGGCGCCCGCGGCGTGCTGTGCGTGCGGGACAACGGCATCGGCATCGAACCCGAGCTGGCGACACGCATCTTCGAACCGTTCTTCTCGACCAAGGGCGAGCATGCCACGGCCGAGCGCGGCCAGCCCTGGCTGCACGGCAGCGGGCTGGGCCTCTCGGTGTGCCAGACCCTGGTCGCGCAGATGGGCGGCACCATCGCGGTCGAAAGCCGGCCCGGCGAGGGCGCCATGTTCACCGTCGCGATCCCGTTGTCCGATGCGCCGCGGCCGGCCGTCGACGCCACCGTCACCCCGACACCCTGCGCCCGCGTCCTGGTCGTCGACGACGAGCCCGAGATCCGCCGCCTGCTGTGCGAGCACCTCATCGCCGTCGGTCACGTCGCGGTCGAGGCCAAGGACGGCCATCAGGCCCTCGACCATCTCGGCAGCGAGGAGATCGATCTGGTGCTGCTCAACTGGAGCATGCCCGGCCTCGACGGCCAGGGCGTGCTCGAGCACATCGAGCTGCACCCCGAGCGGCGCTGGCCACCGATCGTCGTGGTCAGCGGCTGGACCGGCAGCGGCAGCGGCATCGACCGCTGGCGCCGCGAGATCGTCGGCGAGCTGCGCAAGCCGTTCAGCCTCGACCAGGTGCGCACCTCGGTCGACCGCGCCCTGTGCGGCCTGCGCGACGCGAGCGACGACGACAGCAGCAAGCTTTGAAGCCGGAATCTCCGTTTGCCACGGAGACACGGAGAACCACAGAGGGCCACGGAGACGACGGGGGCAAGGGCCTGTTCGTCATAGGGCACGGCATGCGATGAAGAAGGTGCGCTGACGCCCGCCTCTGTGGCCCTCTGTGGGACTCCGTGCCTCTGTGGCAGAAGTCCTCGTCCTGCATCCTACCGCGTCACGATCACGTACAGCCGGTCCTTCGGCAGCACAACTTTCGTGCCGCCCTGCACCGCGACGTCTTCAGCCTTGTAACCGTGTCCATCGAGGGCGACCGCCGCGGCCACCGGCTTGGCGAAGACGACGCTGGCGTCGAGCTCGCGCACGTTGATCGGCGTGCGACCGGTGTCCTCAATGCGGCCGCCGGAGGCGCGGAAGCCGTACATCTTCTCCTCGGTGAAGCCCTGCACCAGGATGCGCTTCGACGATGCCAGCGGCTGGCCGTCGAGGCTGATCACGTGTACCGCGCCGTACTCGCTGCCCGATGTCACCGTCACGTCACCCAGCTTCACCGCGCCGCCCTTAGCCAGGAAGCCGGTGACGGCCTGGCTGCGCGGGGTCCGCACCGTCACCAGGCCGCGGCCCCAGTCCCAGCGCAGCTCGCCGGTCAGGCTGGTCACCACCTTCGCCTGCCGATCGACCGCCTTGCCCAGGTCGACGGTGCTCGGCTGCGCCCCCGCCGGAGCCCCGGGCAGCCCGTCGATGACGCGCTCGACCCGGCCGGCGAAGTAGCTCAGCGGATCGAAGCCGGCGTCGTTGCCGGCGTCGCCGGCCTTCGGCGCCTCGGCGATGCGGAAGTCGACGTTCTGGCCCTCGACCACGCCCGAGCCCTTGAAGGCGAACATGTCGTCGGTGCGCACCACCTGGCGCACCGCCACCGGCGCCGGCGCCACGTCGCCGCGGCGGAACTGCAGGGCCGCCGCCGGCCACTGGCCCATCGTCCCGGGCATGGCCGCCGGCCACTTGCCGTTGCCGTCGCCCAGGGCGAAGCCGACGAAGCTGTCGATGCCCTGCAGGGCGCCGTAGCTGGCCATCAGCAGCATGCCGTCGGCGGTGAAGCGGTTGGGCTTGTTCCAGGCGATCTCGCTGTGGATATGCGGCCGGCCGGACAGCTGCAGGAAGCCCAGCGGGGTGTCGACCGGATCGAGGACCGCCGCCTTGTCCTCGTAGGCGTTGCCGGCGCGCACCGACCAGCCGGCGCCGTCGCCCTCGTGCTTGCCGCCGAAGTAGCCGTGCCGGTCGACCACATCGGTGGCGGCGGCGTAGCTCCAGCGCTCGATGCCGGCGAGCTGGCGATTGTCGGCGGTGGTCCAGTTGCTCGCCGTGATCAGGCCCTTGAAGCCGCATTCCTGGCGTATGAAGGCGCCCAGGTCGGCGTAGGCCTTGCGGCTCTGCTCGGCGTAGAAGCGCACCTGATCGCGGATGCGCCCCTGCTTGCCGGCTGCGGACTTGCCGTAGCCGTCGCGCGTGGTCTCCCACGGGCCGTACAGGCCGAGACGCTTGCCGGCGACGTCGTCCTCGCCGTGGCGCTCGCCACCCCAGGCCGCCTGGGCCTTCTCCAGCGAGCCGTGACGGGCGATCACCCATTCGGCGAAGAGGCCCTGCAGGGTGCGCCAGGGGCCGGCGCCGACGTTGTCCTTGGTCATGGTCCAGAAGAGGAAGCTGTCCTCGTTCTGGATCTCCCAGAAGGCCACCGCCGGATCGTCGGCCACCCGCTTGCCGGTGTAGGGATTCTGCGAGGTCAGTACGGCCTTGGCCCAGGCCTTGTACATGGCCTGGAAGCGCGGCTCGAACAGCAGCAGCGCGAAGGGGTTCTTGCCGATGGCGGCTCCAGGGATGCCATCGCTGTCCTTGAGCTGCATCCACAGCGGGAAGAAGGTCGAAAGATGCAGGTACACGCCCTGGTCGGCCGCCGCCTTGATGTTGAGGTGCAGGTCGTCGAGCGCCTTCTTCGACACCGCCAGCGGATCCGCGCCGCTGCGGTCGGCGACCAGGCCGTGGATGCGCGCCAGATTGACACCGGTTTTGGCCAGTCGGGCGAAGAGGTAGTTGGCCGCGTCCTCGCCCTCGTGGCTGCTGGCGTTGATCGCCCACAGCCGGATCGGCCCGCCGCCTTGAGCCAGCCCTTCTCGCCAGCGCGCTTCTCGTTCAGGCTGCGCAGGTCGAGCAGCGCGTCGGTGCGGAACTCGTCCACGCCCGGCTCGAAGGCGAACCAGCCCGGATCGGCCTCGCCAAGGGCAGCGCCGGGACGGGCCTTGCCGTTGGGCGCGAAGGGCTTGGCGGCGAACAGCACCACGTCGATGCCGGCGTGGTTGCTGAGCGTGGCGGTGGTGCGGATCTGCAGGCGGTGCTTGCCGGCCTTCACCTCGGCCTTGCCGGCCTGGAGCCAGGCGACGAAGCGCAGGTCGGGCTTGCCGTCGCTGGCGATGTTGAGGTTGTCCTGCGGGCGGGAGACGTCGGCCGCCTGCCAGGCGCCATCGTCGAGCCGCCAGTCGAGGCCAGCCTGGATCGGGTTGGCGCGCAGCCACAGCGTCCAGGTTCCGTCCTTGGGGATGGCGACGTCCCAGGTGCCGGTGGCGCCAGCGGGGCCGTCGAAGGTGCTCAGCCAGTTGCCGCCGCTGAGCGAGTCCTTCTTGACCATGTCGCTGTACCAGTTGTGCGGCTTGAAGTCGCTGTCGCGCGCCTCCTCGCCCTCGATCCACACATAGCTCGCGGCGTCGAAGCCGGCAGCGGGCTTGGCGCCACCGGGCTGGTTCTTGCCGCTGGGCAGGAACGGTCCCGTGGTGAGGACGAAGCAATCGAGCGCCCCGTGGTGGTTGTTGGCGCTGTGCAGCTTGAAGCCGATCGCGGTCGTGCCGGCCTTGAGCGGCAGCTTGCCGACCTTGACCCAGGCGAGGAAGCGGAGGTCGGGCTTGCCGTCGTTGGCGATGTTGACGTTGTCGACCGCCTTCGACAGGTCGACCGCCTGCCAGGCGCCGCCGCCCTGGCGCCAGCTCACCGCTGCCTGGATGGTGTTCACGCGCGCCCACAGCGTGTACTCGCCATCGGCCGGGATGGTCAGGTCGTAGTCAACCTCGGTGTCGGCCGTGTCGGTAAACGAGGAGAGGAAGGCGTTGCCGGACAGCGCGCCTTTCTGCACCGCGTCGCTGTACCAGTTGTGCGGATAGCCCTGGCCCCGGCTGGGGTTCTCACCTTCGACCCAGACGACCTCGGCGGCGGCGAGCGGCAGGGCGATGGCGGCGCAGAGGATGGAGGCGGCGAGGCGCATGCGGTAGCTCCTTGGCGCGGCCAGGATGATGGCCGACAGCACCGAGGGAACGGCCGGTTGCATGCGCGTGACGCTGTGTGTTTCCCTTCGCAACTGCTCAGGGGCACCGCCCCTGCGGGCCTGCGGGCCTGCGGGCCTGTCCCCGCTGCCTGTGTCGCAGCTCGGTTTCGTTCCGAAACCGCGGGCGGATGGGCTTCGCCCATTTTATCCGCCCACCGCCGCTCGGCGGCAGCCCCATCGCTGCGCGACGGGGCCCCGGCCTGAGTTGTTACTTCCCTTCAACGGTTTCGATCGTCCCGGCCCCCCTCGGACCTCATTTCGGGGTGGCCGCCTTCAGCTCGGCGCGAGCCTGATCGAGCGCCTGCTTGGCGGTCTGGACCTCCGGGCTGGCGGCCCGCTTCTGGTCGACCAGGGCCTTGCATTCCTGCTTCGCGGCTTCGGCGGCATCGCGCAGCGCCTTATAGGCCTCGCCGTTCTCGATCGCCTTGCGCGCAGCCGCCGCCTCATCCACCTTGGATTTCTGGGCCAGCACCTCGGCGTCCTGGGTCGACTCCAGCTGGGCGATCGCTGCCCGGCGCGGATGCTTGAGCTTCCTTTCGGCAGCCTTGCGCCTGGTCTCGCCGTCGCGCCTGAGCTGGCCAGCGGCGTCCTTGGCGGCCTTGTCCTTGGCCGCATCGGCGGCGACCTCGGCCGCCCTGCCATCCTCCTCGGCCTTGCGGCCGGCATCGCGCTCGGCGAGCAGCGGACCGACCTGCGGATCCGTGGCCAGCTTGGCATCGAGCAGGAGTTCCCGGACCTTCTTGGCCTCGTCCTCGGCGGACTTCGCCGCGGCATAGGCGGGATCGGCCTTGTAGGCCGCCTGCCACGCCTGCGTGGCCGCATCCGCCTTGCGCCTCAGCTCGGCGACCACCGGATCGGCATCGATAGCCTTGTACGCGGCGTTGGCCGCCGTCTCGGCGGCCGCCACCTTGGCCTTGAGGGCTTCGAACTCGCTGGCCGGCGCGGCGACGGTGCCAGCGGGAGGCGGTGCAGGTGCGTCGGCAGCCGCCAGCGGCGCGGCACAGACCAGAGCGAGGGTGAGGGCGAGGGCGAGGGCGAGGGCGGTGTGGGAAGTCATCGATGGCTCCGAGTTGAGCGAGAACGACATCGGTCGGTGAGTATGACCGGGAATCCGAGCCGCTTGCGGACACGCGCCGGGCCGGGGCGCCCCTGAGGACACTTATCCCATTGCGGTACAAATGGTTGCGACGGGCGGTGCCCGTCGGCCATGCGTCGACATCGGCAGCTCCTCGGACGGTGGAGGCGGCTGCTCCGGCGCTCTGGCCGGATTGCTGGCCGCCGTCCTCGGACTCGGGTTGCGCCACCGTCACCGCTGAAGAGACGTCGCTAGCTAGGACTCAGCTCAGCCCAACCACAGCACGCTGGTGACGATGCGCGGGTAGTAGAGCGAGCCCTTGGCCACGCCGGAGGTGAACTGGTCGCTGACCGCGTGG
>JAIFKN010000123.1 GCA_020049615.1 bacterium | reverse complement strand
TCGTGCTGAAAAACGCCATGCATTTCGCATCGGAAGCAAGTGGCACCTCAAGGCCGACAGAGGGGTTCGTTAAGTCAGGTGCCATTGGGGGTGCGCGCCACCCCCGCCGCCGAGGTGGCCACCCCCGCCCAGGCGGCCATCACCCCACCTGCAGATTCGGCAGGCGTCGTGCCCGTTGGGCGCCCGGTGACGCCCGCAGCAGCGGAGGCACAGTTGCCATCGTCGACCGACCGGACGGCCGCCGCCGCCCGTAGCATCGCGGAACTGGAACGCGACGCAGCCGCCATCATCGCCACCGGGGAGCATCTCGGCTCATCGCAGGACCTGTTGGATCGTCTTGGACACCCCCCGGTGGTCGATCGCCAGGGTCGCAGCGTGTTGTGGATCTACGGTCGCTACGCCTTCGTCATCGAGGACGAACTGGTGCTGAATGTCCGCGTCCGTTGACCCCATGCGCCGGTCAGACAGGCATCCGCCATCTGCCCCGTTCAACCCCCGCCTCAGGAGAGCTCCCCATGCCTAACGGAGGACCCGATCACTGTGACAACTGCGTGTCATGGATGGCCGCATCGCGCACCTGCTCTCTGCGCAACATCTCGATCGGGCAGACCAGAGGGCATGTCTTCTGCGACAACTTCGCCTGGGCCGAACCTGTCGGATCCGATGTCCCGAACACGGCGCGCTCCCTGACCCCGATCGGCCCATTGCAGTCGACCGGCCTCTATGCCTGCGATGGCTACCTGCGTATTCCGTGGCATGAGGGGAACGAACCGCAGGTTGGAACCCCGGCCTGCTGTCACCTGTGCGCACGCCAGGTGCCGGACGGCATCGTTGTCCAGGATGGCCTGGGATTTTGCACCAACTTCCACTACTGGATCTGGTGGTTGTCGGAGCATTTCGGCTATGGCGCGAATCTGGCGAAATGCAGACCGCCGGAGCAGGTTTTCCGTGATGTGCAAGCGATGCTGCCCCGGATCACCGTCGTACGTGGCAACATCGCGAAGCTCGAGGTGGAAGCCATCGTGAACGCGGCCAACAGCAGTCTCCTGGGCGGGGGTGGGGTCGATGGGGCCATCCACGCGGAGGCTGGACCCGAACTGCGGCAGGAATGCGAGGGTTTGCATGGTGCCGCTACCGGCGAAGCCAAGATGACCAGAGGTTACCGCCTCAAGGCCAAGCATGTCATCCATACCGTCGGTCCTGAATATGGCGGCGGCAGATTCGGTGACGCATGGTCCCTGAGGTCGGCATATGGCAATTCCCTGCGCCTGGCACGTCAACACGGTATCCGGGAGTTGGCTTTCCCGAGCATTTCCACGGGGGCCTTCGCCTATCCCGTCGCAGAAGCCACGCTGATCGCGACGTCGACGGTCCTGGATTTCTTGCGCACGGACGAGTCGCAGATGAAGATCGTATTCTGCCTGTACGATGACGAGATCGCCCAGGCCTTCCGCGACAACCTGCAGCGCGCGCGCTGAGGGCGGTCCTCGGGCTCGCGCTGGACGCTCGGCCCCGCTGATCTCGCCTGCCAGTCAGGTCTCATCATCCGTATCGGTCAGCGCCGCCGCCCGCACCACCCAGGTCGGCCTATGGCCGATCTCGGTCCCGACGGCCAGTGGCATGTCCCCGCCCGCGGCCAGCAGATGCCAACCCTGGGCCGGGCTGAAGCGCAGGCCACTGCCCTCGCCCGTCGCCACATCGCCCTCCGGGCCGCCCAGGGCCAACCAGCCTGGCACCAGGGCATGGACCAGACGCCGGCGCGAGCCCAGGCGTCGGACGACCACCGCCCGCACCTCGCCCGCCCCGTCGATACGCGCCTCCAGTTCCAGGCGGACCGTACCGCCCAGGGTCAGTGGAACCGGCCGGCCGGTCGCCACCTTGACCGCCTCGCGGCCCAGGCGCACGCCGTCCAGTTCGGTGCCATTGCTGCTGCCCAGGTCGCGCAGCCAGGCCTGCCCGCCCAGCAGCAGGATCTCGGCATGGCGACGGCTGACCTGCCCCCAGGCTGCGGCCTGGGCGTCGATCGGATACTCGCGCAGCACGACATCGACGGATGGATCGCGCAACTTGCCCAGCACCAGTCCGGTGCCTGGCCGGCAGACCACGATCCACGGGTCGGCCTCCAGGCTGCGCAGGGTCATGCCGCCGGACAGGATGGCCTTCGTGGACAATGGCGCGGTCTCCGCCAGGGCCGCTGGATGGAAGGTCGGCTTGGAACCCGGTCCCAGGCCGGGTTCAGGTGCCAGATCCGCATCGATGGTCGGCGGCTCGGTGACCGGGGTGCCGGCGGGAAGGCTGACGGTATCCAGTCCCGACTGGCCGTGTTTCACCTGCACCGCCAACATGGCCAGGGCCTCGGCGAGTTCGGCCGCATCCTGCGGACGCCGCGCCGGATCGCTGGCCATGCAGCGTTCCACCAGGTGCACGGTCTGCGGACTGATGTCCTGCCGCAGGGACCCCAACGGCACCGGCCCTGCATCCAGGGCGGTTGCGAAGATCTCCATGGCTGATCCGCTGAACGGTGGCCGCCCGGCCAGCAAGGAGTAGAGCGTGGCGCCCAGGCCGTAGATGTCCGTGCGCAGGTCCACCTCATCCTCGGCCATCATCTGTTCGGGGGACATGTAGGCCGGCGTGCCGACGCTGGCCCCGAGGGCGGTCAGCCGGGTGCGCTCCGACGCCGATGGGCGCGCCAGCCCGAAGTCGGCGAGCTTGGCTTGGCCTTCGCGTGTCAGGAGGATGTTGGGGGGCTTGATGTCACGGTGGATCAAGCCCGCCGCATGCACCGCTCCCAGGCCAAGGGCGGCCTCGAGGATGATCCCGATTCCCTGCGTCTCGGGCATCGGCCCTGACAAGCGGGTCCGGATGCGGGCCGCATCGCTGCCATCGATGTATTCAAACGCGATGTAGCCGCCGTCCTCGTTGACGGCGGCGTCGAGGCAGCGGACCAGGTGAGGGTGCACCAGGCGGCGCGAGACCGTCGCTTCGCGCTGGAAGCGCTGCCGGGCCATCGCATCACGCATCAGGGCCGGCAGCAGATTCTTCACCACCCCGACGCTGCCATCAGCCAGCACCGCCAGCCATGCCATGCCCATGCCGCCTTTGCCGAGCAGGCCGACGGGTTGGTGCCCACCGATCAGCGGTTGGTCGTCTGGGGCCAAAGCGTCGCTGATGGGGTCGATGGCGCTGCTGGGCAGACGACTGTCGGACTGCAACCAGGCCCGGAAGGAGGCGACATCCGTCGGCGGCGATCCGGTTGCGAACGCCCGGCGCAGCAGCAGTTCAGCGACGGACCGTGGCACCTCGGCCTTGAGTTCCACCAGGATCTGGGCGCAGCGCAGGAAGGGGGGCAGCGGGACGTCGGGCACGCTGCGGATGCTAGGGCGGTTGGGTTGTCTCGGCAACGCATGCCCGGAGCGGGAGCCCGACCCGAAATGAGACGGGGGTTCTTCGGGTTGTGTCCTCGTGCCTTGTCGGACCGGGTTGCGATGTCACGATGACTGTGTGAGCGCCTCCCCATCCGATTCGTCAGACACGACTCCTCCCGCCGATGGTTCCGCACCGACCCTGCGGCCCGCGGCCAGTCACGATGGCGCAGCCCCGACGCTTCGGCCGCGCGCCGCAAGCCCAGAGGGTACCGATCCCACGTACCGGCCACCGACCCACGCCGACGGTTCTGGTCCCACGCTGCGTCCGCCGACCCACGCCGACGGCTCCGGTCCCACGCTGCGTCCGCCGACCCACGCCGACGGTTCTGATCCCACGCTGCGTCCGCCGACCCACGCCGACGGTTCTGATCCCACGCTTCCCACGCTGCGTCCGCCGACCCACGCCGACGGTTCTGATCCCACGCTGCGTCCCGCGTCCTCCCCATCCGCCCAGACCCAGCGCAAGCCCACCCAGGCCTTCCGGACGCCGGGTGGCAAGCGCGGACCGCTGACCGGCCAGGTGTGGGAGGATTACGAACTCGGCGACCTGCTCGGCGAAGGCGGCATGGGGGCGGTGTATCTCGCCCAGCAGAAGAGCATGAGCCGTCTGGTGGCGCTCAAGGTGCTGCCGACCGATCTGCTGGAGGACGCCGACTACCGCAACCGTTTCGAACTGGAGGCGCGCACCGCCGGCCTGTTGCGCTCGCCCAACATCGTCCAGGTGTACGCCGCCGGCCAGCACGAACGCCACCTCTTCTTCGCGATGGAGTACATCGAGGGACGCGATCTCGCCGGGCTGATCCGCGAACGCAAGGCGGGCGGCACACCCTTCCCGCCGCTGGAGGCGGTCGCCCTGATCATCCAGGCCGCCCAGGGCCTGCAGGAAGCCGGCAGCAACGGCATCATCCATCGCGACATCAAGCCGGCCAACCTCATGGTCACCACCGCCGGGGTGGTGAAGATCGCCGACTTCGGCATCGTCAAGGTGATGGGCGAGGCCTCGCTGACCATCACCGGCGCGACCATCGGCACGCCGTCCTACATCAGCCCCGAGCAGGGCCGCGGCGATGCCGTCGATCCGCGCTCCGACCTCTACAGCCTCGGCGTCGTCCTCTACGAGTTGACCACGCTCAAGCTGCCCTTCGAGGGCGGCTCGCCCGAGGCGCTGATCTTCAAGCACAACTACAGCGAACCGCCGCTGCCCACCACGCTCAACCCCGACCTGCCGCAGGACATCCAGGCGGTCATCCTGAAGTGCCTGCAGAAGGACCCGGCCAAGCGCTTCAGTTCGGCCGAGGCGATGCTGGGCGATCTGACGCGTATCCGCGATGGTCTCGCCCCGCGCACCGCCGTGTTCGCGCCCGGCAAGCTCGGCACCGGCGCCGACGATGCGCTGGCAGCCAAGGCCGGCTGGCGCCGCTATTTCTGGGGCCTGCTCGCGGCCGGCTTCCTCCTGGCGCTGATCACGGCCGGCTCGTGGTGGTGGTACGACAGCCGCAAGTCGGTCGAGCGCACCCTGCGCGACCGCCTGATCACCCTCGACCAACCGGTGGCGCCGCCGGCCGGGGCGCGCTCCGACCTCGATCGCCTCGGCACCCTGGTCGGCCGCCGCGATCCCGATGTGGCGCGGTGGGACGAACGCCTCGCGCGCATCGCCGCCCTGCAGACGCGACTCGCCCCGCTCGATCAGGACGCTCCCCTGGATGGCGCCGCCCGCAGCGCCGCCCGCGCCGATCTCGCCAGCTACGCCGCCATGGTCGGCGAAAGCGGTCCCGAGGCGCAACGCTGGACCCGACGCCTCGGCACCCTCGACGCCGAGGAGACCGCCCTGCGCAGCCGCTTGGCTCCGTTGCTGGGTGGTGCCCTGCCGACCCAGGCTGCCTGTACCACCGCCGCTCCGGATCTGGCCCGCCTGGCCGCCCTGACCAGTGCCGAGGATCCGGGCGTCGTCGCTCTCAAGGCCCGCATGGCCAGCGTGCAGACGCAGATCAGCGCCCTGCGTGCCGACATCACCCCCTTGGCCGCCGCCGCTCCAACCACCCTGACCGTGGCCGACCAGGATCGGCTGCGCGAGCGCAATGAAGCCGTGCGCGCCCTGGTCGGCCCCGCCGATGCCGGCGTCATCGCCGCCGAGGCCACCCTGCGCCAGGCCAGCGAGCATCTCGCCACCCTGCGTGGTAGCCTCGAACGCCTGGACCGTGGCGATCTGCCCAGCGAACCGGTGATCACCGCCACCACGGCCGACCTCGTCGCCTATCGCACGCTGGTCCCCCCCGAGGAACCCCAGCGCCGTCGCTGGGAGGCGCGCACGGCCGATGGCACGGCCCGCCTGGTCACCCTTCGCACCAGCTTGGCCATCCTCGATGGCGCAGCCGCCCCGGCGATGGACGCCCTCGCCGGTCTGTCCACCGACCTCGAGGCGTACCGCAGTCTGGTGGCTGTTGACGATCCCAAGGTCGGGCCCTGGGCCGAACGTCTCGCCAGCCTGCGCGGCGACCTCGCCCGCCACAAAGAGGTCCTCGCGACCCTCGAGGCCAAGCCGCGCCTGTCCGCCGAAGAACAGCGCCTGCTGCGCCAGACCATCCTCGCTCTGCGGGGCATGCGCGGCCTGGACCAGACCCAGGAGGACCGCTTCACCGCCCGCCTGGCCCGCGAAGAGGCGCTGCTGACCGTGCTGCGCGAGACCCTGACCGTCCTCGACCGCGTCGCCCCCATGCCCGAGCAGGCCAACGAGCGCCTCGCCGAGTACGAGCGTCTGGTAGGCGCCGATGATGCCAAGGTCAAGCCCTGGCGCAGCAAGGTCGATCGCGTCACCGCCCTGGTGGCCCGTCTCGCCCCGTTGACCCGGGCCGAGACGCCCCCCAGCGATGCGGCGGCCCTGCTCACCGAGTTGGAAAGCCAGGTCGGGCCTGGCGACCTCGTGGTCAGCCGGGGCCGCGACAAGCTGGCGGTGATCGGCGAACTGACCGCGGCCTTGGCCGGCCTGGATCGCGTGGCCCCGATTGCGCCGGACGCAGTCAGCCAACTCGATCGCCTGACCGCCCTGGTCGGCGCGCAGGATCGCGCCGCCCTGCGCTGGCGGGCCAAGTGCGATGCGGTGGCTGCGATCCGCCAGGGTCTGCTGGCCTTGAATCTCCAGCAGGTCGCCGTGCTGCCGCCGTCCGCCCCGGCCGCGCTGGAGCGGTGGCAGGCGCTGACCGGCGTGGACGACCCGGCCAGCGTCCCCCTCGCCCGACGTATCGCGGAACTGGCGGGACCACCGGCCCCGGCCTGGACCAGCGCCAGCGGCCGCGATGCCTTCGGCCTGTGGATCGAGGCCCCGGTCGACACCGTCGCGGTGCGCTTGCGCTGGGTCGCCCCAGGCACGACGCGCCTCGGTTCGCCCGCCGACGAGACGGGACGCGATCCCGACGAGGCCGCCTTCCAGGCCACCCTCAGCCGCGGCTTCTGGCTGGCCGACCGTGAATGCACCCAGGCCCTGTGGTCGGCGGTGGTCGGCACGCGTCCGGCGCGCAACCGCGGCGACGACCTGCCGGTCGAACGCATCTCCTGGGACGAGGCCCAGACCTTCTGCCAAGCCCTGGGCAAGCGCCTGGGCGCCACCGTGCGCCTGCCCAGCGAAGCCGAGTGGGAGCACGCCGCCCGCGCCGGCACCACGGCCACCTGGATCGGTCCCGAAGGCGCTGTCCCATCCGGCAGCCTGGATCGCGTCGGCGTGATCGCGGTCAAGGCGACCCGCCCGGTC
This sequence comes from bacterium, assembly GCA_020049615.1. The sequence continues at coordinate 1,296 of JAIFKN010000123.1, read as the reverse complement.
GGCCAGCTGCTGCCCAACCCCATCGGCCTCTATGACCTGCACGGCAACGTCTGGGAGTGGTGCCAGGACGGCTACGGCCCGTATCCGGTGCAGCCGACCAGCGATCCGCTGGGCAGCGGCCCAACCCGGGTGATCCGTGGCGGCTCGCGCAGCGACGGGCCGACCCAGGCGCGGTTGGCCAATCGCCAGGGGGTCGATCCGGGGATGCGCTCGCCATATCTGGGGCTGCGCTTCGTGATTGAGGCGGAGGCGGCGCGAAGCCCGACTACCCATCCGGTAGCACCGTGATGTGCACTTCTATGACTCCTCACATCAGCACGCAGGCTGCTTGCGTCAGCATGCGTCCTGCTCGTGGTCCTCTCAACCACAGATTTCTCATGCCTTCCCATACGACAGTCCTTCGCAATCAAGGATCGCTGCCGTGACTTGGCGCATGACGCAATGGATACCGCGTGCGCCGTATGGGAATGTGCGCGACCGACAGACGGGATCATCCATGTGTCATTCAAAGGTACGGGCAAGATGCACAGGGGTATAATACGCGGAATTTTCTGCGTGCTGTTGGCCGTGACAGGATCGCCAGTTCAAGCCGCTGATGAGGTGGTGGCTTGGGGGAGCAATCTCAACGGTCAATGCGATATCCCTGCTGGTCTAAGTGGCGTAACCGCTATCGCGGCAGGGCAATTCCATACAGCAGTTCTCAGATCGGATGGAACGGTCGTGGCATGGGGCGATACTTCTTCAGGCCAATGCACCATCCCCGCCGGCCTGAGCGGTGTTACTGCCATCGCGGTGGGGAACTATCACACGTTGGCATTGAAAGCAGACGGCACGGTAGCCGCGTGGGGAAGCAATAGTTATGGCCAGTGCACTATCCCCGCAGGTTTGAGTGGCGTAATCGCTATTGCAGCGGGGACCGAGTACACGGTTGCACTCAAGTCAAACGGAACCGTAGAGGCATGGGGACGCAACAATTCAGGCGAATGTACAATCCCTGCTGGCTTGAGTAATGTGGTCGCCATTACAGCGGGGAATGCCCACACGGTAGCGCTGAAGTCAGATGGCACGGTGGTGGCATGGGGCGCAAATGATTCTAACCAATGCCTAGTCCCTGCTGGCCTGAACGGAGTTGCAACCATCGCGGCGGGAAGTTCCCACACCCTGGCACTGAAATCGGATGGCACTGTGGTGGCATGGGGCCTAGCTAGAGCCTGTCCCATTCGGCGTGGTTTCTGAATCCTCCGGCTTCCATGCCCAGTGACCTAGCCTGAAGCGCACGGTGTCCACCCACTTCTG
>JAIFKN010000151.1 GCA_020049615.1 bacterium | reverse complement strand
ACCCATGGAGTCACAACTCTCTGAAATCACCGGATAATCCATGTCACGCATCGGATCACTCAAACCGATCGACGTCGAGACCCCGCACGGAAACGTCCGGGCGCTCTCGAAGTACCGCGCAGATAAGCGCTGTTATCGCCTCGTTCTTTACGGCCCCATGCAGGCCGTGCAGTGGATGCTGCCCAAGCGGACTGTTACCGCCTTGCCTTCTGGCATGGCTCAAGTCGAGGTCAGTCATCCTGACCGGCCCATCTCCACCGTGGCTGCCCTCGACCAGTTCCGCCGTGAACTGGTGACGCGCTGGGAAGACCGCTTCCAGCTCGGAGCCGATGACCCAGCGCTCGTGCATCTGCATGGAAGCGGTGCAGCGATCCAGGTCTCGGCGCCAGCGTCCTTCGGTGCGTTGGTCACCCAGTTCCTGGCCATGCACCGTGTCCAGGTTCGAGAAGGGACGCTGAAGGGCTACGAGGTCCGCCTGGAACGCTGGCAGAAGTGGATTCCCTCCACGACGCCACTTGCCGGACTCACCTCCGACATGATCCGCGTCGGCATGCAGCGGATGAGCGACACGATGAAGCCGATGTCGGTCAACTCGTTCTTCCGAGTGCTCAAGGTCTGCCTCAACTACGGGGTATCCTCTGGCTTCCTGCGCGAGGCGCCCCATCGCGGGATCAAGCCACTGAAAGCAGTCAAACCGGAGCCAAAGTGGTGGACCCCACTGGAGATCGGGAAGGTGCTGGCCGCCGCTGAGGCCGACCCGCGCAGTCCCGATGACGCCCAGCTCATCTTCGCACTCGCGCTCTACCTGGGCGTCCGCCGGGGCGAGATCGACCGGATGAAGTGGACGGACCTCACGCTGGATGGGAAGGAGCCAGTAGCTCGCGTCTTGAGTCTTCACAATGCCAGGACCAAGAGCGGCAAGACCCGCTTCATCCCGATCTGCGACGAACTCCAGGCCATCCTCGTTCGCCATCGTCAGAGGGCCGGGTTCGTCGTTCGGGGTTCTCGGGAGCAGCGGGGACGCTGGATCTACCGCTATGAGGCTCAGAAGCTGTACCAGCGCGTCACCAAGGCGGCTGGGGTGACGAAGATCCGTTTCCATGATATGAGGCACTCATTTTGCTCGTTTATGGTGGGGAAGGGGGTGCCAGTCTTCAAGGTTGCCCGTTGGATCGGCCACGGCGACAGCAGGACAACCGAGCAGGTCTACGCCCACCTCCTGACCTACGACTCGGCCATCAACGTCCTCAAGCTGGAATCCAAGGCTCCTGTGGCTGCGGACGAGGATGCCGATGGGGCCATCCAGCCGACCTGATCTCATACCCGGCTTCATACCCAAGCCGTTTCTCGACCCCTTTTGGCGCCCCTCAGAAAAGCTATAACCCGCGTCAGAGACGCGGGTTATAGTGTGGCTCCCCGGGGAGGATTCGAACCTCCGACCAATTGATTAACAGTCAACTGCTCTACCACTGAGCTACCAGGGAATGACGCCTTGCAGAGGGGGAACAGTTTTCGCGTGTTCCGGCCATGTCAAGGCTACGGATCCCGACTGCGGACGTAGTTCCGTATCCTGGCTATTCCTCGCGCAGCGCCGCCAGCGGCGGCACGCGCCAGGCCTGGCGGGCGGTGAGCAGCGCTGTGCCGGCCGCCGCCAGCGCCAGAACGGCGATCAGCGCGGCGAGCTGGCTCCAAGGTACCATCACGTCGGCGTCGAGCATGCCGCCGGCGAGCAGCGCGCCGCCCCCCACGCCGGCCAGCGCGCCGAGCAGCGCTGCCGGCAGCGCGGCGGCAGCGAATTCCACCGCCACCGCCAGGGCGACGGTGCCGGCGGTGCCGCCGATGGCGCGGATCAGCGCCGCCTCGCCGCGCCGCTCGCGCGACCCGGCCGCGGCGGTGCCGGCGACCACCGCCAGGCCGGCGAGCAGGGCGATGGCGGCGATGGCGGCGACGGCGGCGGCGGCGCGGTCGATGCCGCTGCGCACGGCCTCGGCCGCCACGCTGATGTCGATCAGCGAGACGTTGGGGAAGCTGCGCGCCACCTCGGCGGCGAGGCCGCGCCGCTGTTCCGCCGGCACGCTCGGGATGGTGCCCAGCCACACCGCCGGGGCGTCGGCGAGGGCGTCGGGATGCAGGCTGATGAAGAAGTTCGGCTGCATGGTCCACCAGTCGATGCGGCGCAGGCCGGTGACCACCGCCTCGACCGCGACACCCTGCACGTCGAAGGTCAGGCGCGAGCCGAGGCGCACGCCGACGGTCTCGGCCCAGCGGTCCTGCACCGCGCATTCGCCGGCCTGGGCCGGCCAGCGTCCGGCGACCAGGATCTCGCCAGGACCGGGAGCGGCGGCCCAGGTCAGGTTCTGCTCGCGGCGGCGGAAATGGGCTGCGCGCTCGGCCTCGCGCGTCGCTCCGACCGGCAGGGCGGCGGCATCGGCTCCGTCGATGGCTTTCAGCCGGCCACGCACCTGCGGCCGCAGGTTGGGCGCCAGTCCGCGGGCGGCGAGGCTGGCGGCGAAGGCCTCGCGCTGGTCGTCCTGCAGGTCGATGACGAAGAAGCTCGGCTTGGCGGCGAGGCGGCCCGGCGCCAGTTCAGCGTCGAAGCTGCTGCGTAAAACCAGCAGCGCTCCGCCCAGCGCGGCGGCGAGGCCGAGCGCGATGACCAGGGCGAGCGGTCGGCGCTCCGGCCGAGCGAGGTTGGAGAGGCCGTGGCGCACGGCGAAGGCGCGCGGCCGCAGCCGCGAGACCAGCGGCAGGACCAGGCGGCCGAAGCCGGCCATGAGCAGGGCGACGAGGACGGCAGCCCCGGCGATGAGCGGGCCGCGCTGCCACGAGCGGGCCTCGATCCCGGCGGCGGTCGCGGCGAGGGCCAGCACCAGCAGCAGGACCAGCAGCGCCGCGCCGCGCGGCACCGGCCCGGGCGCCTCGCCGCGCAGCACCGCCAGCGGTGCCATGCGCGCCAGGGCCAGGGCCGGCAGGATGGCGGCGGCGAGCGCGGCGGCGGTGCCGAGGCCGACGCCGAGGGCGACGTCGCCGGCATGCGGCCAGGCCGGCGGCACGCCCATCGCCGCGCCGGCCGCCAACGCCAACAGGCAGCCGAGCAGCGTGCCGAGCGCGCCGCCAGCGGCGCCGACCAGCGCGGCCTGCAGGGCGAAGACGCCGGCGGCGCGCCGGCCGGTGGCGCCGAGCACGCGCAGCACCGCCAGATCGTCGGCCTGGGCGCGCATCATGCCGTTGGCCAGGGCGGCCACCCCGAGGGCGCCGAGGGCGAGGGCGAACAGCGCGACGATGCGCAGCAGGTCGGCGGCGCGGCCGGCGGCGCGCGCGCCCTGCCGTGCCGCGTCGCCGCTGGAACGCACCCGTACCGGCGCCTGGCTCGGGCCGGCGCCCATGCCCTCGGCCTCATCGGCGGGCAGGGCCAGCTCGCGGCGCAGGCGCGTGGCGACCTCCTCGGCCGTGGACGGATCCGGCAGCAGCGCCAGCAGCAGGTGGCGGGCGCGCACCCCGTCGCCGGCCAGGCCGGCGGCGTCGAGGTCGGCGAGCGCGGCGTGGACGCGCGGACCGAAGCGGAAGGGGCTGGCGCCGGCCCCGGGCTCGGCGGCGATGGTGCCGGCGATGCGGAAGGCGCCGCCGCCCAGACGCAGCTCATCCCCGACCTGCACGCCCAGGCGCGGCAGCAGGTCGGCCTCGACCAGCACCGCGGGCACCGGCCCGCCCAGCGCGGTCTCGCTGCCGGCCGGTTCGCCGGCCAGGCGGCCGGCCAGCGGCCAGCCCGGCCCGCCGGCCTGCACGTCGCACAGCACCGCGGCCTCGCCGGCGGTGGCCATGGCGGTGAGGCTGCGCGCCTCGGCGGTGCGCGCGCCGGGCGGCAGGGCCGCGGCCAGGGCCAGGCGCACCGTCTCGTCGAGCGGCCGCGACGACGAGACCTCGACGTCGGCGGCGAGCAGCTCGCGCGCCTGGGCGGCGAGGTGCCGCTCGACCGCCGTCACCGAGCCCGAGACGGTGCCGCGCGCGGCCACGCCGACCGCGATGCAGGCCAGGGCCAGCCAGGCCAGCGCCGGACGGCCCCACAGCAGGCGCCAGGCCAGGGCGATCATGGTACGATGCGGCCGTCGCCCATGTGCACGATGCGGCCGCAGCGCGCGGCCAGCTGCTCGTCGTGCGTGACCAGCACCAGGGTGGTGCGGTTGCCGGCGGCGAGCTGGAACAGCAGGTCGGCAAGGACGGTGCCGGTGCGGCGGTCGAGCGAGCCGGTCGGCTCGTCGGCGAAGACGATGGCGGGATCGTGGGCCAGGGCGCGGGCCACCGCCACGCGCTGCTGCTCGCCGCCCGACAGCTGGCGCGGCCGGTGGTCGTGGCGGCCCTCCAGCCCGACCTTGGCCAGCCAGGCGCGGGAGCGCTGCGCTGCGTCGGGCGCCCCGGCCAGATCGAGCGGCGCCTGCACGTTCTCCTGCGCGGTCAACGCCGGCAGCAGGCGGTGGCTCTGGAAGACGAAGCCCATGCGGCGGCCGCGGAAGGCGCTGGCTTCGGCGTCGCTCATGGTCGCGAGGTCGCGGCCCTCCAATGTGACGCGGCCCCGGCTCGGCCGGGTCGAGGCCGGCGAGCAGGCCGAGCAGCGTGCTCTTGCCCGAGCCGCTTGGTCCGACGATGGCGAGGGTCTCGCCGGCCGCGAGGTCGAGGTCGACGTCGTCAAGCACGGTGATGGTCCCGTGCGGGGTCGGGTAGTCGCGGCCGAGTCCGTGCGCCGAGAGGGTCATGGCTGCTGTCCGCTGGCCGCCGGCAGCAGCGGCTTCAACCACGCCGCGACCTTCGCGGCGATGATCTGCTGGCCCTTGGCGTTGGGATGGATGAGGTCGGACTGGTTGAGCACAGGATCGAGGGCGACGCCGTCGAGTAGGAACGGCAGCAGCGGCACGGCGAGCTCGGCGGACAGGCGCGGGTAGAGGCCGTCGAAGGCGGCGGTGTAGGCCGGGCCGAGGTTCCTGGGCATGCGCATGCCGATGAGCAGCGGCGTGGCGCCGGCGGCGCGCACCTTGGCGACCATGGCGCGCAGGTTGGCCTCCAGCCGTTCGACCGGCAGGCCGCGCAGGCCGTCGTTCGCGCCCAGGGCGATGACCACGATCCGCGGCCTGCCCTTCAGCAGCCAGTCGAGACGGCGCAGGCCACCGGCGCTGGTGTCGCCCGAGACGCCGGCGTTGACCACCGTCCAGCCGGGCAGCTGCGGACCGACCAGGGCGGGATAGGCTTGCTCGGCGGTGAGGCCGTAGCCGGCGGTGATCGAATCGCCGAGGAACACCACGCTCTCGGCGCGCAGCGCGAGGACCAGGGCGAGCAGGCAGAGCAGGCGGGCGGCCACGCTGGCAGCCTAGGGCGGCCTGCGGGCGCGTCATCAACGATGGCCTAGAACCCGATGCAGATCCGGCCGGCCAGCGCCCACGCGCACCAGGCGGCAGTGATGGCGGCGAGCACGTCCATGGTCCAGTGCGCGCGCAGGACGAGGACGGTGACCGCCTCGCCGACGGCCATGGCGGTGGCGATGATCGCGGCCCACCACGGCAGCACGCTCCACGCCCAGCAGGCGCCGAGCACGGCGATGGCGGTGTGGCCGCTGATGAAGAAGTCGTTGCCCACGCCGTAGGTCACCAGCAGCGACGGGCTGCCGGGATGGCGCCAGATGATGCCGGTCGGCGCCGGCAGGGCGCAGCAGGCCTGGCACAGCTGGCGGAACAGGAACAGCAGCATCAAGGCGACGAATGGTCGCAGGGTCGGCCCGAACAGGCCGCTGCCGATCAGGGTCAGGCCGAAGATGTCGATGCCCAGCGACGAGGCGATGAGCAGACGGTCGGCGGCCTTCGGGTTGGCCTGCAGGCCAGCGTTGAGCCCGGCGGTGAGGTCATGGACGAGGTCGCCGACCGCGCCGGTCACCGGTGGGCGGGCCGAAATCATCGACTGGGTGAGGAACCACGCGCCGAGCGCCGCGGCGACCAGCGCCCCGCGTCCGGCCCAGTGCACCCACGGCGCGGCCAGCGCGCTGCCCGGCGCCGCCTGACCGGCCTGCGCCAGCAGCCAGCACAATCCGACCAGGGTGGCGGCGAGCACCGCCAGCAGCAGCCACTTCATGGCACACCGTCGAGAGACAGGAGGTACAGAGACACAGAGGTTCGAGGAGGCGGCAGGGGGCTCGCCCTCCTCGAGCCTCTGTGCCTCTGTGCCTCCTGTGAAAGAACCCCGGGGATCACGCGGTCCTCCGCGTCGTCGCCAGCATCGCCTCGATGCGCGTGCGAACCGCGTCCATCAGCGGATCGCCGGCGGCGCCGCGCTCGCGCTGCGCCGACACCGGGATGGCTTCGCCGACCTCGACGATGGCGCGGATCGGGCGGTGGATGCGAGCGTCGTCGGTGAGGTCCTCCTCGAAGCGTTCGACCGTCTCGAGCAGGCGCTCGGGCGTGGCATCGTCGAGGTAGCCGCGCGGGTAGAGCGACAGCTGCTGGGCGAGGTAGCAGTCCTCGAGCTGGCGCCAGCGCCGCGCGCGTTCGGCCTCGGGCAGCTCGCCGGCCGCCAGCTCGGGCACCACGGCGGTGCGGATGCTCTTCACCCGCGCGACCACGCCGTCCTCGCGCTTGCCCTTCAGCCACTCGGCCTCGAGCGGGACCAGCAGGTGGTCGGTCAGGCGCTCGATGCGGTCGGCGAGGTCGCCGGGCTGCTGCGCGCCGAGATGCTCCAGCTCCTTCAGCGTGAGCAGCGCGGCGCCGACCTTGGCGATGCGCTCGAGGGTGGGCAGGTCGGGGCGCGGACGCCAGCTCAGGCGGCGTTCGATGTCGAGCAGCACGGCTGCGATGCCGGCGGCGGTGTCGCCGTCGTGCAGGTAGCGGATCGCCACTGGGTGCACCACGACCTTCCCGCCCTCGCCGCGCGTCTTGGCCGCGTTGCGGGCGATGAACGAGGTGCCCTCCATCAGGTGGATGAGGCGGTCGTTGGCGCGCGTGATCACGCCTTCGGGGAACAGCACCAGGGGACGCCTGGCCTCGGCCAGGACCTCGATGGCGAGGCGCAGGGAGTCGCGGTCGAGGCCCTCGCGGTAGATGCTGAACACCCCGGCGTGGCGCAGGACCCAGGTCTGCATCCAGCTCTGCTTGAACAGGTGCCAGCTCGCCATGGTGTAGGCGCTGCGCCCCTCGGCGGCGAGCAGGGCGAGGATGATGAACGGGTCGCAGGGCCGGCAGTGGTTGGGCGTCAGCATGACCCCGGCGCCGGCGGCGAACGAGGCGCGCAGGCGTTCGACGCCGCGGAACTCCAGCCGTTCGACGCCGAAGTCGCGCAGCTTCCGCCGCACCAGGCAGCGCCCGAACAGCCACGGCCAGAACCCGCCGCGGTGCGGCGGGACGAAGCGGTACGGCTCGGCGACGACGACGGGCTGCATCGCGGCACTATGCAACAGCAAGCCAATGCGCCAAGGACCCCCTGGGACCGACGAGCGCTCTTTGCCGGGGGAGGGGCTCGGCGCCTCCGCGACGGGGCGTACGACGCCAGTATCCCGTCGCTGCGGCGTT
>JAIFKN010000219.1 GCA_020049615.1 bacterium | reverse complement strand
TCATGCGCATCACCCGCGACTCCAACATCCTCCATGCCGGCAAGGTCGGCTCGCTGCGGCGCTTCAAGGAGGACGTCAAGGAGGTCCGCGAGGGCTTCGAATGTGGCCTGACGGTCGAGGGTTTCCAGGACATCAAGACCGGCGACCTGATGGAGTTCTACCTCAAGGAGAAGGTCCCGCGCAAGGCTGCGGCGACCTGACCCGGCGATGCCCGCTCCCACCCGTCAGCAGCGTCTCGCTTCGCTCCTGCATCGCGAGATCGCCAGCGCCGTGCGCGGACTGGACGATCCGCGCATCGGCATGCTCACCATCACCCGGGTCGAGCTGAGCGGCGACCTGCAGCTGGTCACCGCCTTCTGGACCGTCCTCGGTGGCCAGCGCGAGCGTAAGCTAGCCGAGCACGCCCTGGCCCACGCCCGCGGCTTCATCCGCACCAGCTACGCGCCGACGGTGCGCACCCGGCTGATCCCCGAGCTGCAGTTCTCCTACGACGATCGCGAGGAGAAGCGCGAGCGGATGAACGCGATCATCGGCCGCGCCCGCCGCACCGACGCCGACCACGGTGAGAAGCCGGAACCGCCGGCGGCGGATCCGACCGATCCGAAAGTGGAGCCCGACGAACAGTGATCGGCGTTGTGGGCACCGGTTCCTGGGGGACCGCCGCCGCCGTGCTGGCGGCCGAGCGTACCCCGGTCGTGCTGTGGGGCCGTGATCCGGCCAAGACCGGGTGCCATCCGCAGCTGCAGGGGGCCGAGTTGCCCGCGGCGATCACCGTCACCAGCGATGCAGGCGCCCTGGCCGGGGCCGACCTGGTCCTCTGGGCCGTGCCGACCCAGCACACCCGCGCCACCGCCGCGATGCTGCCCGGCCTCCCGGCCGTGCCGCTGGTGTCGCTGGCCAAGGGCCTCGAACAGGGCTCACTGGCCCGGGTCAGCGAGATCCTCGCCACTGCCCTGCCCGGCCGGCCACTCGCCGTCCTTTCCGGGCCGAGCCACGCCATCGAGGTCATGCGCCGTCTGCCCGCCTGCCTGGTGGCGGCTGGCGATGCCGGCACCTGCCGCCAGCTGGTCGAGCTGCTGCATGGACCGCGTCTGCGCATCTACACCTCGCCCGACCTGGTCGGTGTCGAGCTGTGCGGCGCGCTCAAGAACGTCATCGCGGTGGCCAGTGGCATGTGCGAGGGCCTGGGCCTGGGCGACAACGCCCGCGCCGCCCTGCTTGCCCGGGGGTTGGCCGAGATGCGCCGCCTCGGCCGCGCCCTCGGCGCCCAGGATGCCACCTTCGCCGGCGTCGCCGGAGTCGGCGACCTGCTCACCACCTGCTACGCACCCCATGGCCGCAACCGCGCCCTGGGGCTGGCCCTTGCCCAGGGGCAGAAGCCCATGGACTTTCTATCCCAGGTAAGCACCGTTGCAGAAGGTGCTTGGACATGCCGAGCGGCGGTCGAGCTCGGGCGGCGGATGGCCGTCGAGATGCCGATCGCATCCCAGGTGACATCCGTCATCTGGGAATCCGTTCCGGTGGCCACCGCCATGCACCTGCTCCTTTCACGCGCCCCCAAGGAAGACGACGCATGACCCGTTCCGCAATCGTCCCCACGATCCTCGCCCTCTGCGCCGCCGGCTCCGCCGCCGCCCTGGATCACGAGTTCGCCTACGCACCCATGGTGGTCGGCGCCGCCGCCGGCACTACGCCTGAGTATTTCGTCGGCGTTGACGCTGCTTTGCAGAGCAAGGTCACCGACGACTACCGTGTGATCGCCGATGATACGGCGTTGGCGCTCGACGCCCAGTTCCGCGGCTACGGACTCGGGGTCGCCCTCTGCACCGACTGGGCTGTCGGCCAGAGCACCGACTACACCCGTCCAGGCCACAAGTTCAATCCTGGCGAACTGCTCCGCACCGAGATCCGGGTCGATTGGGCGATCGAGATCCGTGATCCGCGCGATGCCAACATCCCGCTGCTGCAGATCATTCCGCATCTCAACTACGTCACCTATCCGAGTCAGCGCGATGTCTACTCGGCCGATTACAACAATTGGCTGAAGGATCGTCAACGCTGGCTCGGCGTCGATGCATGGTGGGCCCTGCCGGTCGAAGGCGTCGAGCTTGGCGCCGGAGTCGAGCAGAATCTCTCCACCGAGTGGCGAGCCACCCGGGCTGGTCTTGGCGGCCGCGAGTTCATCCAGTACAATGCGGTCGACCTGGCGTTCTGGCAGTTGATCAATCTGGCTGACGCCGAGTACCGCGAAGTCGTCGGCGGCGAGGACAAGACCGGCGTGACCACGCTGGTCGCCGGCGGCCGTGCCACCATCCCGATGTTCGGACAGGACGTCTACGGCTTCGTCGAGGTCGAGGCCTCGTACTGGCTTGACCAGGACATCCGCGAGAACCTGAAGGACGCCGGCATGGACAGCGGCGACGTGGTCCTGTCGGTCGGTCTGAACTGGATGCCGCAGTAGGTCTGGGCGAACGGATCAGACGCCAACGTGCAGGTTGCGGAAACCGTCAACGGTCTTCCTCAACGACTGCACGAGGCTATCGAGCTGGGAAGCAGCCTGTCTGATCTCGCCGGCGATACCTGCGAGATCAGACACCTGTCCTGCCACGCGAGCAGCCTCTTGCACGATGCCTGACAGCCCGGTGGAAGCCTCGGAAAGGCTGCGCGACATCTCGGCTGTGGTTGCGGACTGTTCCTCGATTGCCGATGCGTTGGCCAAGGCGGCCTGACGGGCCTGCTCGGTGCCTCGACCCAGTTCGTCGATCCGAGGCAGCAGCACGTCGATGGTGCCGCGGATGCTGACGGCTTGCTGGGCAGCCTCGTTGGACAACGTCTTCACCTCGCTGGCAACCACGGCGAAGCCACGGCCCGCATCGCCGGCGCGCGCGGCTTCGATGGTGGCGTTGAGCGCCAGCAGGCTGGTGCGCGAAGCGATGGCGGTGATACCGTTGGCGGCGGCGATGATCGCCCGTGTCGCCTCCGAGACGGCGGTGGCCGTACCGGCCGTGCTGTCGACCTGCTTGGCCATGCCTTGGGTGCCGTTGGCGACCTCTCGCACGCTGGCTGACAGCTCCTCGGCGCCTGCCGACACCGACTGCACATGCTGCAGGCCCTTGCTGCCGGTCTCGGCCATGGCGTTGGCGGCCGTGTTGGCGGTGCTGGCGTTGACATCGAGTCTGGCACAGACCTCGCCCAGGGCGGTGGCGCTAGTTGCCAAAGCGGAGGTGGCTTTCGCCACCGCGCCGACCGCCCCGCGTAGCTGGTCCACCATGCGGGCAAAGGCGGCGCCGAGTTCGTCCTGCGGTCCGCGCATCTCGACACGCACGCCGAGGTCGCCGTCGGCTATGCTGCCGGCGCTGGCGCCCAGCGACTGCAGATAGTTCTCTGCTGCGCGCAGGCTGCGGCCGAGGCTGCCAAGCTCATCGCCACGGCTGGCCAGGGTGTCGAGCCTGCGCCGTGGCACGTCGCTGGCAGTCAGGCGACCGCCACTGATCTCCTCGAGCCTCTGTCCAGCTGTGTGCAGCAGGGCAGCGATGCGCCAGATCATCGTGCCGACGACTAGCGCCAGGATGGCGGCTGCCACAGCGATCGTCCAGGTGAGCATGTTGCGCGTGCGCGACTCGGCCTCGGCACTGGCGGTCGAGAGGGTCTCCAGTTGGGTCTGCTGCTCGGCAGCGACGCGTTTCCGCTCCGCCACGAGGCCGCGACCATCGGCGATCATGCGGACGCAGCCAAGACGCTGGCCGTCAGCGGTGATGGGCCGCTCGATGGGAGTCTCGCCAGCGACGGCCTCACCACGCTGGGCCAGGATCTTGCCGTCCGTGGCGACGTAGGCGAGCCAGCGGCTACCGCCACCTTCGTGGGCCGTCTGCAGGTAGGTCTCCAAGGCGCTGAGATCGTAGGAGGCCAATGCCGCTGGCGCGATGGTGGCGAGCATGCCCATCAGGCCATCCTGGCGCTGTTGCGCATCGGCCACCGCGCGATGGTCGGCCTCAGTGCCGGCGGAGCGGAGGTTCTCCGCCACCGCCGCCTGCAGATGCGAAGCCGAGTCGCGCTGACCGCGCAGAAGCATCCAAGCCGATCCGCCGAGTACGAGGACAAGCGCGACGACCAGGACCGGGACGACCCTCCAGACCAGACCGAGTTGCATGGACTGCCTCAGCGGTCGAATGGTGGCTGCTTGAGCAGACGTAGCAGTTCAAGGGTCGGAGCGAGATCCACGGGGGCGATCCATCCGGTGATCTCGGCCTTGATCAGGGCGGGATGATCGGTGGGCAGGGCGAGGCAGGCCGCAGCCAAGGGCTGGACCAGGGCCTGCGAGGCACGGGTGGCAAGGAGGAACCACTCCGGATAGAACGGCGTGGTCCGGGCGTGGGCAAAGCCAGGTTCGGTCGGCTGGGCCTCGACCACCACGACATCGCCGACCGCGATGCGCTGCTTGGCGATGAGATCCTCGACCACGCCGTTGCGCACGAAGCCGGCATCGAAGGCGCCAGCCTTCACCGCCAGGACGATATCGTCCTGCTTCTTGGAGATGGTCCGTTGGATGTCCTTGGTCGGATCAAGACCGCGACTCTGCAGCAGGGCGGCCTGGAACTGCCACGCTCCGGCTGAGTCGTCACCGTAGGTCATGACTTTGCGTCCACGCAGATCCCCCAGTCCGGCGATGCCAGCCTTGGGGTTGGCGATGATGACCCCGGCCATGCGGGTCGAGCCGTCCTTGGCCTTCCAGGTGGCGATCGGGACGGCGCCGCTCTCCTGGACGACCCGCGCGGCGAGACCGGGATTGCAGATCAGGAGATCCACCGTGGCGTCGCCCACCGCCTTCGGGACCTGGCCGATGGCGAGGGGGGTCAATTCCCCAGGGCGTCCGGCCTGCTGGCCCAGCCAGGCGGCGAACTCGCTCCACTGGGTACGTGCCGCCAGTTCCCCGCGGTTGGCGAGCACGCCCAGGCGCAGCGGAGATTCGCCGGCGACGAGTCCAGGGCCAGCCCAGGCCAAGCAGGTCAGCAGGGAGGCGAGGATGCATGAATTCAGCATTGGATCTCCGGGCGCAACTCAGCATACCACGCCGAGCCGAGACAGGCAAGGATCTCTGGACGGCGTCGTAACCCAGTCGCGCCTCGGCTTCAGTGGTCGAATGGAGCCTGCTTGAGCAGGCGCAGGACGTCCAAGGTCGGGCTGAGGTCGGCAGGAGCGACCCAACCGCTGGCCTCGGTCTTGGCCAGGGCGGGATGGTCCGCTGGCATGGCCAGGCAGAGGGCGGCGATGGTCTTGGCCAGATCCTGGGAGCCCTTCGTGGCGAGCAGGTACCATTCCGGGTAGAATGGCGTGGTGCGGGCGTGGGTGTAGCCCGCCTCGGCGGGTTGTGCCTCGACCACGATGACGTCGCCGGGGGCGAGACGCTGCTTGGCCACCATGTCCTCGAT
>JAIFKN010000242.1 GCA_020049615.1 bacterium | reverse complement strand
CGGCGGCGATCTCGCCGGTGTGCCCGCTGTTGATCTCCGGCACGACGATGGTGTTGATCTTCACCACCACGCCGCGGGCGACCAGCTTGGCGATGCCTTCGCGCTGCCGTTGCCAGAGCAGTTCGGCGGCGGCACGGCCGCGCAGCACGTTCTTCCCGTCGCGCACCCAGGCGTAGAGCCACTTGCCGATGTCGGGATCGACGGCGTTGACCGTCACCGTGACATGGCTGACGCCGGCGTCTGCCAGCGCATCGGCGTGCTGGGGCAGGGCCAACCCGTTGGTCGCCACGCACAGGGCGACGGTCGGATGCGCGGCATGGATCAGGGTCAGGGTCTCCAGCGACGCGGCTGCGTTGGCCAGGGCGTCACCGGGGGTCATCGACGGATCGGAGGCGATCAGCTCCTCGGCATAGCGCTCGGCCTGCCACGGTTCGAGCACCGTGCTGGTCACACCCGGCCGGCTTTCGGCGACGCAGTCGTAGGACCGGTTGCAGTAGTTGCACTGGATGTTGCACTTCGGCGCCACCGGCACGTGCAGGCGGCTGTTGGTGTGCTTCGCATCCGCTGAAAAGCAGGGATGCGCAGCGGTCTTGGCATCGGGCTGGCAGTCAGAGATAGGCATAGCCGGTCTCGCTTTCGTCCTGGTTGTGCTCCAGGAGGGTGTTGACGATCTCGTCGAACAGGCGCTGGGTCCCACGGTAGCCGAGATGCAGGATGCGTCCGGCCCCGATGCGGTCGTGGACCGGGAAGCCGACGCGGACCAGGGGGATGCTGAGCTTGCGCGAGGTGGTGTAGCTCTTGCTCGGTCCGAGGATGAGATCCGGGCGCAGATGCTCGATGCGCTCGCCGATGTGCTGGTGGTCGCCATCCTCCAGCGCCTCGGCACCACCGACGCCGACCGCCGCCAAGGCCGCGGCCAGACGGCCGGTGATCGCGCCACTCGCAGCGAGGACCGGAATCAGACCGATCTCGGTACAGAATCCGGCCAGGGCGACGACCAGATCCGGATCTCCGACCAGCGCGACGCGTTTGCCGGCGAGATACTTGTGCCCGTCGACATAGGCGTCGACCAGGCGGCCGCGCTCGGCGATGAGGCGTTCGGGCAGCGGGGCGCCGGCAGCTTCAGCCAAGGCGTGGAAGACGGCGTCAGTCGCGGTCACCCCGATGGGCAGGCCGAGCCGCCGCAACGGGACGCCGTGCCGTTCGGCCAGGATGTGGCCCGGACCGGGCTCCAGCACCGCGCCCAGTTGGATGGTGCAGGACGAACGGCCGGCCAGGGCGAGCTGGTCGAGGCCGACGCCACCGGCCGGGATGGGCGTGTACTCCGCCAGGCTCGGGCCATCCAGGGTTTCGCTGTAGTCAGGGAAGAGGATGGTCGGGAGGCCGAGTTGATCGACCACCTCGCGCAGATGGCGCAGGTCGGCTGGCGACACCGGCCCAGCGAGGAGGTTGACCTGATGCAGCCGCTCGCCGCCAGCGGCGGTCTGGGCGAGGATCGCGCCGACCGCATCGTGGAAGCCACGGTGCTGGCAGCCCTTGAAGCTGGGCGTCGGGACGAACAGCGCGCGCGGCAGGGCCGGATCCCGCGCCAGGTCACGGAGCATGCCCTGGGTATCCTCGCCGATGGTCTCGGCCAGGCAGGTGGTGCACACCCCGACCACCTCGGGCCGGTACTGGCTGGCGATGTTCGCCATCGCCTCGTTGAGGTTGCTGCGCCCGCCGAACACCGTGCTGCTTTCGGTGAACGAGGTCGAGGCCACATCCATCGGTTCGCGGAAATGGGAGATGAGGTAGCGGCGGATGTAGGTGGCGCAGCCCTGCGAACCATGCACCAGCGGCACGCAGCCGCGGACGCCACGGAAGGCGAGCACGGCACCGAGTGGAGCGCAGACCCGGCAGGTGTTGGTCGCGGCGGGGCGTTGGACCTTGATGCTGACGGCGGTCATGGCGTGCCCCGGGCTGCCCGGCGCGGAACCAGCTTCCACACCGGACTCATCACCGTCGCATGGACCTCGCGGGCGAACGAGGTCATGCCGGCGAAACCGGCGAGGCCGATCTTGCGCTCATGGTTGTGATCGCAGAAGCCGATGCCGAGCTTGTAGGCCACCGGCCGTTCCTTGACCCCGCCGATGAACAGGTCGACGTCGCAGCTGGAGAGCCAGCCGGCGAGTTCGAGCGGATTGGTGTCGTCGGCGAGGATGGTGCCGGAATCGCACAGCTCCTTGAGGTGCTCGTAGTCGGCCTGCGCCCCGGTCTGGGTGCCGGCCATCGCCACGCGCATGCCGAGCTGGCGCAGGGCCTTGACCAGCGAGAATGCCTTGAAGGCCCCACCGACGTAGAGGGCCGCCACCTTGCCGTTGAGATCCTGGCGGAGCCTGGCGAGCTCGGGCAGCACCGTGGCGGTCTCCTCGCGCACCACCTGACGCGTCCGCGTCATCACGTCCTTGTCGGCGAAATGCCCGGCGATCTGGTACAGGGCATCGGCGCAATCCTCGAGTCCGAAGAACGAGACCTGGATGTAGGGGATGCCGTAGCGCTCCTGCATCATCTTGGCCAGGCCGGTCATCGAACCCGCGCACTGCACCACATTCAGCGTGGCGCCGTGTGCGCGGCGGATGTGGTCAACACGGCCATCGCCGGTCATCGTCGCCACCACCTCGATGCCCATGCGCTCGAGGTAGCCCTTGATCGTCCATATCTCGCCGGCGATGTTGAAATCACCCAGGATGTTCACCGACAACCTGCCGATGCCGTCGGTTGCGCCGGTACCGATCAGTTGGCCGAGGGCGGTGCAGGCGGCCGAGTAGCCTTGCTTCTTGGTGCCGCGGAAACCTTCGCTCTGCACCGGGATCACTGGGATGCCCAGTTCGGCCGTCGCCGTGCGGCAGACCGCCTCGACATCATCGCCGATCACCCCGGTCAGACAGGTGGCATAGACGAAGGCGGCCTTGGGCTTGTGTTCGGCAACCAGTTCACGCAGGGCGCGCAGCAGTTTCTTCTCACCACCGAAGATGACCTCGTTCTCGCGGATGTCGGTATTGAACGACAGCCGATGCAACTGCGGACCCGAGGACAGCGAACCCCTGATATCCCAGGTGAACGCGGCGCATCCGGACGGGCCATGCACCAGGTGCAGGGCATCGCTGATCGGGTAGAGCACCACCCGCGCCCCGCAGAAGGTGCAGGCGCGCTGGGTCACCGAGCCGGCTACGCTCGGGCGGTCGCAGACCACCGCCCGGGCGTCGTCGGCCGTCACCACCTGGGATTTGCGCGCGTCGAGCATGACAGATTCCCGTGGGTCAGGGTGGATGGGGGCCCCGTCACGCAGCGATGGGGCGGGCGCCGAGGGGCGGTGGGCGGATAGAATGGGCGAAGCCCATCCGCCCACGGTTTCCGAGGCTCGCCCTAGGAAACCGAGCCCCGACAAAGCCCGGGGTAGGCCCAGCGGGCCGTAGGGGCGAGGCCCCTGAGCAAAGAGCTACAACACCAGTTCGAAGGCGTGATCCGGGGCGTCGCGATCCTGGCGCTCCTGGATCGCAGTGATGATCTGGGTCGCCAGGCGCAGGCTGCCGGTGTAGCCGACGGTGGTGAAGTAGCTGTGGCCGACGCGGTCGAGGATCGGCCAGCCGAAGCGCACCAGCGGGATGTCCTCGGCGCGGCTGATGAACTTGCCGTAGGTGGTGCCGATCATCAGGTCGACCGGGCGGTTCTTGATCCACTGGTGCATCAGGAACAGGTCGCCCTGCTGCTTGATGTTCGCATCCGGCACGCTTCCGGCGAGGATCTCCTTGATCCGGGCCTCGAAGGCCTGGCCGTGGCCGCCGGTCAGCACATGCACCGGCTTCATGTCCATGTCACGGCAGAATTCGGTCAGGGCGATGACCTGGTCCGGGTCGCCCCAGATCGCCACCGTCTTGCCGCCGAGGTACTGGTGCATGTCGCTGATCACATCGACCAGACGGCCACGCTCATCCTCGATCCCTTCGGGGACGGCGGTTCCCGAGAGCTTGGCCAGGGCCGAGACGAAGCGGTCGGTCGCCGCCAGGCCGATGGGCAGGTCGAGGACCTCGTGGGGCACTTCGCACTGCTTGGTCAGCAGTTCGGCCGCGTCGGCCGAGGCCCACTTGCCCAGGGCCAGGGTGTGCCGGGCGTCGCCCATCGCCCTGACCTGCGGCACGGTCGTGCCGCCCTTGGGATAGAAGCTGTGCTCGCCGGTGGTCGGGGCATCGAGCACGCTGCTGGTGTCCGGCAGCATGATCGCCGGCAGCTTGAACGAGGCGGCATAGCGCTTGATTTCCGCCATGTCGGACGGCTCGACCCAGCCCGGGATGATGTTCACCGCCTCGCTGCGCCGGCCGGTGCTGGTCGCCAGGTACTTGACGAAGCCCTTCACCATGTTGGAGAAGCCGGTGACATGCGAGCCGACGTAGCTCGGCGTGTTGCAGTGGACGACGACCTTGCCCTCGGGGATCTTGCCCTCGTTCTGGCATTTGCCGATGATGGTCGGGATGTCGTCCCCGATCGTCTCCGACAGGCAGGTGGTGTGGACGGCGATGATCTCCGGATCGTACATCTCGAAGATCGTCGAGATGGCCTGCTGGAGGTTGGCCATGCCGCCGAACACCGAAGACCCTTCGGTGAACGAGCTGGTCGAAGCCATGATCGGCTCCTTGAAGTGGCGGGTCAGCTGGCTGCGGTGGTAGGCGCAGCAGCCCTGGCTGCCGTGGCTGTGCGGCAGGCAGCCATGCACGCCCAGGGCGGCGTACATCGCCCCGACCGGCTGGCAGGTCTTGGCCGGGTTGATCTTGAGCGCGGTGCGCTCGGTGATGGTGGCGGTGGTCTGGTCGAGCATGGCTGGGCCTTGTTGTTGTAGGTGTTTGGCTGGTTCAGGCCGCTGCCTGCTTCCACGGCGGGACGATCATCTTCCAGATCCGCTTGCTGATCATGCGGTCGATCTCGTGGTAGAAGTTCGCCGCGCCCTTGAACCCGGCGTAGGGGCCGCCGTAGTCGTAGCTGTGCAGCTGCTTGCACGGCACGCCCATCTTCTCGACCACGTACTTGTCCTTGATGCCGCTGCAGAAGATGTCGGGCT
>JAIFKN010000270.1 GCA_020049615.1 bacterium | reverse complement strand
TATCGTCGATCATGATTTCGACGTGGCTGTATGGTCCACAGGTCCACAGGCGGATAAGCTTGCCAAATATCGACGATGGGCCTTTGTAGAAGGCTAGGCGTACACTCATGGTTAGCCATTCTGGGGAACGGCTAACGGATGCAATGGCACCCATACTCCCTTAACACCGTTAATGGTTAAGATCTTGATCTTAGGCACCTTAACGATCTCAGTCGTTATGCGGTCCATCCCAAGCTTCGTAGGCTTAGCTACGCGTATACTCATGGAAGCGGTGCAGCATTCGGGCTGTTAGCTCTCCGGAAGGTCAGGACCGATAGCGTGCCTGATGTCTTCCATCCTGCTACCCACTCCCACTTCTGGCCCCGATATGAGATGAATGGGTACACGAACGGAGTGAGCACCCACTGCCACCATGGCTGTTCTGGGACACTTATACCAGCATTAAAGCCGTTTGGTGCCAGCGTGTACTCGCCTGGCTTCAGGGTGTACACCGTGCGGTGCTGATGGCCTAGGCCGACGATGACACTGAAGAAGTTGGTAGCTGGGTTCCTCAGGAACCACGTCAGCCATGGCCACGCCATGTTCCTCTCGGTATCACTCAGCCAAAAGATCGGATTCAGTCGCTGAGCCCATGTCGGTGTGGGCCTGAGTGGTTCGCGCTTCATGGAGTAAAACATGTATATCTCTTTGTGTTATAGTTACTTACAGGATATGTATGACTGATACAGTCATGGTTCACTTGCTGCGATCTGCCAGATGGTCCAGGGACATGCACCGGGGATAGCAGGGTCAAAGTTGGTATCCACCCCGGCCTGGATCTGCTGCTTCGTCCAGGCGTAGTGGCTCCAGACCGCAGACCACCAGAGTTGCACGGCCAGGATGCGGTCACGCCGCCACACGGGGCATGCTGGGTCCATTGCCAGCCAGAGCAGGCTGGTGCGGCTGTTGGCGTCCATGCCTGCCTCAGCGAAGGTGTTGGCGGCTGCCCAGGCGGCGGCGATGCGCTCGGGGCGCTGGTCGATCTCGGTGACGGTCACCTCCCGCTCGCTCGGGTGGTCGATCACCTGCTCGGGGTGTTCGATGACCGCCAGCGGGTCGAACACAGGCGGATCATCGGTGGACCAGACGCCGGTCTGCGTCCAGGCGGGGATCGTCTCGGTCCAGGCATCGCGCCCATAGACGCTGGCCTTGCGCTCCAGCCGTGCGTCAATCTCGGCTTGGTCGGCAGCGGTGAACTCGTACCGCTGGCCGGTGACGAGGTTGTGGACGTTGCAGCGAAGCATTAGGCGTCTCCGATGCGGGTGATGGACATGCGATTGTTCGACGGAGCAGTATTCTGATACTGCGTGCCGCTAATATTAACGATCTTGAACCGGATATAGTCTCCTGCCGCTAGACGAATCGCCCCGCACACCCCGCGCAGGGGGGCACCGGATGGGATGACCCCCAAGTAGATACCCATCTGTATATCCGCCCCGTTTCTCTCGGCCTGCATATGTGAGTCATCGGGGTTGTTGAAACGGTACGCGGCGAAGAATGTGTAGACGCCAGCAACCGGAGCCGTGAACGTTGAACCGTTCCAGGCCCCGTGTGTATCCGCCACTTCATCCTCGTATGCCGCGTATCCTGAGCCGATATACCCATTTCCGGCATCGCTGCTCGCCTCGACATGCACCGCCGGGGCCAGGGCTACGGGGACCGGATCGTCGGCTACGAGGATATCAAGATAGCATGTCGTTATTGCCGTGACGAGGGTAGCGTTCATGCCAACTGCGTTAGCTGCGGTGATCGACAAAACCCCGGTCACCGGGTCGTATGACCTGAACAATCCGAACCAGTTGATCCCGTTGTTGAACGGTAGATCGAACAGGATGCCGGTGCGGCCTGCGCTCAGGAACGCTTGCAGCGCCTGGGTTTTCCCTGGACCGATGTAGATATCGAGTTGGGTTAGACCCGTGGTGAAATAGAAATAGAAGCCATTTGCCACACTTGGCAGCGTGGACGGAGCGGTGTCAACGGTGTTCAGCCTGAATCGGTATTCCCCCGGCTTGCTCGGCGTCGTGGTGACGCGGGTCGCCGTCGCTGCGAACTTCTGCGCCCACAGGTAGCGGCTGCCGGGCTGGACTGCGGTGGAACCGGACCAGCCGGTGATGGGGACGGTGAATGATGCAGAAATGCGGATGGCGTTGCCGATGCTGACGGCCCCCGAGCCGGCAAATAGCCCGCTAACCACCGACGTAACCAGGACTAGCCGGACCCGCGTGGCGTCGTAGAGGACAACGCCACCACTGTACCCGGAGCCAGTGTCCGCGCAGCCCGCGTGGCCGAGCGAATGTCCGCCCCGGTCGAGAGTCGCCGATCCCGCATTGACTTG
Organism: bacterium; assembly: GCA_020049615.1. The sequence goes on along the minus strand of JAIFKN010000270.1, from coordinate 5,356 downwards.
CGCTTTTGCTGTGTCGGCTGAAAGACCGGCGGGGAGCGCGAATAGGTAATCGCCGCTTCCGGCCGACCCTCCCGCACTCTGGTAAAACTCGAAGCGGATTTCCGCCGAATCTCCCACGCGCCGCCACCACACCTTGTCGCGGACAATCGTCCCCTTGGTCGGGTTCGTCGTTGTCGCGGTGATCGTGATCGCGCCACCGTCCTGCCAGTCGCTCATTGCTGGCGAGGACGGCAGATACGCTGGCCCGACGTAGAAGTTATCGAAGTCCACATTCCACGCCGTTGCGCTGGTACTGGAGACATGGATGCACAGGCGGTAACTGACGCCGCTGCCGCCCATGAACTGGATCGTGGCACGCCCGCTGGCGTCGATGCTGTTCCTGCTGATCGGCAGCAGCTTGGCATCGGTCACCGAGTAGACCCATACCGACAGGTCACCGGCAACGTAGCCGGTCAGGGTCAGGCAGTCGAAAGCGATGCTCAGCGGGCGCAAGGTGTCGGCGGCGTCTACGCTGAACGTGAACGCGACACCGTTCCCCTGACGGTTCGCCGCGTCCTTAGCGAAGCGGAAGCTGCGCGTCCCGCGAATGGCACCAACGATGCTGCTGGTCCAAGTGATAGCCGCGCCAGCGCCGAGCACGCCTGCCGCGTCCGCGTAGGTAGCCCAGCCGGTCGTGTCCACTTCGGCGTCGGGGTTCGTGATGTAGTTGATGGTGAACGGGGTGCGCAGGCGGGTGTCATCGCCACAGACCGCCTCGCGGGCGAGGGCTTTCGTGACCCGCGCCAGCGTGAGGTTGTCGACATCCCGCAGGGCTGGGATCGACATGGTTTAGCCGATCACCACAACGCGCAGGGAGTTGGCGGCTGGGGCGGTAGCAAACAGCAGCGTCCAGGTGTTCGTGTTGGTGCATTGCTTCTCGCACAGCACTTCCCGCAGGCTGCCAGTGGCCTCGTAGACCATGCACACGCTGCCGGTAACACCGAGATTATGGGCGACGGGGATCGTGGTCAGCGAGCCATTGCCGACGAGCGCGGAATACTTCTGCGGCGAGCCGATGATCGTCCGCACCTGGGCGGCGGTCAGATCCTCGGGATCGCCGGCGCCGGCGGAGACGCGCCCCTTGATCGTGTTCTGCGCCATGTTGGAGAGCTTGGTGTTGTCCACCGAGTCAGCCGCGATGGTGCCGCTGCTGATGTTGACCCAGGTGATCGCGGTCGTTCCGAGGGTTCCGCCCTGGTCAGCCGTGCAGACGAACGTCTTGTCCGCGTTGGCGGTGCCGATCTCGACCGTGACCGCCGAACCAGGCACTTCCGTCCAGGCGTCCATGTCGACGGCGCGGGTCGGCGCTCCGCTGGCGTTGACGGTGTAGATGCCGTTCTCAGCAGGCGCGGCCTGGTCCTTGATGAGGATGCGGTTGCCGGTCACCAGCGCGATGTCATCGACGGTCTGCCCGTTGGAGAAGCTCGTCGCCAGCGTGCCAGCCGCAGCGGTCGCCACCCGAACGCTAGCCTTCCAGTCGGTGCCATTCACCAGCCCATCGACATAGCCCTTCGTCGCTGCGTCGGCGGCGACTTCCTCTCCCATTGGCATGGCAATCCATGCTGATCCGTCGCATTGGTAGAGCGTGCGGTCTTCTTCGACGTAGTAGTAACAGCCGGCGTAATTACCCGAGGCATCGGGCCGATCGATCAGCGACCCGCGTCCGAGTATTCTTCCCCAATCTATCGCCCTGTCGCCGCCGGGTAGATGGCTCGATGCGTGCCCGTCCATAGTCGTCGATAACTGCTGCGATATCATCGCCTGTCGATCAAGCCCACGCTCGACCGTTTCCGCAAGAAAAGGCCCGCGGTTTCTAATGTCCGTCTCCTGGCTAATCGGCACCACGCGATTGATGGTGACCGTGTCGCCATATGCAGGCGGATCATTGACCGGCGTTCCGCCGTCCATGTAGATGGTGCGGATGCTGCCCGTTGCGCCGGCGCCGACCCAGGTCAGCAGGTAGTCCACGTTGCGGACCAACGTGGTGGTGACGCCGCCCGAGGTCTTGGTGACAGCCAGGTGCGCGGCGTCCAGCAGCGGCCAGGTGAACGGGAACGCGTAGGCGACGCCGTCGCCGGCGTACACAGCTGGGGCGTATCCGGCTGCGACGGTCATGGCCCCCATCGTGCCGGGTAGCGCGCGGGCTGGCCGGTGGATTCCCGCTGGCGCAGGCCTTGGCGCGGCACCCCTAGCGATTGCGCGGTGGCGGTCCGAAAATAATGGCCGTGGCGCTGGCGTCGCGGTCGTCGAGGTAGTACAGGAAGCCATCGACCAGGCGCTGGGCCTGGAGGGTGGGCAGGTGGGCGAAGATGCCCGCGGCCTGCGCGGCGGACTTAAGCAGGGCGGCATCGACCTCGCCCTGCTTGGCCTGCAGGATGAACTTGGTCAGGGCGCCGAAGCCCTGCGTGCCGGCGGGGCCGCGGTATTCGTATCCGGCGGTCAGGGCCGGGCCGATCTCGCGCAGGCCAACCATGGTGCCCATGGCGAGGCTCAGGTGCTCGTTGCTCAGCTTGGTCAGCCAGCTCTCGTCGTCGTCGCCCTTGCCCATCATTTCGCGCACGGCGACGGCCAGCAGGGCAGGGATGGTGTAGATCTGGAGCAGGTCCATGGCCAGCTTGGCGATGCCAGCCGCGCCCTGCCCGCCGCGCCAGCGACGACCGGCGCCAGCGACGGCCTCGGCGGTGCGGTTGTAGGTGGTGGCGAAGTAGGAGTAGAAGACGGTGAAGATCGAGCCGTAGCGCGACCGCTGCACGCCCGACAGGTCTTTGGTCAGGCCGGACCCCTGGGCGTCGATCACGGCCTGGTCGGCCATGGCGACGGCGTCGGCATCGGCGCTGCCGGCGTCCAGGGCGGTCTCGTAGGCGGCGTACCAGGTCGGCATATCGACCAGCAGCTGGGCCTGCTGCATGCCCATGAAGGCCAGCCGGTTCAGATTCTGGCGCCAGGCACTGCCCTGCACCTGGTTGAGCACGTCGGCAACCTCGCGGGTCTGCGTGGTGGCGCGGTCGCGCATGAAGGCCGACTTGCCCATGATGAAGGCGCGGGCGGATTCCTGCCGGGCCGGGTCGCTGAACAGGCGGAAGACGCCGCGGGCGAAGGCGCCAGCCCCGACGCGCTGCATGGACTGCCCGACGCCGGTGATCTGCATGGCCATGGTGCCGACGTTGAAGCCCATGGCGGCGACGCTGACGCCGTTGCGGAGGTAGCGCAGGGTGGCGTCGATGCCGGTGTCGTTGAGGTCGGACACGGCCACGTCGGCGATGGTGCTGCTGATCTGTTTCAGCGCCGCGGGGCCGAGGTGGTCGCTGATGGCCTGGCTGAGCTGGTCGTCGCGCAGCAGCTTGTTGAGGTCGATGATCGTTTCGTGGTGCGTCAGGTCATGGATGACCTGCGACAGGTGGCGGCTGATGCCCGACACGTCCAGCAGCAGGGGCTTGCCGGTGCCGCCCTCGCTGCGCGCCTTGGTGTGGCCGCGGCGGGTGGTGGAGCGGGTGGCCTGGCCGATGGCGTAGAGGTTCGCGGCGGTGGCCGCCTCCTGGCTGCCGGCCTTGGCGCTGCGCTTGGGGTCGTAGATGACCGGGTAGTAGCCGCCCTTGAGCTGGCCGTACTTGGTGGTCACCGGAATGGCGGCGACCTTCTCGGGTGCGACGCCCTCGACGCGCTCCTGCTTGGCCTTGATGTCGGACCAGTAGCTGTCGATGTGATTCCAGATGCCCTGGACCAGCGTCCAATCGGCCTCCGTGAGGGTGTCGAGGATGGCCAGCGCCTGGTCGTTGGTCCAGCCCTCGCCCTCCAGTAGGCGCTCGCGGTTGCCCTCGTTGCCCCACTGCAGCGCGATGGCGATGCGCTCGTTGAGGGTCAGCGTCTCGCCGGCCACGGTGGCGCGTTCCGACAGGTCGCGGCCCGCCTTCCGCCAGGTGTCCCACAGTTGCTTCTGGTGATCGGCCGCCTCGCGCCGCAGGGTGACCTCGCGGTTGGCGGCTTCGTTCAGCGGCCGGACGAACAGGCTCCACCAGATGCCGCCGTCCTGGTCGCCATCGGCCTGGCGCATCAGGCTGGACAACTTGCGGTGCGCGGCGGTGGCGACATCGAGCCATGCCCAGGCGGTATCGGTGGCGCTACGGGTGCGCGGTTCTGGCGCCCGCTTGGCGACGTTGGCGCCCAGGGTGCGGATCGCATCGTCCCGCGCCTGCTCAAACAGGCGCTTGTCCTGGGCGGCCTGCAGCGTGTTCTTGGTCTTGGCCAGGTGGGCGATATTGGCGACGGCATCGCGCACGGCGCCCAGCTCGTCCACTGTCAGCTCGCGCCAGTGTTTGCGCTCGGCCTGGTCGATGACGCTGTCGGGGATGTTGACCGGGGCGCCCGCTTCGCGTTGCTCCTCGATCCAGGCGCGCAGGCTCTGGAGCTTCCCGGCGGCGCGGTTGCTGCCGGTGCTCAGCTCGTAGCGGTCCAGGATGGCGTCGATCTGGATGAGGTAGCCGCTGGTCTGCTCGTACCAGCTGCCGGGGCTGGCGGCCTGGGCGGCGCTGGCGTCGGCGTCGCTGTCGAAGGTCTCGCTGGTGCCATCGGCGCGGTGCAGCGTCCACTCCCAGCCGCCGGCCTTGCCGATGGCCTGCCGGCGCTTGGGCTCCAGGATCTTGCGCAGGAAGGTGCGGTCCTGCTCGATGGTGGCGCGGGCCTCTTGGGCGGCGCGGGTCAGGTGGTAGTTCAGCAGCTCGCGCTGCTTCTCGATCAATGCCGTGGCGGCGTCGCCGCGGGCGATGGCGTCGAAGGCGCGGCGGGCGGCGCGGGCCTGGGCGGCGCGGAATAGTTCGGGGCGCAGGTTCTTGACCGGCTCGCGGCCGATGCGGGCGATGGATTGCTGCCGCAGCAGCTCGGATGGCGCGGCCTTCTTGCCGACCTTCTTGCCCAGAGCCTTGACCTCGGCGACCAGCAGCTCGCCGCGGCGGTCGTTGTTGACCAGCTCGCGGGCGGTCTCGGCCATGCTGCCGTCCAGCATCATGTTGCCGTGCTCGGCCTGCATGCGGGCGTCGGTCAGGGCGTCGATCAGCTCGGCGCGGTTGCGGCGGCCGACCAGGGCTTGCAGCAGGGCGTCGCCGGACGGGTAGCCGAACAGCTCGGCGGCGGTGTCGGGGCTGATGCCGGCCCCGCCCTTGGCTGTCATGCCGACCAGCTTGCCGTTGGCGGCGCGCCGGCTGTCCTTTTCGTAGCCGCGTCCGTCCAGCCATGCCTGCACGGCCAGGGCCGACAGCTTCGGGGCGGGGCTCTTCTCGGGCTCCAGCGGCACGCCACCGGGGTAGCGGCCACGGGTCAGGAC
>JAIFKN010000254.1 GCA_020049615.1 bacterium | reverse complement strand
TGGGCTTGGGGTCGGGAGTGGTGGACATGGTCGGATCCTTGTGAGACTTGCTCACGATGGAAGTCCGAAATCAGCATAGGCAGCACAAGATATCCGTCGCCGATACCGGGACGGGCATCCCCCCGGCGGTGCTCGGCAGGATCTTCGAGCCCTTCTTCACCACCAAGCCGGTAGGCAAGGGGACGGGTCTCGGACTCTCCGCCGTCTGGGGCACGGTCCGAGACCATCATGGCTCGATCTCGGTGGAGAGTGAAGTCGGCAGGGGCACGGTGTTCCGCCTGCTGCTGCCGCTGACCGATGCCGAGGAGGGACGTCGCCATCGCCCAGCGGCCCCGGAACACCGGCCGGAGCGCGGCACCGTGCTGCTGATCGACGATGAAGACCTGGTACGCACCGGCGCCCGGCTGATGCTGGAGGATCTCGGTTGGAAGGTCATCGAGGCGGTCGATGGCCGTCACGGCGTCGAGGTATTCACGCGCGACCGCGAATTGATCGACGTCGTCATGGTCGACATGGAGATGCCCCGCCTGCGTGGCATCGACTGCCTGCGTGAACTGCTGAAGCTCGATGCCCAGGCGAGGGTCGTCCTATGCAGCGGCTTCGCCCGCGACAGCTCACCGGACCAGTTGCGCGATGACGGCTTCGTCGGACAGCTGACCAAGCCATACCGCCTGGCCGAGTTGGCTCGCGTCCTCGACGCCGCGGTGGAGGGAGGTTAGCGTGCGCCGCACGGCAGCGATCCTGCTCTTCGCAGCCGCCATGTCGGCCGCCGACGACCCGTTCGCCGCCCTGGAGATCGAGGCGCACGGCTACGCCAGCTTCGGCTATCTCCGGACCTGGGGCAACGCCTGGCTGGGAGATACGCGCGAGGGCACCGCCGATTTCTGGGAGGCCGCCGTCAACGCCGTGGCTCGTCCAGCCGACCGGTTGCGTCTCGGCGCCCAGGTATTCGCCCGCGATCTCGGCAGGTACGACAATGGGAAGCCGACGTTGGACTGGGCTTACGCCGATTGGCGGGCCGACGATGCCTTCGGGGTGCAGGTCGGCAGGTACAAGGTCCCGCTCGGCCTCTACAACGAGGTGCTCGACGTCGATGCCGCCCGGACCCCCGTCTTCCTGCCCATCGCCATCTATGCCTTGCGCTCGCGCGATATCTTCATCAGCACCGATGGCGCCAAAATCTATGGCTATGCCGATGCCGGCGGTGCCGGCTCGTTCGAATACCAGGTCTATGCGGGCAGCAAGCCGTTCGACCCCGACATGGGCTTCGGCAGCTACTTCAGCGAGGCCGGCGTCGGCACGGAGATCGATGACATCGCGGTCGACCTGTCGGTCGGCGCCATGGTGCATTGGGACGCGCCGTGGGAGGGACTCGGATTCCGCCTCTCGATCGGCGACGCACATGGCTTCCGCGTATCGGGACGGACTCCTGGCCTGGGCATAGCGACCACCTATGCCGTCGATGACTACGTCATCGGCATCGCCTCTGCGGTGTGGGAATCCTCCGCCTGGACCGTGGCGGCCGAGTATTCGCGCAACTACGCCCGGGGGACCATCGCCGTGGCGCCGTACGGCATCGTCCAGGACTACCGCGACGACAGCGACGCGGCCTATATCGCCGCCACCTGGCATGTCCGCAGTTGGATCGAGCTGCATGCCGCCGGCGAAGCCTCATGGGCTGATGCCTACGATCGCGGTGGCCAGCGCCTGCTGTCCGGAGTGCTGGCGGTCAACCTGATGCCCACGTCGAACTGGTCGCTGAAGGTGGAGGGCCGGTTCAACCGGGGAACCTACAACGTCAGTTCGGCGGACGAACCAGCCGGCGCCAGCGACGTGTGGCAGATCCTGGCGCTGAAGACGACGGTGGACTTCTGATGCGCCTCGCCGTCCTGCTCCTGCTGGCGGCCGCTCCGATCTGGGCCCAGGTCGCCCTGGTCCACGCCGGCACCGACGTGGCGGAACTGTCCTTCTCACGTGTGCGCGACATGCTCCTCGGCCGCGTCACCACCTGGGAGGATGGCAAACCGGTCGCGATCATCCTGGTGGACGACGCTGCCGTCGATGCGTCCTTGATCCGCGTCGTCGGTCGTGATCACAGCCGACTCATGCGCGGCTGGAAACGGCTCGTCTACAGCGGAGGAGGTTCGATGCCGCTGCTGGTCGGCAGCATCGCGGAAGCGCGTGAAGCGGTCGCGCGCCGTCCGGGATCGCTGGCGCTCGTGGCAACCGCGGTGGAGGATCCGCGGCTGCGGCATCTCCCGCTCACCGCGGAATGATCATCTGCGTTTCAGTTCAGGACCTTGATGAGTTCGACGTCGAAGATCAGCACGGCGTTCGGGCCGATCGGGCCGGGGCCGCGCTCGCCGTAGGCCAGCTCGCTGGGGATGGTGAAGCGGAACTTGTCGCCTTCCTTCATCAGCTGCAGGCCCTCGGTCCAGCCCTTGATCACGCCATCGAGGGGAAACTCGGCCGGCTCGCCGCGCTGCACGCTGCTGTCGAAGACCTGACCATCGCGCTTGGTGCCGGTGTAGTGGACACGGACCTGGCTGCTCGACTTGGGCGACTTGCCGCCCTCGGGGCCCTTGCTCAGGACCTCGTACTGCAGGCCGCTCGCGGTGGTGGTGATGCCCTTCTTCTTGCCGTTCTCGGCCAGGAAGGCCTTGTTGTCGTCGAGCTGGCCGGCTGCGCCGGCGTTGCGCTTGGCCTGCAGCTGGCCGTCGTAGGTCTCGAAGAGCCTCTGCTGCGTCGCCTGGTCGGGCTCCTGCGCCGTGCCGGCCTCGGCCTCGGCCAGGCCCTTGAGCAGCTCGGCGCGGTCGAGGTCACCATCGGCGACGGTGCGGTCGACCATGCCCTTGAGGCGGATGCCGACGAGGTAGCTGACCTGCTTGCGCAGGTCCTGGTTCTTGTCGGAGGCGGGGGCGGCTGCTTCCACGGGCTTGCTTTCCGGGGCGGGGGGGGCGTCGCCGGCGCAGAGCGGGGCGGCATGGGCGATGAGGACGAGGGTGGCGAGCGCGGGAAGGCGCATGCGTACTCCAGGGTAGGGCGGCACGATCCGGAAATCGCCAAGCCCCGCCAGCGGAAAACCGGCCTGATCCCCCTCGGTGAGCAGTCATCCCCGCTGGTCGGGCGGTTCGATGTCGGGCGGGGCGTGGATGTGCTCGGTGGCGCCTGGAGTACGCAGTACTTTCCACAGGCACCAGGCGAACAACGTGGTCGCGCCACCGATGGCGGCAAGCATGGTGATCCATCCGGCGAGGCTCATGAGCGGCGCTCCGCAAGCGAGTCCCAGCGTGGCATGCCGCGTCGGGCGATGAACAGGTAGAGGATGAAGGTCGCCACCATCCAGGCCACCGACAGCTGGGCGCCGCGGTCCTTGGCCAGGGCGGTGAGCACGCCGCCGCCCTGGCGCAGGCTCTGCACCTCGCCGTAGATGAACCAGCCGATGATCACCGTCAGCACCGCTGGCGTGACGAATCGCATGCACCAGGAGAGCCCCGGCGGCAGGGCGATTTCGGCGCCACGCTTCAGCTCGGTCACGCCGCGCTCGGCGCCCCACACCCAGGCGAAGACCCCGGTGGTGATGAGCGCGACGACGGCGATGCCGAGGGTGCCGGCCCAGAAGTTCAGCGTGTCGATGGCCGAGGTGTTGCCGCTGCCCCATACCACCGTGCCGAGCCCGCACAGCACGATGGCTCCAAGCAGGGCGACGGAGCGCTTGCGCCCCCAGCCCAGCGCCTCTTCGAAGAATGCCATCGACGGCTGCAGCATCGAGATCGAGCTGGTCACCGCGGCGAGGAACAGCAGCAGGAAGAAGAGGAGTCCGAACCAGCGCCCGCCGGCCATGTGCTCGAACACCCCGGGCAGGGCGAAGAAGCCCATGGCGATCGACGAGCCGGTGTAGTCGGCGTAGGCCGAGCCGAGGAAGACGAATACCGCTGGCACCGCGATCATGCCGCCCAGCGCGACCTCGCAGAACTCGTTGCCGCTCGCCGCGGTCAGGCAGCTCAGGGCGACGTCATCGTCGCGCTTCATGTAGGCCGCATAGGTGGTGATGGTGCCGATGCCCACCGACAGGGTGAAGAAGATCTGCCCGGCGGCATCGAGCCAGACGCGGTGGTTGGCGAGCTTGGCGCCGAGGTCGCGCGGCTCCCACATCGCCGCCAGGCCCTGCAGCACGCTGCGCCCCTCGACCGGCTCCAGGGTCAGCACCCGCACCAGCAGGACCAGGGCGATGGCGAGCAGCAGCGGCATGCCCCAGGTGCACACCCGTTCGATGCCCTTGGCCACGCCGTACCACATGATCAGGAGGTTCAGCGCCACGACGATGGCGACGCAGGTCCATAGGTCAGCCGAACCGTGCACGAGCAGATGTCCATGCGCCTCCTTGGCGCCGATCCAGGCGAGGAACGACGGCAGGGCGTCGGCCGCCCCGGGCGCCGTGCCGGTCAGGTATTTCCAGGCATAGGCCAGGCACCAGGCCTCGACGAAGAGGTAGAAGCCGCACAGGAACACCGGGATCGCGGGAGCCAGCGCGCCGAGGTAGGCGTAGATGCGCCGTCCCCCGAGGACGCGCATCACGCCTGGGACGGACGCCGTGCCACGCGCGCCGCCCGCCCGGCCCATGGTCCAGGCCGATGACCAGGAAGGCGATGGCGTAGGGGATGATGAAGGCGCCACCGTGTTCGGCGACCAGCCCGGGGAAGCGCAGGAAGTTGCCGAGTCCGACCGCGCTGCCGGTCACCGCCAGGATCACCCCGAGGCGCGAGGTCCACGATTGCATGGACGAGGTCTAGCGTGGATCGGCGGTCGGACCAAGGGGCAAGCCGTGCATCACTGTGCCGGTGGCGGCTCGATCGGGGCCAGTCCCTTGGTGGCGCGCAGGGCGTTGCGCCTGGCGCTGCCCAGCAGGCAGCCGGCCAGGCAGCGCGGCGGGCAGCGGCCGTCGCAGGGGTCGAGGTGCACGGTGATGGTCGAACCGGGGAACTTGGCCATGATGCCCTGCTCCATCTCCTCGGCCACCTCGTGCGCCTGGACGATGCTCTGCTGCTCCTCGACCACCGCATGCACATCGACGAAGCGGTGCGCTCCGGCCTTGCGCGTACGCAGGTCGTGGAAGCCCGTGATGCGGGGCTGGAAGCCGCCGAGAAAGCCCTTGATCCAGTCCTGCTCGGCCGGCGGCAGGCCGCGGTCGAGCAGATCGCCGCCGGCCTCCCAGGTCAGTTCGAAGGCGGCCTTGAGGATGAGCATGGCGACGGCGATGGCCACGGCCGGATCGACCCACCACAGGTCGAGACCCCAGTAACGGTGTCCCAGCCAGATCACTCCCAAGGCGAGCATGACCCCGGCCGAGGTCAGGACGTCGGTACGCAGATGCCAGCCGTCAGCCTGCAGGGCGATCGAATCGCACTCCTTGCCGACGCGCATCAGGTATTGCGAGACCAGCAGGTTCAGGCCGGCCGACGCTCCCATGACGAGGAAGCCCCAGCCGGCGCCCTCGACCTTCCCGGGATTCGACAGCTTGTGCACCGCTTCGACCATGATCCAGGCCGAGGCGCCGACGATCAGCAGCGCCTCGATCACCGCCGAGAGGTTCTCGATCTTGCCGTGGCCGTAGGCGTGGTCCTCGTCGGCCGGCCGGCCGGCCTTGGACACTGCGAACCAGGCGATCAGCGCTGCCAGCAGGTCGACGGCGCTATGGATAGCCTCGGAGATGACCGCCACCGAGCCGATGGCCAGGCCGGTGACCAGCTTGGCTACCACCAGCACGGTGTTCGACAGGACCGACAGCGCCGCAGCGCGCGTGACGCGGCGGTTGCGGGTGGTCGTGGTCGGCGGATCAGCCATGGAGGACGGATGCTGGCTGTCGGCATCCCACCTCAACCTTTGGCATCGGTGAGAGCGATTATCGCTAGCCGGGCGCGTCTGCTCAGGGGCTCTGCTCTCGCGGCCTCTGTCGCAGTTCGGTTTCGTTCCGAAACCGTGGGCGGATGGGCTTTGCCCAAGATATGAGACCACCTGAATGTTACGCCGAGGCTACCCAGGACCGCGGGCTTCAGCCCGCGTCGAGACCCAGCCCCATCTTCCCGGGCATGCCTGGCAGCTCGCGCACCAGCCGTGGCACCAACCAGCCCGGCAGCCCTGCGTGCAGCTCGCGGTGCAGCGAAATCGCACGCGTATCGTCCACGGCGAAGTGGGCCGCCCCGGCGACCCGGTCGAGCTGGTGCAGATAGTACGGCAGGACGCCGAGCGCGGCCAGCCGCTCGGACAGCGCGGCCAGCACGCCGACCTCGTCATTGACCCCGGCGAGCAGCACCGACTGGTTGAGCAGCAGGCAGCCGGCTCCGCGCAACCGGG
>JAIFKN010000300.1 GCA_020049615.1 bacterium | reverse complement strand
AACTCGACGTGGTGTGGAGCGAGGACGGCATCCGCGGCAGCCACCGCTACCTCAAGCGCCTGTGGGTGCTGGTCACCGAGCACGCCGAGCGCCTGCGCGCGGTCGCGCCCTACGCCGGCAAGGCCGGCGCACTGGCCGGCGCCGACCAGGCGGTGGTGCGCAAGGTCCATGCCACGGTCAAGCGCTGCACCGACGCGCTGGAGAAGGATTTCGCCTTCAACACCGCGGTCGCGCAATGCATGGAGCTGACCAACGAGCTGAAGCCCGATGCGCTCGCACCCGAGGTGCTCAAGCTCGGTCTGACCACCCTGGTCCGCCTGCTGGCGCCGATGGCCCCGCACATCTGCGAGGAGCTGTGGCGCGAGCTGGGCGGCGAGGGCGGCGTCACCGCCGCCGGCTGGCCGCCCTTCGATCCCTCCGAGATCGACGGCGACACCGTCGAGTACCCGGTGCAGGTCAACGGCAAGGTGCGCGGTCGCGTCACCTTCGACCGCAGCCTGGCCGGCAAGGCGCTGGAGGATGCCGTCCTCGCCCATGAGACGGTAAAGACCGCGATCGAGGGCAGGACAGTGAAGAAGCTGGTGATCGTGCCCGGCAAGATCATCAATCTCGTAGTGGGGTAGCTTCGCCAGGCTTGAGCCGTGAGGCCCATTGCCCCGGGTCGACCGCAAGACGTAAGTCGTGTCTCCTCAAGCCTCAAGCCTCAAGCCTCAAGCCTCGTGGCAATGGCCTGGTGTTTGCGTGTGCACCCCCGGCACGCTATATTGCCGGGGAGCTCCATGGAGACGATCCTGCTAGCCATCCAGGCCCGCGTCCTCCTCTGGGTGGGCGTGGTCTATATCGGTGTCGGCCTGTGGCTGGGCACCGATCCGGCAACGTTGGCCTGGCGCGCGCCCCTTGCCGCCGTGGGCGCCATGATCGTCGCCGGCTGGCTGCTGCGCCAGGTCGCCAAGGTGATCGAGGAGCGCGCCGCCGCTGACATCGCCGAACGCCAGCTCGCCGCCGAGCAGGCCGCCAAGGCCGAGCAGCCCGGCATGCATGCCCTGCGTGCGGCACAAGCCCGTCAGACGGGCCGGGGCTGAACCATGGCCGAGGCCGCCTCCTCATCGCAGCGCCGTGGTCCGACCGCCGCCTACCGGCAGGCCGCCGCCGGGCCTGGCGGCGCGCACGAGGCCGACGTCCTGCGCCACCTGCCGCTGGTCCAGACCGTGGTCGACCGCATCGCCGCCCATCTGCCGCCGCACGTCGACCGCGACGACCTGTTCCACGCCGGCGTCATCGGCCTGATCGACGCCCTGACCAAGTTCGATCCCGGACGCGACAACGCCTTCTCGACCTACGCCGTGCTGCGCATCCGCGGCGCGGTGATCGACGAACTGCGCGCCCGCGACTGGGTACCGCGCGGCGCCCGCGAGCGCGCCCGCGCCTACCAGAAGGCCGTCGCCGAGCTCAGCCAGTCCCTCGGCCGCCTGCCCAAGGACGACGAACTCGCCACCCGCCTGGGCATCGACGTCTGCCTGCTGCCCGAGCTGGAGTCGCAGAGCACCCTCGCCTCGCAGGTCTCGCTCGACACGCCGCTGGGCGAGGACGGCGCGCTCGGCGACGGACTGACCCGGCGCGACGACGAGATGGCCGATCCGGGCCGGCACATGGAGGCCGACGACCGCCGGCGCATGCTGACGCGGATGCTGGCGACGCTGTCCGAGCAGGAACGCCTGATCCTCAAGCTCTACTACTTCGAAAACCTGATGATGAAGGAGATCGCGGCCATCCTCGGCGTCACCGAGAGCCGCATCTGCCAGATCCACAGCCGGGTCATGGGCGTGCTCAAGGCCCGCTTCGGATCGGCGCTGGTCCTCTAGTCATGGAGCCGGTCAGCGCGGGCGGAGCGGCGCCGACGCCTGGCGTATCGCCGACCACGACACCCGCTGCGACGCCGACCGCAGCCTCGGCGCCGCAGCTGCTGGCCGGCACGACGATCGATGTGACGGTTTTGCGTGCGCTCGCGGCTGGCCGTTTCCTCGTCGCCCTGGAATTCGTCGCCAGCAGCGAGGCCGAACTGAAGCCAGGCACGCAGGTGCGGCTGAACGTCGCGCAGGCTTCGCCCGACGGCGTGGTGCTGCGCCTGGCCGAGCCGGTCACCACCACGATCAGCGCAGCACCGCAGCGCCAGGCCGCGCTAAACCTACCGCCGGGACCGGCCGCCGCCGCGGTGCTCGCCGCCTTCGAGGAGGCCGGCGCCCCGCTCGATCCGCTGCGCTTGCAGGCCGCGGTGCGCGCCGCCGCGCTGCCCACGGCACCGCCGAAGACCGCCCAGGCCCACGCCCTGCTCGCCCGCGCCGGGCTGCCGGCGACTCCGGCGCTGCTTGGTGTCGCCCTGCGCGCGAGCGAGAACCGTCTGCCCGATGTCGCCGCCGAGATGGGCGGGACGCGACCGACGGCAGCGCGGGCAGAGACAGCGCGAGGTGGCGATCCGGTACCGGCCACCCGCACCGAACCGCGCGCCGTCCTGCCGATTGCGTTGCCCGACGCTGACGAGGGTGCCCCCGCCATACGCCGCATCTTCGCCCTCGCGGGCGTGCATCCGGGACCGGAAGCGCCGGATGATGCCGCTGCGCCGGTGGCGAAAATCCTGCCCTCAGCGACGCCGGAGGTGGCGGGTGGGGCTTCGACGCGGGCTGAAGCCCGCGGTCCTCGCCCCCTGCCAGCGGTCGCGACACACACTGAGCCACCTGTGGAAGCACGCTGAAGCCCGCGGTCCTGGGCCGGCTGCCGCCACATCAGCCGCGACAGCTACCGACCTGCCTGCAGGACCGCGGGCTTCAGCCCGCGTCGAGCCGCGGCCGGCGATGGCACCCGCAGCTCCCGCTCCGATCGCCGGCGACGAGCCGGAGCCCGTCGCTCCCAGGGCCGCTCCGCCGACCGGGCCGCCGGTGGCGAGACAGCTGTCAGCCGATCCGGCACACCTGGGAGCGGCGAGCTCCAGCCCGGTGCAGGCGCCACGGCCTCCCACCGCAACGGCAACCAGCCTGGGAGCGACGAGCTCCAGCTCGTCGCAGGTGCCACGGTCTCTTAGCCAGTCACCCCTTCCGGCGACCAGCCTGCGAGCGACGAGCTCCGGTTCGTCGCAGGCACCGCCAGTGCCACGGCCTGCGCCTTCCGCTCCATCGGCCATGCCTGGCGCCGATGTGGGAGCGACAACCCCGGAACTTCGCGGCCAGCAGCCGGCGGCCAGCAACCAGCGACCCCCCACGGCGAACGCCGGGCCAACAGGCAGCACAAGCCCCGCGCCTGGCGACGAGCCGGAGCTCGTCGCTCCCAGGCCGGCACCGGCAGCGACGCCCCGTGCTGAACCGGTCGCCCCCCTCCGGCCCAGCCTGATCCGCCAGATCGTACGCCTAGTTAGCGAGCCGGAGATGCCCGCGCATGGCGAGGCTCGAACGTCGACCGCGCCGGAGGCGGCGAAGGATCCGCCCCAGCGGCCAGCCCTGCCGAACGCGGCGCCAGCACCGGCCGCCACCCAGCCACCACCACGTGCGACAGTGCTTCCGCCGCCCAGCGACACAGCCGCTCCGGCCCCCGCTCAACCACCACCCACCGCGCTGGACGAGACCGTCACCCGCACGGTGCGCGAACACCTCGCCGAGCAGGTGTTCAAGCCGAAGGATCTCGCCGATTACGACCGCGTGGTGGCGCTGCCGCTGAGCGCCGCCCAGGTGACCACGCCAGCCCGGCTGGCGGTGGCCTCGCGCAGCACGGGAGGCGGCTCGCAAGCAACGTTCGTCCGGGTGGATGCCGAACTCACCCGCCTGGGCCCGGTCAGCATCCGGCTGAGCGGCGCCGACAGCGGCGGACCGCTCGCCATCACCCTGATCGCCAGCCGGCGCTCCGGGGCCGCGCTGGCCGACGAGCTGCCGGCGCTGGTCTCCGACCTGCGCAGCCTCGGCCTCGACGCGGCGGTGAGGATCGCCGCCGATGACTGAACGCGCGCCACCCCGACCGGCCGCCGTGGCCATGCGCTACGACGCCGAGAGCGACGCGGCCCCGAAGATCGTGGCCAAGGGCCACGGCGAGGTGGCCGAGCGCATCCTCGCCATCGCCGCCGAGCACGGCATCCCGCTGCACGAGGACAAGGACCTGCTGCGCCTGCTCATGGTCCTCGACCTCGACGTCGAGATCCCGCCGCACATGTACAAGGCGCTGGCCGAGGTGCTGGCGCATGTCTACCGCGTGAATGCCCGGAAATAGCTGGTCGGACGTCCCCGGCATCGGTCCGGCCCGCGCCGCCGCCCTGGCGGCAGCGGGCTTCCGCACGCCGCAGGATGTGCTGCTGCGCGCCCCGCGCCTGCTGCCGCCGCCACCGCCGTGGTGCGACGACGGTCCGCTGCCGCGCGGTGCGTCGACCCGGGTGCGCGGCCGCGTGCTGCAGGCGAAGACCGGCTTCCTGCCAGGGCGCGGCAAGCTGCTGAACGTCAAGCTGGCGCGTGCCGACGGCCACGAGTTCGCCGCCCGCTTCTTCCGCGCCGCCTTCCTGCAGCGCCGCTTCGTCCCCGGCGAGTGGTTCGACTGCGACGGCCGCACCGACGGCAAGCGGGCCGACCTGCTCAACCACCCGTCCTTCGCCCACTGCCCGCAGGGCGCGCAGACGCCGCGCGCTACCGACGCCGGCCTGCGCCTCGCCTGGGCCATGCCCGAGGGCTTCGCCGACAAGGCCTGGAGCCAGTTGCTCGACGCCTGCCTGGGCCGCGACGATCTCGCCGATCCGCTCGGCGAACTCGAGCCATCGGCGTGGCGGGCGGTGCTACGCGACCTGCACCGGCCGTGCGACGCCTCGACCTGGGAGGCGGCGCGGCGCACCGTGGCGGCGCGCGAGTGCCTGGCTCTGGCCTGGCACCTGCGCCATCGGCGCGGCGCCGACAGCGTCCGCGCGCCGTGGCGCTGGGACGACGGCATCCACGCCCGCGTCCTCGCCCGACTGCCCTTCGCCCTGACCCCGGGCCAGGAGGCGGCCCTGTCCGAGATCCGCGCCGGACTGCGCGGCGGCGCCGCCGACGCCCGGCTGCTCGCCGGCGACGTCGGCAGCGGCAAGACCGCGCTCGCGCTGGCCGCCTCGCTGGCGGTCATCGCCGACGGGGCGCAGGCCGCCTGGCTGGCGCCGACCGCGGTGCTGGCGGCGCAGCACGCGCGCTTCGCCCAGCGTGTGCTCGCGGACAGCCGCGTGCGCGTCGGCCTGCTCACCGGCGGCACGCTGCGCGACGAGCGCGCCCGGCTGCTCGCCGAGGCCGCGGACGGCGGCCTGCACCTGCTCATCGGCACGCACGCGCTGCTCGAGCCCGAGGTCGTCTTCGCCCGCCTCGGCCTGGCGGTGATCGACGAGCAGCACCGCTTCGGCACCGCGCAGCGCGCCGCCCTGGTGGCGAAAACGCCGCCTGGCACGCGTGCCGACCTGCTGCTGACCACGGCGACGCCGATCCCGCGCACGCTGGCACTGACCGCCTACGGCGATCTGGCCGTGACCCGCATCCACGGCCGGCCACCGGGGCGGACCGCCGCCACCACCGCGATCGAGCCCTTCGCCGGCTGGGCGGCGCTCGGTCGCGTGCTGGCCGCCGAGCCGGGCCGCAGCTTCGTCGTCTGCCCGCGCATCGAGGGCGACGAGGACGAGGCCCCCCTCTCCGTGGACGAGGCGGCGGTGGCGGCGCGGACCGCGCTGGGCGACGCGTCCGTCGCCGTGCTCACCGGCGCGATGCGCGAGGCAGACAAGCTGGCGGCGCTCGCCGCCTTCGCCGAGGGCAGGGCGCGCTGCCTCGTCGCCACCTCCGTGGTCGAGGTCGGCGTCGATGTGCCCGAGGCGACGTTGGCAGTGGTGCTCGATGCGCAGCGCTTCGGCCTCGCCAGCCTGCACCAGCTGCGCGGCCGGGTCGGGCGCGGCACCGCTCCAGGCCGCTGCCTGCTGCTGAGCCGCGGCGACGCGACCCGGCTGGCACCGCTCAGCGCCGAGCCCGACGGCTTGGCGATCAGCGAGGCGGACCTCGCCGAACGCGGTCCGGGCGAGCTGCTCGGCCTGCGCCAGCACGGCGGCTTCCGCCTGTTCGCCACCGACCTGGCTCGCGACCTCGACCTGCTGCAGGCGGCGCATGCCCGGGTGCGCGCCGGCGGCGAGATGCCCGCCGGACTGGACGCCTTCGTCCGCGACGGCGCGCCCGGCCGGCTGCTGCTCGGCGGGTGAACTCACACGGAGGAACGGAGGGAACAGAGTTCGCAGCCAGGGAGTCAGAGATGTCGCCTCCGTTACCTCCGTTCCTCCGTGTGAATCCCCTCACGGCCCGCCGGGCCAGCCCTCCGGCAGCCAGGTCAGCGACTCGGCCCAGCTGCCGTCCGCCGGCTTCGCCGCCGCCGCCAGGGTGTGGCCGTCGAGAGCGAGGACGTTGACCGCGCCGCGGTGGCGCTGGTCGGTGACCGCGCTGGCCGGACAGTGGCCCCACTGGCCCATGCCGGTCTCGCCGGCGACGGCGTCGGTGAACAGCACGACGCCCGCTTCGCCGCGCGCCGATCCCAGCCGGTAATGCCGCGGCCGCCTGGCGGCGTCGAGATAGCCGTTCATCTTCAGCGACTTCGGCGTGGCGTGGCAGAAGACCAGGGGGCTGGTGCCGCGATAGGCGGCGCACTGGAAGACGCCGCGCCCGGTGACCTTGTCGTCGTCGAGATAGCCGGGCAGACGGTCGAACCAGGCCGGCGAGCGTTCGCGGTCGAGCACCCCGCAGTTGCCTTCGGCCGGCAGCTGCCCCGACCAGTCCTCGGCATAGACCATGCAGCACATGCCGACCTGGCGCAGGTTCGAGGTGCAGGCGGTGCGCCGGGCGAAACGCAGCACCGTCCCGGTCGCGGGCAGGAGGAGACCGCTGAGCACACCGATGATGGCGGTGCCGACCAGCAGCTCGGCCAGGGTCCAGCCGTCACGCGGACTGGTCATCGCCGGTGGCGCCGGTGCGGCGCTGGTTGATCAGGATGGCGAGCGACGAACGCAACGAGGCGGTCTCGGCGCTGTCGGCGGCCCCGGGCGGCTCGCTCTCGCCGGCTGCCGCCGCCGCCGCCGCGCGTTCCATCCACTCGACCGGTCTGTAGACGCGGGTGACGAGATACGCGCCCAATCCGCCGCCGAACAGCAGTACGCCACCAGCCAGGGCCAGCCAGGGCCCCCACGGCGGCGATGGATGCGGATCGCGCCAGCCGACCACCACGCTCGCCTGGCCCTGGCGTGGCAGGGACGCCGCCGCGACGGCGCGACGGCCGCGGTCGGTCCAGGTCTGGGCGCCCTGGTAGGCGAGCAGCAGCTCCGGCGGCGGGCCGCCGCGCAGCTCGACCGCGCCGGCCTGGTCGAGGATGTCCATGCTCTCGCCCCGCACCTGCACCCGGGCCAGGCCGCAGCCACGCCGCCAGCGTGACCGCGCTCGGCAGGCCGCTCAGTTCGGCGAGACCGCGGATGGCGGCGAGATCCGCCTGACGGTCGGCCTCGACCCGGTCGAGGCGATGCAGCAGCGCTCCGGACATGACCGCGGCGGCGCCGATGACGGCCGCCAGCAGCGGGGCGAGGAGGCAGTTGAGACGCAGTCCGTGCAGCGGCGACATGGGCGCGGCATGCTGCACCCCTCGGTCACCGCCTCAAGATTCTCGCAGGGCCAACGTATGCGACCCCTAGCTGCAACGGTCCAGGCCAGCCCCATCGCTTGCGATGGGGCTGGCGCCGAGCAGCGGTGGCGGCGTATACTGGACGTAGCCCGCGAGAACCTCGTGCTACTGCAAAGCCCGGGGGTAGGCCTGCAAGGCCTGGCCCCTGAGCAT
>JAIFKN010000083.1 GCA_020049615.1 bacterium | reverse complement strand
CGCCGCGTCCGGCGACCAGGCGGCTGAGCGAATCCGGCGTACCGCGCAGCGACGAGATCAGCGGCCTGCGCCCGGCGGTGGCCAGCCAGGGTCCGCAGACGGGGGCGCTGACGGCGCGGAGCCGGAGCGGAGCGGAGGCTGCCGCTCCAGGATTCACCTCGAAGTTCGGCAAACCGGCGATTCCGCACTCGCCACCCATTTCAGCGCCACCGCTTGATGCCCATGCTACTCGCCCTCGGCGACGGGCACGACTCTTCGTGCTGGCCGCCGTAGCGATCTGTGTCTCCCTACTGCTGCTTCAGTTGCCAAGGCTTTACCCTGTGCTAGTCGAGGCCGCCGTGTGGGCTGAAGAGGTGCAGGTTCCAGCCACAGATGGAGGGCTGGTCGATGCCGTCCCGGTTCGCGTTGGCGAGTCTGTGCGCACTGGGCAAACCCTGGTGGGCATTGGCAAGCAAAGCGTCACGTGCCCCATCGACGGAGTTGTCATCCGCCTGTTTGCCTCGCCCGGCAATAGACTGGCCACTGGGGAGCCTGTCGCCTTGCTCGCCATGCCGCAGACGGCGCGCGTGGTTGCTGCTCTGCCGAATGACAGGTCTGCCTCCGTCGGCGACCGGGTACGTATTGAACTGCTCGGTGAGCGTCGCTTTATGGGGGGGTCGGTTCAGGCCGTGCTGAACGCTGGCCAGCCGGGCCCCTGGTCGGGAGCAAACTCGCCGCCGCGACGAATCGTCATCGTCCCTGACCCGTCGATGTCACCATTGCAACTCGCCCAGGGCTGCAAGGTCAGCCTCGTAGGGCCAACCTCGGGCGTCAACGACCTCCTGTTCGCGCTCCGCCAGACCATTCCATGGTAATCCGCCACGCGCTTCTTCTGCTTCTGGTCACCTCCATGTGGTGTGGGGAGCCAGGGAGTTATAAACTGTTCGCGGGCGACCTCCTGCACATCGAGGTATTCGGACACCCTGATCTCACGGTCGAAGCGCGGGTTCCAGCAGGGGGCGAGATATCCTTCCCCTTGATCGGCATGCTTCCCCAGGTTGCTGGAAGGACGGCCGAAGCGCTCGCGGAGGAGGTTACCCGCCGTCTGGCAGATGGTTTCATACGCAATCCGTCCGTAACCGTGCAGGTACGAGATTACGGGCCGCGCATGGCCTGGGTTGTCGGCGCGGTGAAGACCCCGGGGCCGGTCAAACTCGATCCCCTTCGCCCGAGCGGTGCGATGCAGGCGATCGGCGCTGCTGGTGGGTTCGATGAGGACGCAGACCGTGGAGCCGCGATGGTCGTCCGCGATGATCCCGCTGTCCCGGGTAGGAAGATCGCACTAGCCTTGCCAGCCAGCGAAATTCCCCAGCAGGATGTCGAACTGGCCCATGGCGATGTCGTGGTCGCCCCTCGCGCCGATCGCATCTTCGTGCTCGGCCAAGTGCAATACCCGCGCGCCGTTCCCTTGCCGACCCGCGAAGCCCTTACCATCAGCAAGGCGATCTCGCTTGCGGGAGGATTTGGTCGGTACGCCCGTGAGAATCACGTCCAACTGATACGCAAGGGACAGGACCCGCAGTCCATTGATGTGCGCGCTGTTCTCGACGGAACCAAGGGCGCCGAGGATCCCGCGCTCCGGGCCGGCGACACCGTCTTTGTACCGGAGTCGCGCTTCTGATCCGCTGCCTCATGGCCTTGGCCATTCTTGGAGTTCCTCTGTGTGCGGAGGAGGGACGATCCATCGACCCCGAACGCTCCATTGACCCGCCTCGTCGGGACCGCTGGGTCAGTTATTCCTCTGGCGAATCCAGGCCGGAAATCATCGAAATGGATGATGTTCTGTACGTCGACGGTTTCCCACTGCTGCCTCTCGGCCGGATGTCGAATGGCGGCGGCACGGTCGAATGGCACCCCAAAGGACTCGTCGGCGCCAAATGGGACTCCAACCCCTTGCTGGCCAGCGATGGGTCTGCGGGCGATGCCGTAGGGCGTCTGGGCGTAGGGTTGAACGGACGAGTGAACCCGGAGGGCCAATGGACCGGCGAGGTGGATGGTCTAGTCATCTCTAATGAATACATGGACACGGATGGGCGCTCGTATCCGAGCGGGACGGCGCGTGGCCGTATCGATCACCATGGGCGTACTGTCCATTTGGGACTCGCTGGTGGTTGGTGGCGGGACGGCGAACCCGTTGCAGCAGTCCCCGACATGGTTGATCGGGAGCAATACGACCTGGCAGCATTCGCCAGTTTCAACGGTATCCGAAGCGTTGCCTCCGTGCGGATTGGCTGGAGCGATCTGAACTACCTTGCGGATTCGGTTCGCTTCGACCGTGACGCCAGGGATCTTGACAGGAAACACCTCTCGGGGACGTGGCTAGCCTTGGGCGGCTCGGGCAGTTCACTTGGCGTTGAGGCCCATGCAGAACAGGGCACGCGCAAAGAGAACTCCCCTGCCAACGGCTACGAAGGCGCTTCGCTGCTGGCCCGTTGGCGACACTCGCTTGGAGGACGATCTTCAGTCGAGGTTCGCGCGGGCCCCACTGTACGCGCGTATGATTCCACTTCGCCTGGACAGCTGATTGAAGACGATCGTCTGCTGATCGCACCCTCCGCGCTCCTCCGTGGGGAATGGGGGTGGGAGGACCGCTCTTTCATTGTGGTGGCGGCCTCCACTGATCTCGTAGATTCCGCTTCAGTCTCGCCGAACGCTGCAACCAGGTACGCCTTGGAGGCATGGGCCCGATGGCGACTTCTCGATCGCAGCGAATTCGTTGCTTCTGGCTTCCTCGTACGACGCAACGATTCCGCACCGTCGTCCGGCAACTCGGAAGCTCTTGTCCTGGACGATCTGTTCATCAGCGCTGGGGTCGACTACCGTATGCGAGATGGCATCGGCCTGAAGACCTGGGCGTCCTGGCTGCAAACCCGACCGAGCCTGGGCGAAGGCTATGGGCGCGCCCTGGTCGGCGTCGAACTGGTTGCCGCATTCTGATGTACCGGCCTGAACACATGAATCCGCCCAATGGCGAGCAGGATCGGCAGGGCGCAGAGCATCCCCGCCGCATCTGCGATCTGGTCAGACCACTGGAAGGTGCGCGTCGAGGAACCAAGCTGGGCGATCTCGTCGGTCACTGCTATGATGACAGTCAGGACGATAGGCGCCCATGGCAGACCTCGAGGAGCGAACAGGCGGCAGCCCAACCCCAGCCAGACTGTCAGAAGGCAGGTGACGAGCAGGTGTACATGGGCATCGGCTCGCAGCAGGATGCTCGGTGCCGGCCCAGCTCCATACGCCTCTTGAAGCCTTTCGATCAGGCCGTGTACGCCACCGGAGGAGCACCAAGCGAATACCGCGACTGCGGCGAGGGTCGCGCCGAGCGTAACCCAGGTCGACAACAGGTGCCCAACCGCCACGCGCATAGAGGGATGATCACGACTGGCGCGCAACCTCAAGCGCCGAGGCGCCACGCTGGCCATCTTCCGGGCATCGGACAGACTAGGACGCTACATGAGTGCAGACGCTGACGCCCCACCCCTGCGGATCCTGGACTTGTGGTCCATCGTGCGCCGTCAGGCGAAATCCGCAATCATAGCCGCGGTCCTGGTTGGCGTAGTCATGGCCGTGCTTCCGTCATTGGTCATGCCGCCCTTGTACCGCGCCGAAGCGACCCTGACCACCGATCGTGGTCTGAAGCCCCTGTCATTCCAAAGCGACCCGGTGGCGGGCCTCATACCCGACCAGATGGTCAATTCGCAACGTGAACTGCTGATGTCGCCGGCAGTGCTTGAGTCGGCACTCACGCTGGGTGGCCTGCTGAGCAATGCCTCGTATTCGCGCAGCCCGGATCCTGGCGCCTTGCTGCGCAAGCGGCTTCGCACGAGCATTCCCAAGAATTCCTGGATCATCGTGGTGAGTCTTGATGACGAAGATCCCGTCCGTGCCGAGGCCGGTCTCCAGTCGATCATCGACGCATTCCTTGCCAACCAGCGGACGCTGCATCGCAGTCGTCAGGCCGACGATCTCGCCTACATCTCATCCGAATTAGATAGCGCGGCTGGCAAGCTGCATCAGGCGCGGCTCGCGGAGAGCGAATTCCGCGAGAAGCACGTCATCGCCAGCATCGACCCTGACCGCAACCATATCACCGCCCGGATCCAAACCCTCGCCGAACGACAGGCGGTGGTCGATGAACGGGTGGCTGCAAGTGGCGCCCTGCTCAAGCAGGTCCTGGCAGCAGACGCCATCGAAGATCGCCAACAGCGACTCGCCGCATACCTGCGAATCGACACCATCTCCACGCTCACCGTGGTGGGGACACTGCAGAAATCCCTCCACGACTTGCTTGGCACAGAGGCGGAACTGTCGGCGAAATACCTTGATCGCCACCCTCGGATGATCGAGATCCGCAGTCACATCGCCGAGAAGCGGACCCAGCTGGAGGAGACGCTCGCGGCAGCCCGCGCTGCAATCACCGCCGACCACGAGGTGCTCGTCTCGCAGCGCACAGCGCTGATTGCCGCCCAGCAGGAGCTCATGCGTGACCTCAACACCTATCGCGAGCACATCATTGGCCTGAAGCAGCTCGAACTGCAGACCCAGGCCCAGCAGAAGGTCCATGACGAACTGCTGGCGAGGCGCGCCCAACTGACGGCATTGAACAGCTACGACGACCAGCGTATGGTCGTCACTGGCCCTCCCCGCAGCTCGACCCTGCCACGCGGCCTGAGTACGGCGCCGATGCTGCTGATCGCGTTCATGTCTGCGATCACCGCCGCCATTGCAGCCGCTGCGGTGGCCGATGGTTTCGACCGCACGGTCCGCGACCTTCACCAACTGCACGCGACACATGGGATGCGCCAGCTTGCCGCCCTCCCGCTGGTGCCGGAACTCCGGCCGCTCTGCGCTACCGGACCTGCCGACCCCCCTGCATTGACCGAGGCATTGCGTTCCGCATGGACCGCCCTCCGCTTCTGTCTTGATGGTCGCGAAGGGGGTTTGGTCATCCTCATCGCCTCACCCTGTCCAGGCGACGGGCGCAGTTCGGTCGCTACCCGGCTCGCCGCCGTGATGGCCACGTCAGGGATACGCACGCTCTTGGTGGATGGCGACCTGCGCCGGCCCATGCTGGATGCGCAATGTGGAATACAGCAGGCCAATGCCTTGGCACAGCTCCTCTCCGGCGAGCCAGATCTGACCCCCGTTCAGACCGCGGTGCAAAATCTGGACCTGATGGCGGCAGGGACGCGACCCGCCAACCCCGGCGACCTGCTCAACAGCCACTGCTTGCCCGAATGGCTGCAGCATGTGCGCCAGCATTACCAGGTAGTCGTCATCGACAGCCCGGCGCTCGCGGACAGTTCTGATTCGCTGACCCTTGCGGGGGTGGCGGATGGCGTCGTCGTCGTGGTCCGGGCTGGCGCGACAACCAAGACGGCTCTCGCATCAGCCATTGAGGTTCTAACTCCAGTCCGCAGCAAGATCCTGGGGACCCTGCTGATCAAGGATGCCTGAGCGGAACGGACGGACATGGCTGATCCCGCCCAGAGCGCTACGCAACGAATAGCCTCCTCCTTTGGTGCGCAGCTGGCGGTCCACGGGGCCAGCCTTATGGCGATCCTGCTTGGCACCCGTCTGCTCACCGGCCAAGTCGCGCCCGATGTATTCGGCAGCTACAGCTTATGCCTGCTCGGGATGCAGCTTGCGGGGAATGCGCTGGGGCAGGCCACCATTCAACACGCCCTCATGCGGTCCTCAGCCGGGTCGTCCGTGTCGATCCCGAACCGGTTCGTCATCATCGGCCTTGCCATCTTGGGGGTGCTCACCTCATTCGTCCTGATTCTGCTTGCAGCCAGACTTCAGATCTGGGCCACCTGCGGGCTGTGTCTGCTATGGACCTTCGTCGACTTCCACCTTCGCGCATCTATTGCCCTCCTGAACGCAGCCGGTCGGCAGGGCCTCTACACCTGCTGGACGGCTCTGCTCGGCCCTCTTTCACTCTGGTCGGCCTTTGTTGCGTCATGCGCATTCGGCCCTGCTTTGGAGTGGCTGGTCGGAGCCGGCTGCGTCTCGAGCGCGCTGGCACTTTCCGCTCTTCACGCGACAACGAAAACGCCTTCCGTATCAGATCCCAAAGCCGGACCAGGACTCTCCACGCTGATGACCATGCTGCCTGTTGCGGGTCTCGTCTGGGTGCTGACCGCCGGCGAGCGATACATGATCGCCTGGTTGGGCGATCTCGAGATGGTCGGCATCTACGCGGCTGGATATGCCCTGGCCACGCGCCCCATCCTGGTATTCTGCAACAATGTCGCACTGCCTCGCGTACGACCGGAGTACTATCGCCTATTCGCATCCGATCCTGCTGCGGCGTCTCGCCTGCTGCGACGCGGCGTCATGGTGACGGCAACAGCAATCCTTGCTGGCGTCGCCTTGCTCACACTCCTCCTACCTTGGGTCATCGGCCTTGTGCTCGCCCCGGCATACCATTCCTGCATGTGGCTCATCCCGTGGATCGGGCTGGCCTATACGTTCTGGGCCGTGGTTTTGTTTGCCGAATTGCCCATCATCGCCCAAGGCCGGATGTCTCGCCTGCTCCCCGTCTATGCCGGTGGCAGTCTGACGCAGGCGTTAGCCGTAGGCTTCGGCGTTTCCCTATGGGGGGTCCTTGGCGCATCTGTGGGTGTGGTTCTCGGCATGCTTAGCACGCTGGCGTTGATCTCATTCGCTGGCAGGCGCCCGTGATCCTGCAGAATCGTTCGCTTGATGCTGGCCATCAGCCCGAGGTGCTGATCTGCTGCGTGCTCGGCATCGTCGCCAGCTTTGTCTTCACCGCAGTAGCGGCCGGCCTGGCGGCCTTCCTGTGCGCCTTGCTGATCGCCGACCGCCGACACTGTTGGACCCCCGGCCGGCTGGTGCTGCTGTGGCAATACATCAACCTTATCCTCGCACCGGCCATCGATGGGGGATGGCCCAGTCCAACCTGGATATCGGCTCTGGTCGGCGCAGTTGCCTTCTTGTCGCACGCTGCGTATGTCATCCTGTCGCCGGAGCGGACGACGATTGCCGCGCACCTCGAAAGCCTTCGCCGAGTGGAACTCCGCACGTGCCTTGGGCTCGGCCTTGTTGGCGGAGGTTCCATGCTGTACCTGATGTCCATCGGTGCCTTCGAGCACCTAGGCGGCAAAATCACAATCGACGCGCCATTCAAAGGCGTGGCCAGTTTGTTGAAGACGTTGCTCTACCCCGCTTTAGCCATCCTTGGGTTGCGTTGGCAATCCTGCTGGCGATCCAGCGCGCTTGCCCTTATTTTGATTATCACAGCGGGCCTCGGATCCCTGATGTCTGGCAGAAAAGAGGATGTCCTAATCAGTCTTGGCACATTCGCCTTGTTCACTTATGTCGGTTCGGGAACAGTAGGAAAGCGAACTGCCATTGCTCTTGCCTGCTGCGCGATCGTCGGCCTTGGAGCGCTTTCATTTATATACGAGATGCGGCGCCACTATTTCTTTTTCGTCCCCGGGTATAACGCAACCATCACAGAAGTTCTGCGCGACACTCTTGATGATCGGAATCTTGTCCCTGGTTACGAGTACTCGATCTGGTCACGACTGAATCACCTCGAGCCAACCGAACGATACCTCCTCAAGGGCATCGACGTCCTTGGACCCGGAGAATTTCGAGATATATTTGCTTATTCATTGACACCCGGATCGCTGAAAGGCGATGGGGCCGAGCAACTTCAGCCCTCTTTCATTTTCGGGTATCGCTTCGGATACGCCACATTCTACGGAGACACGGCCATATCAGCTGGTCCCGTTGTCGAATTCCATGATTTGCTAGGGTGGGTTGGCCTGGTATTTGTTATCCTCATGCCTTCGGCAATCGACCACATACTCAAGACCGGAATGTATTGGCGATCCTTCGGGCTTCTCGTCTTCTGGATTCTACTGTTGCGAGCATTAACCTACGAACGATTCCTCATTCATTTCATTTCCCTGCTACCTGCGATGCTCTTACCGTTCGTCCTGGGATTTCATGTTGAACGGCTGCTTCTGCGTCGCCCGTTTCTCTTTTCAATGGGTCTTCCTCCGGCCAAGTCAACCCGTGAAAAGGCAGATGCACTTTCGTGAGCCACGTGGTTCTCATCTGTAATTACTCGGCGGATGCCCAGCAAAGCATGCTGCGGTTTGGATGTGCCCTTCACCAAGCCTTGGCCAACTTGCACATCCGGACCCACATATGGCACCCACCCACGTTTTTCGCGCGGTGGGCGAACTTTGATGGCAGTCCGTGGCGGAGGCTACTCGGCCATATCGACAAGATTGCCCTCGGTATTCCCGCCTTGTTGCTGTATCGTATGCGCCACCACAGTGCTGTTTGGCACATTATCGACCAGGGCAATGCCGGCTACGCCTGGTTGCTTCCGCGACATCGCACGATCATTACGGCCCATGACTGCTTCGCTTTGCTCGCGGCTCAAGAAGGGCGCCTCGGATATGCAAGTCGGATGTTACAAATGTGGAATGCCTCTGGGCTGCGCCTAGCCCAAGTGGTAGTCGCTGTATCACGACCAACGCAGACTGATCTCAAGCGGCTGGGGTTCGTCCGAACGTGCGTAGTGCACAATGCTCTCAACCAGTCGTTCACCCCAAAACCACACAGTGAATGCCAAGCAATTCTGGCCAAGGCGCGCATTCCCTTCGATCGCCCGTTCATCTTTCATGTTGGCGGCAATCAATGGTACAAAAACCGAATCGGCGTGGTTCGTATTTTCCGGGCTTTGCGTGCGATGCAACCCGAACGAGCTTGGCAATTGGTCCTGGCAGGAAAGCCCTGGCCAGCCAATTTGTCCGCCGAGATACGGGCCTGTGGTGCCGCTTCGGATATCCATGACGTCGGCACCGTGTCCAATGCCACACTCGAGGCCTGCTATTGTATGGCTACCGCGGTGATCTTCCCCTCGCTTGGCGAGGGCTTCGGCTGGCCTGTAGCGGAGGCTCAGGCCTGCGGTGCAGTTGTGGTCGCCAGCGACCGTCCGCCATTGCCCGAGGTCGGCGGTGACGGTGCTTTGTATGCTGACCCGGAGAATCCGATCGCTTATGCTCATGTGGTACTCGACGCCTTAACGAAGCAGTCAGAACTTCGCCGACTCGCCTTGGCCAATGCCCGACGTTTCACCACCGGCCCTTGGGCCAGAATGCATCGGACCATCTACGGTCGCTTAGATCGGAGCATAGGCTGATGCTGCGTATTCTACATGTAATCAGATCGCTTGATCCTGCCGCTGGCGGCCCGGTGGAGGGTCTGCGAAATCAGGCCGCATGCCGCGCCGCAATGGGAATCGCAACCACTGCAGCTAGCCTTGATTCGCTAGGGCGAATTCCCGCCGTTCCTGGAGCAACGACGTTCTCGCTCGGCCATGGTCTCGGGACCTTTGGCTATTCGCGTAATGCAATCGCGCTACTTCGCAGCCTTGCCGCGAATCACGACGTCGCAGTCGTCAGTGGTCTGTGGCAATACCACGCCCTCGCCGCGCACCGTGCCTTCGCGGGTCGAATACCCTATGTCGTGTACCCCCATGGCATGTTGGATCCCTGGTTCAATCGCACTTACCCGCTGAAGGCTTTGAAAAAACGACTTTATTGGCGCCTGGGCGACTTCCGGGTTCTCCGTGATGCTGCCGCGGTCTGCTTCACAAGCGAATCCGAACGCCGACTGGCGCGCGAGTCGTTCCGGCCATATGTCGCACGAGAGATGGTTGTTTCGTACGGAACCGCCTCGCCACCAACCGAGACGGAAGCCCAACGGCAGGCTTTCATCGCACGCTGCCCGGCCGTGGCAAATCGTCCCTACATCCTCTTCCTCGGACGCATCCAGGAGAAGAAAGGCTGCGACCTCCTGATCGACAGCTTCGCCTCCGTATTGGGCCAGCGGCCCGAGCTGATGCTGGTCATGGCCGGTCCGGACCAGGGTGGACTCACTGAACGGCTGCAACTGCGGGCCTCGGCGTCCGGCTTCGCCGATCGCGTCCTCTGGCCAGGCATGCTGCGCGACCAAGCAAAATGGGGGGCGTTCTATGGCGCCGAAGTCTTCTGTCTTCCCAGCCACCAGGAGAATTTCGGCATTGCCGTGGCCGAGGCCCTCGCCTGCGGCGTACCGGTCCTGATCAGCGACCAGGTCAATATCTGGCGTGAAGTCGAAGCGGCTGGCGCAGGCATCGTTGCACCGGATACTCTACAGGGCATGACGGCGTTGCTACATCGCTGGCTGGCCCTTCCATCGGAGGCCAAGCTGAACATGCGTGCGGCGGCGCGCGCCTGCTTCTGTGAGCGATTTGAAATCCGGCACGCCGTCAATTGTCAGACCGCCCTGATGCAACGTGTCCTGGCGGGCGACCGACTGGAAACCTGGAGTGCCCCGTGAGAATGCAGCGCCTCGACCAATTCGACCCCCGCCACGGACACCAGCGCGGCGCGAGCCTGTTGAAGCTGGGCCTCTGGCACGTGGTGAATGTCGCTGTCTTCCAGTCCGGACTGATGCTGCCCTGTGGTCTCAAAGGCTTACTGTTGCGCTGCTTCGGCGCCAAGGTCGGCATCGGCCTGTACATCCGGCCACGGGTAAACATCCACTTCCCGTGGAAGCTGACTCTCGGGGATCATGTGTGGATCGGCGACCGCTGCGAGATCCTCAATTTCGCACCAGTTGCGATCGGAAGCCACACCGCCCTGGCGCACGATGTCTATCTGGCCGCCGGCAGCCACGATCTGTCCTCGCCGACGTTCGCATATGACAACGCACCGATCAGCATCGGCTCTGGTTGCTGGCTTGCCACGCGCGCCTTCGTCGGTTCCGGCGTCACCATCGGCGATAACGCCGTCGTTGCCGCCTGCTCCGTGGTGGTGCGCTCCGTCCCCCCGGGGGTCATCGCTGGAGGGAACCCCGCCCGAGTAATCAAAGATCGTCCTGCCATGCAAGAACTCCCGTCGTGATCCTGGTTACCGGGGCGAGTGGATTTATCGGCCTCAACCTCTGCCTGGAACTCGTGCGCCGTAGACAGGCCTTCGTGCCATGTGACCGGCATCAACCTCGTGTTCCGCTTCCAGGATTCACGCGCGTCAACTTGCTGGACCGCGAGGGCATAGGCGGGCTGGTGCACGAGGTTGCCCCCACTGCGATCATCCACCTTGGGGCCCGGACGGATCTCGAAGGCCGGACACCAGGCGACTATGCGACCAACACTGTCGGCCTGGAATACCTGCTGGAAGCCGCAGGGACGCTAGCCGCCTCTCCGCGGTTCATTTCGGCATCATCTCGACTTGTCTTCCGCATCGGCGCTGTGCCAAGTACGCCCTACGACTATTCGGCGACGACCGCCTATGGCCGGAGCAAGATCGCAGGCGAACAACTTCTGCGCGCGACCGACCCCTCGGTGCTGCCCTGGGTCATCATCCGCCCCACCTCGATCTGGGGCCCTTGGTTCGATGTGCCCTACCGCACCTTCTTCGATGCGGTCCGGTCTCGACGCTATGTCCATCCGGCCGGGCGCCCCATCCGCAAGTCCTTCGGGTTCATCGGCAACATCATCCACCAGATCCTTGCCATCGTCACCGCCCCCGCCGGGGCCGTCGTCGGCAGACCGTTTTTCCTAGCTGATGCTGAACCGATCGAGGTCGGTCGTTTCTCCGATGCGATCGCCGTAGCGTTCGGCGTGCCCCGTCCCCGGCGAGTTCCCGCCATTGCGCTACGCCCGCTTGCATGGGCTGGAGATATCGCGAAGGCCTGCCGCGTGCTGCGCGCCCCACCCCTCACCTCCTTCCGACTGGACAATCTGGTCACCGACATGGTGTACGACCTGCAGCCTACCATGGCCGTTACCGGCCCCATGCCATTCTCACTCGAACAGGGCATCGTCGAAACGGTCTCGTGGATGCGGTCGGATTCGCCATGAGACTGTTATTGAAGCCCAGCCGCACGATCCTGGCCTGGTCCGTCTTTGGACTCTTGGTCCTACTGGTTCTTACGGAGGGCTTGCTGCGGTTCGCTTTGCAACTTGGCTGTCCTCCTCTCTATGACCTCGATTCCATGGTGGAATACCAACTCCATCCCAAACAAGACCTCGTTCGTCTTGGATCCAGGTATTCTGTCAACAGTCTGGGCATGCGTTGCGCCGAGCCGGATGATCGTCGAATGCGCGTCCTCGTGCTCGGTGATTCTGTCGTCAACGGTGGAGTTCCCATCGACCAGGGTCAGACAGCAACCTCACTCTCAGAGTTCTCGGATCCCACGAAGCGCCAGTGGTTACAGGCCAGTGCGGCCAGTTGGGGGCCCCCCAACATGCTGGCCTGGCTGCAGATTCACGGGGACGCCGTCCGCCCGGCTCGCATCGTGGTCGTGCTCTCATCGCATGACCGCTACGATGTCCCCCAGCGCCTGCCGCTTGATCCGAGAACGCACCCGACCTCGCGTCCATTATGCGCCGTTTCCGATCTCATCTCCACCTATGGGACTCGCTGGATCTTCCCTTCTCCCCAAGAGCCGCCACATACATTAAATAACGAAGCTATATGCAGCCAGTCATTGGTTGCTGTGGCGTCCTGGGCGCGAGCCCGACAAATCGACATGGCCGTCGTCGTCCATCCCGAACGAAACGAGTCGGTCGACAGTGCGGATTGCCGGTTTTGGATCAAGCTGTGTGAAGCCGCGGGACTCCGCTGCGTCCCGGAATTCACTTCCGAAGAGGATCGCACTGGCCTATTTCGCGATTCGATCCACCTCACCGTGAAGGGGAATTGGCACCTAGCTTCCCGATTGCTCTCGATTTGGCCATAGCCATGCGACTCTGGCTTGTCTCTCACAACTACTACCCCGAACCAACTGGCATACCGTATTACAACACGGCGCTGGCTGAATGGTTCGCTGCTCGTGGTTGGGATGTCGAGGTGCTGACCGGCGTCCCACACTATCCCTGGTGGTCGATTCCAGAGGCGTATGCCCATCGTGATTACCGCCAGGGACGGGGCGACGAAGTCATCAATGGTGTCATGGTTAGGCGCGTCCGCCACTTCGTCCCGCCGGCACCAACGAGTGGACGCGGACGGTTGAGGCTCGATGCCAGCTATCTCTGGCGCTGGACGGTACGTTCGTGTGCGCTGCCGCATCGTCCGGATATCGTGCTCGGCGTCTGCCCTCCATTCCTGATGGGCGGCCTGCTCGCGTGGCTCCGCCTACACCTGCGGGTCCCGGTCGTATGCCATATTCAGGATCTGCAGGTCGATGCTGCGCTCGATCTTGGACAACTGCCGTCATGGACCGGGCCAACCCTCCGGTTGGTCGAGCGCCTTGTTCTCCGGCAAGCCGATCTGGTTACGACGTGCGGGCTGGGCATGCTGCGCCGGATCACTGCGAAATCTCCACTGCGCAGATCCCCTCGCCATTGGCCGAACTGGACCGACTGCTCCGAGATGCGGCCATGGAGTGGCTTGAATCCGGAACGCAGCCGGCTCGATCAGGGTCGCGTTGGCTGTGTCGTCGGCCTGTATAGTGGCAGTCTTGGTCGCAAACAGGGTCTGGAGACGCTGGTCGAGGCGACCCGTCGCGTGCGCAACCCCGCTTGGAGAACCGTCATCGTCGGCACCGGGAGCGAGCGCCCAGCTCTGGAGCGCAGTTCTGCTGACGTCGAGAATCTCGACCTGCAGGACCTCCGACCGGCACACAGACTGTGCGCCATGCTGGCTGCTGCCGATGTCCACATCATACCGCAACGGAGGGAGATGGCGGATCTGGCGCTGCCCAGCAAGCTGCTGAATATTCTCGCCGTTGGCAAGCCCGTGGTGGCTACCGCAGAACCGGGGACGGAATTGCACGGGCTGATCACCACAGCGGGCTGCGGGCTGGTCGTGCCGCCGGATGATCCTACTGCCCTGGCAGCGGCGCTGGACCGCTTGGCTGCCGACCCGGGGTTGCGTCAACGCCTCGGAGAGGCAGGCAGGGCCTGCGCACTTGCCCGATACGATGCCAGCAGCGTCCTGCCAACCATCGAGGCGGATCTCCTTGGTCTCATCTCTGCCACACGATCAGGCAGCCGCCGTTTCAGGAATTGCCGTTGATGGGCGGCAGCAGGATCGAGGCTGGCGGCCCTTCGCCTGAGGGCGGAGACGCCTGGGCATCAAGCGGCCGGATCAGAATCCTATCGACCGCAGCACCGTCTTCCCGCATCCACAGATTCACCGGGTAGACACCTGCGGATGGCACATGGATCGTGGCACGCGTCCCGTTTGTACGACGCCCGGTCCATTCGAAGGTCATCCCCGGCCCCGCTTGCGACAGGGTCATGCCAGACGACGTCGTGTTGATGCCCGCCAGACCAAGATGGTATGAGTCGCTGCTGTACGAGGGGCCAGCCCCACGAACCCAGACTTCGTAGTCACCTGGCGTGGGGAATTCGGCGTACCAGAACACCTGAGGCGCTCCCATGAGCCAGGCCGGATCTCCGTAACCAATCCCATTGTCAGGCAGAACCTGGATGGCCTGGCCGACCACGCCTGGGAGTCCTGATTGGGCCGTCCACGCCTGACCACGATCACTTGGCAGACTCAGGTTCACGGATTCCGCCTCCAGAACCAATTCGCTACCGCCGGCAAAGGTGGCGACGCCTGACCGGTTGGAGACCGGCAGATCGCCCGCCCAGATCGGATCCCAGCCATACACACCTGACACCGCAACCTGCCGCACCACGGTTCCATCCTCGCGCCAGCGGAGATCCAGCCGGTGGAGCCCGACGTCATTGATTGTCACGTACACTTCCGAGAAGTCATTCTGCTGGCTCCGCCAGATAGGCGAAGTTCCCGCGAATCCGGTCACATATGTGGTCGGGGTCGCGCCATCGATGCCGATCCAGACCGAGTCTCCCTCGTAGTCGCCCATGCCACGCACCCAGATGCGGAACGTGGCAGGCTGGACCACATACAGGTCGTAGGACAGCCCGCGCCGCATGGAGACCACGGGTGCGGTTCCACCCTTCTGGATATCTGGAAGCACGCGAATGGCCCCGTCGACTCCCGGCTCCGGCAGCCACGCATGGCCGCTGTTCTCCAGAACCGCGCTGTAGTCCTTGGCGTCGAACACGGCAACTGATCCCGGCCCGACAAGGATCGGAGCATCGGCAACAGTGGGCGAAGGGGTTTCCGCAACCAGAATGATCTGGTCCAGGGTTCCAGCGCCAACCAACGTCAATACGACTTCATCAGACGGGAGATCCAGCGTCACCACCTGCTGCGCAGGATCCTGGCAGGCCCAACCCGTTGATCCCGTTACCGCCAACTGGCCAGCCGGATTCCCCTCGAGATTGACACCGAGTGGCGCAGTCCCAGATCCGTGTACCCACAGATGGTAGCGACCCGGTTGGGTGGCCTTCAGGCGCCAGAAGACGGCTGGGGCCGGCAGCACCTGGGTTCCGTGGGGCTGATTCGCCCAGGACGTTGCCGTCAGCGGCTGCACCACGATCGGCGCTGGCGCAGCCAGCGTGGTCAGGGCCACGGTCGCCGATCCGCCGTTGCCAGCGACGGTCAGGGTGGCCGGACCGGCGAGCGACGGGGCGCGCCAGACCGTCTGGGCAAGGGCGGCGGTCACCTCGGCCGGGGTGCCGGTGAGGGTGTGACTGTTGCCGGCCACAGCGCCGGGCTGGCTGGTCAGGGTGATCGTGCCGGCATCGACCGACACCACCACGGTGACGGTCGGGGAGTCGATATCGGTGACCTGGATGGCACCGAGCACGAGGTCCGACCCTGGGGTCACGCTGCCGCCGCTCGGCACAGCAATCACCGCCGCATCATCAACCGCGTTCACCGTCACCGCAACGTTGGCCGTCGCGCTGCCGCCATTCCCATCGCTGACCGCCAAGCCGAAGCTGTCGGCGCCGCTGAACTCCGCGTTCGGCTGGTAGCTCACCGCACCGCTGGCATCGACCGTCGCCGTGCCATTGGCCGGCAGGCTGGCCAGCGTCCAGGTCAGGGCGCCGCCGTCGACGTCGCTCGCCAGGGCCTGGCCGGTGAGGACGCTGTCCTCGTCGCCGGACAGGCTGAGGGCCTGCGCGACCGGCGCGTCGTTGACCGGGGTCACCGTCATCGTCGCGCTGACGCTGTTCGAGGTGCCGGTCGGGGCGGTGACCGTGAACGCGACCGTGCGCGGGGCGAGGCTCGGGGCGTCGCTGCCGTTGGCGAAGGCGACCGTGCGCAGCACGGTCTGGTAGACCGCGGGCGTGGCGTTGCCGCTGAGGGTCAGCGTGCCGGTGGCCGGGTTCCACGACTGGGCGATGCCGCCGGAGACGGTGGCCGAGAGGACGTCCTGGGTCAGGTCGCCGGTCAGCTGGACCGTGGCGCCGCTCAGCAGCGCGACGCCGAAGCCGTCGACGGCCAGGGCCGGCATCACCGCGACCGGCGCGGCGTTCTCGAGGTAGGCGACGCTGCCGCCGCCGCTGATCGTCGGCACGATCGGGGTCAGCGAGATGTCGTCGTAGTACACCGGGCTGGCGCCGTTGGCGTAGAGGTCGACCGCGGCGAGGTTCAGCACACCACCGCCAGTGGTACCGCCGGTCCAGCTGCGCTCGAAGAGTTTGATACCCTTGTAGTAGAAGCGGTGCAGGTTGGCGGCGAAGTCGATGTCGACGCGCAGCTCGACCCACTGGCCCTTGACCACGACGGCCGAGCCGCCGGCGAAGTCCGGCAGCACCTGGCTGTTGGTGAACTTCACCTGGGTCGACCAGTTCTTGCCGTCGGCGCCCGCGGTGTC
>JAIFKN010000073.1 GCA_020049615.1 bacterium | reverse complement strand
ACGCGGAGGCGCGTATGAACCGGACGCTTCTGCTGCTCCTGCTGGCCGCCTTGTCGTTCGCCGTCGATTCCTGGGACCGTCTCGCCGAGGCTTCGCGCAAACCGTCGGCCGAGGCGCGGGCCGCGCTCGAGGCTCTATTGCTGCAGGAGCCGGGCTTCCTGCCGGCGCGCTTCAACCTCGGCACGCTGCTGCTGGAGAGCGACGCGGCCAAGGCGGCCGAGCAGTTGACCCTCGCCGCCGCTTCCACCGACAGCGCGCTCGCCGCCGACGCCTGGCACAACCTCGCCCTCGCTCGCTTCAAGCAGGGCCGGTTGGAGGAGGCGCTGGCCGCCGCTGAGAAGGCCGCAGGCCTCGACCCGCGCGCCGCGCCGCTACGTGACGAGCTGCGCCGCGTCATCCTCGCGCGCCAGGACGAGGCCCGGCGCAAGGCCGAGGAGGAGGCGAAGAAGCTGCATCTCGATCCGCTGCCGCTGCCGGTCGGTCGCGTCGGCACGCCCTACCAGGCCAAGCTGCCGATCGCGGGCGGCACGCCGCCCGCGACCGCGGCGCTGGCCGGCGCCTCCAAGCTGCCCGACGGCATCAATCTCGCCCCCGACGGCACCTTCAGCGGCACGCCGCGCGCTGCCGGCACGACCAAGCTCGATGTGGCGCTGCAGGATGCTGCCGGCGGCAAGGCCACCGGGTCGGTCGAATTGCGCATCCTGCCGCAACCGGCGATCACCACCGAGCAGCTGCCCGAGGCCATCGTCGGTCAGACCTACAGCGCGCGACTGGCTGCTGTTGGTTTCACTTCGGCGGTGCGCTGGGAGTTCGCCGCCCTGCCCGTCGGCTTGAGCGGCAGCGCCGACGGCGTGATCAGCGGTACGCCGACCAAGGCCGGCACCGTCGGGGTGCACGTCCACGCCAGCGAGGGCGACTTGTCCGCAAACCGCCTCATCGATCTGGTGGTCAGCGACGGCTTCGCCCCGGCGGAAGACCCGCTGCCGCCGGCCACCGTCACCGCCGCCTACCAGCACCGCGTGACGGTGCGCGGTCCGACCCAGGCCTACCGCTGGTCGGGCGGCGATGCCGCGATGCGCGTCGCCGCTGACGGCACGGTCGCTGGTACGCCGGCGCAGGCCGGCGAGATCAAGCTGCCGGCGACGATCAGCGCCGCCGACGGCCGTTCACGTCAGGTCACCCTGACCGTGCCGGTCAATCCATTGCCGCTGATCGGCACGGCCCCGGTCGAACTGAGCGTCGGCCGGCCGGCGGATCAGGCGGTGCAGGTCACTGGTGGCACGCCGCCCTACACCTGGTCGGTGGCGGAGGGCCTGCTGCCGAGCGGCATCCGGCTCGATGCGGACGGCCATCTGCGCGGTGTGGCCAAGGATCCCGGCACCAGCCAGGTGAAGATCGCGGTCGCCGACCGCTGGAAGGCCTCGACCCAGGCCGAGGTGACCATCACGGTCAAGCCGGCCGAGGATCCCCCGCCCAAGCAGGACGAGCAGGACGAGCAGGAAAAGGACGAGCAGGAGCAGGACCAGCAGAAGGATCAGCAGGCCGGGAAGGACCAGCCGAAGCAGGGCAAGCAGGACCAGCAGGACCAGCAGGACCAGCAGGGCAAGCAGGACCAGCCGCAAGAGGGGAAGC
Source organism: bacterium (assembly GCA_020049615.1). The sequence continues at coordinate 11,169 of JAIFKN010000073.1, read as the reverse complement.
AGGAGCAGGCAGGCACGCCGGAGCAGCAGCAGGCACAGCAGGCCGCGGCGATGAACCAGACCGCAGCTGACCACTGGCTCGACGAACTGCCTGAGGAACGGCGTGACAGCCTGCGCTACCAGTTGCTGGACGGCGGCGCGAAGAAGCCTACCCAGCACGGCAAGGCATGGTGATCCTGCGCACATTGCTGCCCTGGCTGGCCATCGCCTGCTGCCTCGCCGGCGAGGTGACGCTGGAACTGCCCGATCCGCTCATCCCGGGCGTGGTGATGGCCAGTACGCTGCGCATCCACGATCCGCCGAGCGATGTGCAGGAGGTCGATCTGCCACCAGTTGCCGGCCTGGAATGGAGCCTGTCGGGCCAGAACGAGAGCCGCACCGAACTCAGCAATGGCCGGCGCACGACCATTCTCGGCGTCGGCCTGAGCCTGCGCGCCGCGCAGCGCGGGCAGCTCACCCTGCCGCCGGTCCCGGTACGTTGCTCCGACGGCACGGTCATGACCAGCGCCGCACGTATCGTCCGGGTCGATCACGGTGATGCGCGCCTGACCGGCGAGGCGCTGACCGAAGCGGCATTCGAACCGGCGACCATCGTGCCGGGGCAGTCGACCAAGCTGGTCTATCGCATCTTTCTGCGGCGTGGTGAGGTCAGCAGCCTGGGGATCGGACCGCCGGAGGGCGTCATCAGCCTGGGTGAGCGGACGCTGACCCAGGGCCGCACCTTTGATGCGCAGGGTCAGGTCTGGAACGTGGTCACGGTGACCTGGCCCCTGACCCATGCGACGCCCGGGGCGTACACGGTGCGCGGGCAGCAGGAGTACCAGACGGTGGTCGGCCGCAGCATGTTCAACCAGCGTCTGGTACGCAACCAGATCGCAGTCGCTCCGGCAACGCTGACCGTCGAGCCGATGCCGCTGGAGGGCCGCCCCGCGGATTTCACAGGTCTGATCGGTCCACTGGCGGCGCATGCCGCCCTCGACCGCGAGCGCGTCTCGACCGGCGAGGGCGCGCTGTTCAGTCTCACCGTGACCGGCTGGCAGACCGGTCTGGTCAAACGGCCGGTGCTGCAGGCCGCCGGTGCGCAACTCTATCCCAAGGATGATCAGACCGCCGACGGCAAGCGCACCTTCACCTGGGACGTGGTACCGGCCGCCGCCGGCACGGTGACCATCCCGGTGGTATCGCTGCCCTATTTCGATCCCGCTTCGCGCAGCTACCGCCACGCCGACAGCCAGGCGCTGGATCTGCAGGTCATCCCTGGCCGCCGTCGCGATCTTGGTGTGGTCGGGCAGAGCGCCCCGGTGGCTACTCCGGGCATCGCTGAGCCACCGCCGCCGACGCTGCCGGCCCCGGTCCGAGGCGGTGCCATGTGGCGTCCACCGGCGTGGTCGGCCGTCGCAGCCCTCGCCGCCGGTGTGGCTGCCGGTCTGCTGCTGATCGCGATCCAGCGTTTCGCCGGTCGTCGGCGCGGTCCGCATCGTGGTCGTGCTGTGCGCGCCGCCGGCCGGGACCCGCTCGCCCTTGCGGCGGCGTTGCAGGCCCTGCAGCCCGCCCTGACCACGACCGCACAGCGTGATGCCGCCGCCGCGCTGCAGGCCGCCGTCGAACGGAACCGCTTCGGCGGCGAACCGCTGCCGGACATCACCGCCTGGGTGGGCGAGCTTGAGGCTCTGCCATGAGTTGGCGCCACTTCCTGCTGCCTCTGTTGCTGGCTGTTGGTCTCGCCGCCGCAGATCCCTACGCTGCCTGGGCCCAGGGCCGCCCGGGCGAGGCGGTGGCTCCGTTGCTGGCGGTAGCGCGCGACAGCGATCGCTGGGACGCCTGGCTCGATGCCGGCCTCGCCGCCGCGGCGGCCGGCCAGCGCGGTCCGGCACTCGCCTGCCTCGCCCGCGCCCATCATCTGGCTCCGGAGCGGGCCGAACCCCGCGAGGCCATGCGCGCGCTCGGCGCCGACCTCCCGACCACCTGGTGCGAACGCGCCGGACCGATCGGCGCACCAGGCACCGGCTGGGCTGGCGTGGCGCTGTGCGCACTGGCCGGCCTGCTGCTCGGCGGCTGCTGGCTGCTGCACCGGGGCCGGCTGCTCGCGGCGTTCGCTGGCGGAAGCCTGCTTGTCGTAGCGGCCCCCGGTCTGGCGGCGATGTGGCTCGATCGCGGGCAGGAACGGCTGTGCGCAGTGCGCGACACGCATGCGCTCGACAGCACCGGCACGCCGCAGCAGGCCATTCCCGAGGGCACCCTGCTGATCCGGAGCGCCCCCGAGGCGTGGGCGCAGCGTGTGCTGGTGCGCCTGCCCGACGGCAGCCAGGCCTGGGTGGCGCAGGCCGATGTGACGCCGTAGCGCTGTCCTTCGCAGGACAGGAGGCACAGAACCACAGAGTCTCGCAGGAGGAATCCCGCGCCTCTTTCGATCCTCCGTGTCTCTGTGTCTCCTGTAATCCGAGCTTCGGCGTGAAACGGCGACACCCCAACCATCCGGCCGGGGTGTCGCGGAACCATTCGGTGATCGATCGGCTCAGGCCAGCGACTTGATGCGCTGCACGGCCTTGGCGATGGTCGGGCCCGGATTCTCGACCTCGGCTTCGTATTCGATGACCGAGAAGCCGTCGAATCCGGTCTCGTCGAGGGTCTTGACGTAGGTCGGCAGGTCGAGGGCGCTGTCGCCGATCAGGCACTCGCTCCACTTGCCCTTGGGGGTGAAGACGAAGTCCTTGTAGTGGGTGCCGAAGACGCTGCCCTTGAACTTCTTGGCCCAGTCGACGGGATCGTTGCCGGACTGGATGCACCAGGCGGTGTCGATGTTGATGCCGATGCGGCCGCCGCCGAGCTCGATCAGGTGGCTGATCTCGTCGGCCGAGCCGTTGAACATGTAGCCGCCGTGGCAGTGGATCGCGACCTTGATGTCGTAGGCCTCGGAGAGGGCGCGGGCGACGGCGGTGCCCTCGCGGAAGGTGCTGACGCCGAAGTGGGCGCTGATGTACTTGGCGCCGGCCTTCCTGGCGAACTCGAACCAGTTCTTCTCCTTGGCGGCGTTGCCGCTGAAGCCCTGCACGCCGATCGAGAGGATCTGCACGCCGGCTGCCTTGCAGGCGTCGATGGCGACCTGGTGCTGGGCCGGATCGTCGAAGTTAGCGTGGGCGCCGCACAGTTCGATGCTGGACACTTGACCTCGGCGAGCATGTCGCCGATCTGCTTGAAGTGACGGAAGGACCAGCTCTGGACGCCGACGTTGCGGGCTGCGGAAAGGGCCATGACGGAGACTCCGGGGGCGCGGGTGGAAGCGCTTCCGCAAACTATAGCCGGCTGACCGGAGGCGCCAGCGGGAGTGCCTGCCGGAATCGATAGGCGGGGTTGGTGGGACTGGCCGCTGGCCGCTGGCCGCTGGCCGCTGGGCGCTGGCCGCTGGCCGCTGGCCGCTAGGCGCTGGCCGCTGGCCGCTGGGCGCTGGCCGCTGGCCGCTGGCCGCTGGCCGCTGGGCGCTGGCCGCTGGCCGCTGGGCGCTGGCCACTGGCCGCTGGCCGCTGGCTCCGTTGCTTCCAGCTTCAATGCAGGCGGCTGTTCAGCGATCGATCCCCTGCCACGCCTTCCACGCCTCCAGCAGCGCCTCGGCCGCCGCCCGCTGCTGCACCCGCGCGCGCGAGCCGCGGATGAACGCCTTGCGGGAGGTCGTCTTCGTCGCGGTCGCGGCCGCCACCCACACCGTGCCCACCGGCAGCTCCGCCGTGCCGCCGTCGGGCCCGGCCAGGCCGGTGGTGGCGACGGCGATGGTCGAACCGGCGGCACGCCGCATGCCCTCGGCCATGGCGCGGGCCACCACCTCGCTGACCACGCCGTGCTTTCGGATGAGCGCCGCAGGCACGCCCAGCCGGGCGGTCTTCACCGCGGCGTGGTAGGCGATCAGCGACTCGCGCAGCACCGCCGAGGCGCCGGGCACCGCCAGGATCTGCGCCGCGGCGTGGCCGGCGGTGCAGCTCTCGGCGCAGGCGATGGTCGCCTCGGCCGCGGCCAGCTCGTGCACCAGGCTCGCGGCCAGGCCGGACCTGGGCAGCAGCCATGGCTCCAGCGCGGCGCGCAGCTGGCCGATGCGCTTGCGCACCTGCGCCGGGGTGCCGACCGCGCGCAGGGTGGTGTGGCCGAGCTCGCTGACGGTGATGCCGACCAGCGGGTTGCGCTCCGACAGCAGTCCGGGGATGCGCTCCTGCGCCGCCGATTCGCCGAGGCCGGCGAACCACAGCTCGCCCACGCTCGGGGCGCGCAGCCCGGGCACCAGGCGCGGGAGCTGCTTCAGCAGCCGGTCCACCATCGCCTCCATCTCGTGCGGCACGCCCGGCAGGCAGGCGACCCAGCAGGTGCCGACCTGGCCGAGCAGGCCGAGCGCGGTGCCGCGATCGTTCGCCAGCATCCTGGCGGCGGCCGGGAACAGCGCCTGCCGGCGGTTGACCTCGGGCACCGGCGCGCCGGGGCGGAACTGTGCGTACAGGCGGGTGATGTGGCGCCAGGCCGAGGGTCGCTCGACCAGCGGCGAGCGCATGGCGCGGGCGAGGGCGTGGCGCGTGCGGTCGTCCTCGGTCGGGCCGAGACCGCCGCTGCACAGCACCAGGGCCGCGCCGCGGCAGGCGGTGCGGAGGGCGGCGACGATCTGGTCCTCGCCGTCGCCGACCGTGCGCGCGTAGTCAACGGTCAGGCCGGCGTCGGACAGGCGCTGGGCGATGCGCGCGCTGTTCGAGTCGACGGTGCGGCCAAGGATCAGTTCGTCGCCGATGGCGAGGATGCGGGCGATGGGCATGGGGTGCTGGTGGTTGGTGGCTGGTTGCTGGTCGCTGGTCGCTGGTTGCTGGTCGGTGGCCGCTGGTCGGTGGTCGGTGGCCGCTGGCCGCTGGCCGCTGGTCGCTGGTCGCAGACTGATCCTGCTACCCTGGCCTCAAGTCCCGACCCGTCCGCCCTTCACCCGTCCTGGCGGCAGCCCGAAGACCTGGACGAAGGCGCGCGAGAAGTGCGCCGGATCGCTGAAGCCGACCTCGTCGGCAACGGCGGCGACGCTGGCGCCCGTCTGCAGGAGAGCCAGGGCGTGGTGCAGGCGCAGGCGGCGCAGATGCTGGTAGGGGCTTTCAAGGGCGAAGCGGCGGTAGAGCCGGCAGAGGTAGCTCGGCTCGACGCCGCACAGGGCGGCGACGCCGGCCTGGGTGCGCGCTTCCAGGAAGCGCTCCTCGATGACCTGGCGGCAGCGGCGGAAGGTGGCGAGCGCCGCCGAGGCGCCGTCGTCGGCCGGCAGGGCCTCGTGCGCCAGGCGCAGGGCGAGATACTCGACGACGGTGGCGCAGGCACGCGAGCGGTTCGCGGCGTTGCCCTGGCCCCAGCGGATCAGCTGTTCGAGGATGTCGATGATCGGCAGGGGGTCGGCCACCACCGCCACCGCGCCGGGAGCCAGATGCGCGGCTGCGAGCAGCGGTCCGGCCTCGCGGCCGTTGATGGTGAGGAAGTACTTGCGCAGGACGTTGCGCGGGTCGGTGGTCAGGCGCACCGGCATGCCCGGCCCGTAGGCGAAGACGACGCCGGGGACGAGGCGGTGCGCCCGCCCGCCGAGGTCGAGCAGGCCCTCGCCGCCGGCGATCAGCTCGATCAACGGCTGGGGGAAGCCGTCGCGCTCGATGCGGTAGTCGGGGGCGACCTGCTCGAAGCCGCCGCTGAGCACCCCCAGCCGAGGATCCAGCTCGTCATGAGGGATCCAGAATCGGCGGGTTGTGACGACCTTGGTGCTGAAATACGGAGGTTCAGCCAGCATCTCGGTTTGCATCGTAGGACGAAAAAAGGCAAGTCGAGGACGAGGGCGGGGATTCCCGAGGCCTCTCCGGCAGCTAGCCTGCAGCTCCCTCCGGAGCCCATCCATGTTCGCCAAGACAACCGCCAAGAACGCCGCCATCGCCTCCACCGCCAGCACCGGCGACGCGCTCGCCCCGCTGCGCCCCTTCCCCGCCGTCGGCATCCGTCCGACCATCGACGGCCGGCGCGACGGCGTGCGCGAGTCGCTGGAAGGCCAGGTCCTCGGCATGGCCCAGCTCGCCGCCGAGCTGATCTCCTCGAAGCTGTGCTACCCTGACGGCAGCCCGGTGCGCTGCGTCATCGCCGACAGCTGCATCGGCGGCGCTGCCGAGTCCGCCGCCTGCGCGCGCAAGTTCGCCCAGGAGGGCGTGGGCGTCTCGCTGACCGTCACCCCGTGCTGGTGCTACGGCTCGGAGACCATGGATCTCGATCCGACCATGCCCAAGGCGGTGTGGGGCTTCAACGGCACCGAGCGCCCGGGCGCGGTCTACCTCGCCGCGGTGCTCGCGGCGCACGCCCAGAAGGGTGTGCCGGCCTTCGGCATCTACGGCCAGGATGTGCAAGATGCCGGCGACAAGGACATCCCCGCCGACGTCGAGACCAAGATCCTGACCTTCGTCCGCGCTGGCCTGGTGGTGGCGCAGATGAAGGGCCGCAGCTACCTGTCGGTCGGCGGCACCTCGATGGGCATCGCCGGCTCGATCGTCAACCACGACTTCTTCCAGAAGTTCCTCGGCATGCGCGTCGAGAGCGTCGACATGGTCGAGGTCCTGCGCCGCATCGAGCGCGGCGTGGTCGATGGCGACGAGACGGCGAAGGCCCTCGCCTGGGTCGAGAAGCACTGCCTGCCGGGCAAGGACGTCAACCCGCCCGCGCGCCAGCACAGCAAGGAGCAGCGCAAGAAGGAGTGGAAGATCTGCGTGCAGATGACCCAGATCATCCGCGACCTGATGGTCGGCAACCCGCGCCTGGCCGAGCTCGGCTTCGGCGAGGAGGCCCTTGGCCACGACGCCATCGCTGGCGGCTTCCAGGGCCAGCGCCACTGGACCGACCACCTGCCCAACGGCGACTTCGCCGAGGCCATGCTCAACACCTCGTTCGACTGGAACGGCCCGCGCAGCCCGTACGTCGTCGCGACCGAGAACGACAGCCTCAACGCCGTGCCGATGCTGTTCGGCCGGCTGCTGACCAACACGGCGCAGATCTTCGCCGACGTGCGCACCTACTGGTCGCCCGCAGCGGTGAAGCGCGTCACCGGCCACAAGCTCGCTGGTGACGCCAAGGACGGCATCATCCACCTGATCAACTCCGGCCCCGCCGCCCTCGACGGCATCGGCGCCATGACGGTGAAGGGCAAGCCGGCCTTCAAGCACCACTGGGACGTCACCGACAAGGACATCAGCGCGACGATGAAGGCGGTCACCTGGTGCCCGAGCGTCGACGAGTACTTCCGCGGCGGCGGCTACTCGACCTGCTACAAGACGCTCGGCGGCATCCCCGTGACCATGACCCGCGTCTCGCTGGTCGATGGCCTCGGCCCGATCATCCAGATCATCGAAGGCGTCACGGTCGAGCTGCCGGGCAAGGTCCACGACGTGCTCGACAACCGCACCAACTCGACTTGGCCGACCACCTGGTTCGCCCCGCGCCTGACCGCGTCGGGCCCGACCAGCACGGTCTATGGCATCATGGCCGGCTGGAGCGCCAACCACTGCGCCCTGACCTACGGCCACGTCGGCGCCGACTTCGCGGCCCTGGCCGCCCTGCTGCGCATCCCGGTCGCCATGCACAACCTCCCCGGCGAGGTCTTCCGTCCGGCGAGCTGGGGCCTGTTCGGTGCGCTCGAACCGCAGGGCGCCGATTACCGCGCCTGCCAGGCCTACGGCCCGCTCTACAAGTAGAGGGGCCTGGGACCGACGAGCTCCAGCTCGTCGGCATGCGACGGATACGGCCGGCTGCGTTAGCCGCTGGCCGCTGGCCGCTGGCCGCTGGCCGCTGGCCGCTGGCCGCTGGCCGCTGGCCGCTGGCCGCTGGCCGCTGGCCGCTGGCCGCCATGCTGCGCGGCCATGCTGCAGCACGATCACCCGTTCGACCCGACCTACGGCTGCGACGAGGCCGCCCTGCGCGCCATCGCGCCGCCGACCAAGGTCGAGGGCTTCGAGGATTTCTGGCGCGCCACCCGCGCCGAGGCTGATGCCGTGCCGTTGCGACTCGAACGGCAGCTGTTGCCGTCGCCAAAGCCCGGATGGAAGCTCTCCACCGTCGCTTTCGACAGCCTCGGCGGCCATCGCATCGGCGGCTGGCTGGTCGAGCCGGAGGGCGCCTGCCACGGCGGCCTGGTCGTCGGCCATGGCTATGGCGGCCGCGAGGCGCCCGATGTACCCAGTCATCCCATCGCCTGCCTCTTCCCCTGCATGCCCGGCTTTCACCGCTCGGCCCGTGCCGACCTGCCCAATGATGCGGCGCGCCATGTGGTGCACGGCATTGAGGCCAAGGAGACCTACATCCTGCGCGCCTGCGTCGCGGCGATGTGGTCGGCGACCCGCGCCCTGGCCGAGCTGCGGCCGGGTGCGGTCGGCCGGCTGGGCTATGGCGGCGGCTCGTTCGGCGGCGGTCTCGGCGCCCTGGCCGCGCCGTGGGAGCCGGCCTGGCGCTGCCTGCGTCTTGACGTGCCGACCTTCGGCCACCACCCGTGGCGGCTGCGCTGCCGCTGTGTCGGCAGCGGCCAGGCGGTGACCCTGTACCACCGCCGCCATCCCGAGGTGGTCGAGGTGCTGCGCTTCTACGACGCCGCGGTCGCCGCCACCCTGGTGCGTGCGCCATCGCTGGTCGTGCCGGCCCTGTTCGATCCGGCGGTGCCGCCGCCGGGCCAGTGGGCGGTGGCCAACGCGCTGCCCGGGGCGCGCATCGAGGCGATCACCGCCGGGCACTTCTCCGCCCCGCAGGAGGCCGAGGACAACCGCCGGGTCGATGCGGCCTGGACCGCAGTGCTGACGCAGACGGGGGTGATCCGGAACGTCGCAGAGGCTGGGAAGTAGGGACAGGTCGCTGGTCGCTGGTCGCTGGTCGCTGGTCGTTGGCCGCTGGCCGCTGGCCGCTGGCCGCTGGCCGCTGGCTGCTGGCCGCTGGCCGCTGGCCGCCGGCCGCCGGCTCCACTGGAGTCGCTGATCGGGTCCATACCCTCCCGCGCCATGAGCACGGAATACGAGGCGGTGATCGGGCTGGAGGTCCACTGCCAGCTGAAGACGGTGACCAAGATGTTCAGCGGCGCCGGCAACAGCTTTGGCGAGGCGCCGAACACCATGATCGACCCGACTGTGCTCGGCCTGCCCGGGGCGCTGCCGGTGATCAATGCCAAGGCGGTCGAACTGGCGGTGCGCGCCGCGCTCGCCCTCGGCTGCCGGGTGCAGGAGCGGTCGAAGTTCGACCGCAAGCACTACTTCTATCCCGACCTGCCCAAGGGCTACCAGATCAGCCAGTACGATGAGCCGTACTGCCTCGGCGGTTCGGTGCGCGCCGAACTGGCTGACGGCAGCCACCGCGACATCGGCCTGATCCGCATCCACATGGAGGAGGACGCCGGCAAACTGGTGCACCAGGAGCGCGGCCCGTTTTCCGAGGTCGACCTCAACCGCGCCGGCGTGCCGCTGGTCGAGATCGTCTCGCTGCCCGAGATCCACAGCGCGGCCGAGGCCTTCGCCTACCTGACCGAGCTGCGCCGCACCCTGCGCTGGGTCGGCGCGTCGGACTGCGAGATGCAGGAGGGCACCCTGCGCTGCGACGCCAACGTCAGCGTGCGCCCGGTCGGCCAGGCCAAGCTCAACACCCGCGTCGAGATCAAGAACCTCAACTCGTTCAGGAACGTCGAGGCGGCGATCACCCACGAGATCGCGCGCCAGACCGGGCTGTACCGCGCCGGCCGCGGGGCCGAGATCGTGCAGACCACGGTGCTGTGGGATCCCGACGCCAAGGTCACGCGGGCGATGCGCAGCAAGGAGGACGCGGCCGACTACCGCTACTTCCCCGACCCCGACCTGCCGCCGCTGTACCTGCCCGCCACCCGCGTCGCCGAGATCAACGCGCAGATGCCCGAACTGCCGCGCGTGCGCCAGAGCCGCTTCACCACCGCCTTCGCCATCGAGCCGGCCGCCGCCTACGAGCTGACCATGGAGCGGGCCACCGCCGACTATGTCGAGGCGCTGATCGGTCTCGGCGCCAAGCCGCGCCTGGCCGCCAACTGGACGCGCGAGGAGGCGGTCCGCCTGGCCAACGAGACCGGCAGGCCGCTGACCGAGGTCGCGCCGCTGGCGACCATGGCGGCGGTCATCGCCCTGGTCGATGGCGGCAAGGTCGCCCGCGTCGTCGCCAAGGGCGAATTCGGCGCGCTGCTCGCCTCCGGCGAGGCGCCCGAGGCCTACTTCACCAAGCGCGGCATGATCCAGGTGCAGGACGCCGGCGCCCTGGCCGGCTGGGTCGCCCAGGTCATCGCCGCCGAGCCCAAGGCCGTCGCTGACATCAAGGGCGGCAACGAGAAGGCCATCGGCCGCCTGGTCGGCGCGACGATGAAGCTGAGCGGAGGCAAGGCGGAGCCGAATGCGGTGAAGGCGGAGATTTTGAAGCAGTTGGGGTAGGCGCTGGTGGCTGGGCGCTGGGCGCTGGCCGCTGGGCGCTGGCCGCTGGGCGCTGGCCACTAGCCACAGCCGCAAGCGTGTGACTAAAAACGGCTTTCGGCTCCTTGTTCCGCCTACCGTACCGCACGTGCTCGGTGTCAAGGCGGACCGGGCTTCGCCCGGCGCTGCGCGGCCTTGACACCTGCGCGCGAGCGGTGCGGCAGGCTGCACAAGGAGCCTTCCAACCATGGCGAACTTCACGCAACTCCGCGTCTGGCACGCGGCCAATCAGCAGATCGCGGGCATCGCGACGATCACGGTCAGCTTCGGGGATCTCGGGTCGCAGATCCGTCGCGCGGCGATCTCGGTATCCAGCAACATCGCCGAAGGCGCAGGACGCGGGAACGACGGGGACTATGCCAGGTTCCTCTCCATCGCGCGCGGGTCCAATGACGAGATCGCAGCACAATTGCACATCTGCCAGGCACTGGGACACGACGTGACGGCGCTACTCGTACAGAACGGCAGCGTCGGGAAGATGCTGACGGTCCTCATCCGCCGCCTGCGCAGCGGCGGATGAGACCGCCGATCAGGCGGCCGACGTCGGCCGCCTGATCGCGGATGCCCGCGGCGGTGGCCGCGTCGAAGACGAGAGCGTCTTCAGCGATGTCGGTGAGGGCCTGAACTTCGGCGTTTGATCCGTCGGCGATCCGGAGGAACCGGACAAACTCACGGTCGGA
>JAIFKN010000093.1 GCA_020049615.1 bacterium | reverse complement strand
CGCGCCCATGTGCTGGACCTGCGCGCCGAGGCCGAGGGGAAGCCAGTTGCCGACCTGCTGCGCGCCCTGCCGAGAGAGGATCGTACCATGCCCACCCGTCCGACCGAACCCGAGCGCAAACCGCTGATCCTGGCCGACAAGCGGGCCGTAGTCGCGTACTGCGAGCGGGCCGGCAGGGTGCAGTCGTGGCATCGGTATGGGCCGAAGGCTACGCCCGCCCTGGTTGTGGCGCGGATCATGCAGGCCAGCGGCAAGAAGACGTTCCGCCAGTTCAGCCCGTGCGATGGTGGCTGGGCCGCCGCCGTGCTGGCCGCATCGGGGACGCTGCCGCTCTACCGCCAGGACGAACTCGCCGCCACCGACACGGTGCTGGTGGTCGAGGGCGAACGGAAGTGCGATGCGGCGTGGGACATCGGCATCCCTGCCACCACGTCCAGCTGCGGCGCTGGGAAGGCTGACCGGCATGATTGGCGGGCGCTGGCTGGGAAGGCGTGCGTCATCTGGCCCGACTGCGACGAGCCTGGCCGGAAGCACGCAGAGCAGGTCGCCGCCATTCTCGACGGCCTGGGGTGCCGGGTCTCCGTCATCGATCCGGCCGACCTCGACCTGGCCGAAGGCGAAGACCTCGCTGATCTGCTCGAGCGCCTGGACGCTCAGACCGCAGAGCAGCAGGCGGCGGTGGTGCGCGACATCATGGCCGCAGCTACGCCACGCGACCCAGCTGCTGCACTGACCACCTGGGCCGAGGACTGCATTGCCGGTCGGTGGCAGGCGCTGGATTGGCCGCTTCCGCGCATCGGGAAGCTGAGCCGGATGTGCCTGCCCGGCACCGTGGGGTTGATCTGCGCCGACCCAGGAGCCGGGAAAAGTTGGCTCGTCCTGCAGTTGGGTTCGTTCTGGCGGTCGACCGGCTGCCGAATCGCCGTGCGCATGCTGGAAGACGAGGCTCGGTCCCACTTGGCCCGCCTGCTCGCGCACCTCGACGGCTGCGCCGACATGACGGACGATGGCTGGGTGCGGGCGAATCCTGCGCGAACCCGCGAGGCGCTTGCCCGGCATCGCGATGCGCTGGCCGACGCCGCCCGTTGGATCACGGCAGAGGACGATGCACCGCCATCTCTGCCCGACCTCTGCGCCTGGGTTGAACGGCAAGCGCAGGCCGGTGCCCGCGTTGTGGTCGTGGACCCGATCACCGCAGCCGCGCCAGAGCGGGAACCGTGGGTGGCCGACTTCACTGCCGCGATGCGGCTCAAGCGATGCGCCCGCGAGGCCGGCTGCTCGGTCATCGTTACCACCCACCCTCGCGGGACGAGCAAGGGAGCCAGCCTGTCTGCCATGGCTGGTGGTTCGGCCTGGCCACGATTCTGCCACTCCTCTCTGTGGCTGGAAAATATTCAGCCGAGTGAGATGCGCTTGAACGGTGGCGGGATCGAGACCTGCAACCGCGTCATGAAGATCACGAAGTGCCGCCACGGGCGCGGTGCCGGCCTGTCGGTCGGCCTGGTGTGGGATGAGAACAAGGCGACCTTTCGCGAGGTTGGCGTACTGGCCCCAGATGACGCCGGGCAGATCAGACGGAACACACCCCCGCAGCGTCCGCCCCGCGCAGCCAAGCTGCGCAGCGATCCTTCGCCAGACGAAGACGCGTTCGACTTCGGGCCGCGCAATGGATGACATCGTGGTTCTCGTCCCCGATGGCCCCGACCTGCTGGGCGAGCCGCTGGCCGAAGCTGCCGACCGCCTGGCTTCCGAGGGCGTTACCACGTCTCGCGTCCTGGTCGCTGCGCTCCGCGCCTGCGGTCACCAGCATAGCAATGCCACCATGTTCGCCGCTGCGCGGTCGGCGCTGGCCGGTCGACCGCGCACCCCGCGCCGCCGGGTCTGGAACGTGGTCGATGCCCGCCAACGGGACGCGTTGGACCTGCTCGCCGTGGCCGCGCCTGCCCTCGCCACGGTCACGCACAGCCCCGATCCCGCCGTCAACCGCATCACGGGCCTCTGCCGGGAGATCGTGGCGGAAATCGAACGCCACCGGCCAAGGAACACCCCATGACCACCGAACCAACCGTCCCAGAACCAGCCGTCCCCGATGAAGTCGAGCGGGCGCGCATCCGTGCCGACCTGCTCTCCAACGCCGCCTCAAGAGGCGCGGACATGGACATGCTCATTCGCAGCCTCAAGCGGCACGATGTGCTGTCGGAGCAAGACCGCCGCGTCATCGCTGCCCTGCTCGTCGCGCAGTGCCGCGTAGAAATTATGGCGCTGCTCGGCGTCGAGGGCGGTCTGCGCGTGCTGGGCCTGCGCGAGGTCGATGATCTGCTGCCTCGCGATGGCGAGACCATCCCGGCGTCTCATCGGCATGTGGCCAGCGCCCTGCGCGAAGCTGAGACAGCCGAGCGCCGGCACGGTCTGGAGGTCTCGCCGCGCTGGTTGAGCGACCGCCGACGTACTGACAGGCTGTGGGGCATCCTGCAGCGCATGATCGACGCGCCGTGACTGCTCCCGCTGCTCCTGCTCCCGGTGCTACTCCGCTGGCGTTCGCGGACGTGGCTGCGTAGCATCGCCCCATGGCCTCTCCGCTCCGAACCGCCGTCCTCTGGTGCTGCCGCCTGGACATCGCGTGGTCCACCGAAGACGTGGCAGCGATGGCATCGTGCGACACCGGTCCCGTGCGTGCGTTCCTCGTTCAGTTGGAACGGCGCGGCGTGGTGTCGCGCATGGACGGCGACCAGTGGCGCGCAGGAGACCCGACGAGCGTGAAAGCCTACCGCCTGGAGCAGCCCAATCCGAAGCTGGGGGGCGGCGGCAAGGCGTATCGCCGCGCCAAGGCCGTGCGGGAACGCCTGCTCTGCGCCGAGGCTGCCGCCCGTCGAACCGGGGGTCTGCTACCACCGCATTGTGGTGCATCTCCGAGCACTCCTGCGCAAACAACGATTTCGTCTGACGGACTGTTGCGTCCTGCCCTGGCAGCTGAATTGCTCGGCGTCCACGTCTGCACGCTCAAGCGATGGGCTGGGCGCGGATACCTGCGCCTGGTCGCCATGCCCAGCGGCCAGCACCGGGTGCCAACGCTGGAACTCGCCCGCCTCCTCGATTTGCGATCTTCACCGCTGCACGCCGCCGTAGCCGGCACGACCACCTGAGGAACACCACCATGCCCGCGATCACTCCCGCCGGTTGGCAGAACCACATCCAGAACCCGCTGGCCGCCGTCATGTACGCGGTGATGCATGGCGCGTTCGACAACGCCAAGGACAAGCGGGACACTGACTACCGGCTCGGGCAGGACCGGCAGAACCGCGCCGACCGGGACTTGGATCGTGCGCTGCGCGTTGTCCAGGCCGGTGGACGCCTTGACCGGCAGCAGTTCGCCAGCGATCCCAAGGCGTACTCGCTCGTTTCCGCCATGCAGGGCGTGGTCAGCGGCCAGGACCAGGAGCGGGCGCAGAACGACGAACAGGCCAGGCAACTGCGCGAGGCGCAGATCCGCGAGGCGCACGCTCGCGCTGCCCGCCAGGAGGGCGAAGCCGCCTGGAACTCGCTCCCCATGCGCGCCGTGCGTGGCGTCGGCAGCGAACTGAGCGACAGCGTGCAGGCGCTGGCTCGCAGCGCAGGGAGCCAGACGCCCCAGCGGACGGGATGGTCTCCGATGCGCGGCCCGAACGGCGAGGCGCTGCTGCTCGACCGCGCTACCGGACGCACTGTGCCGGTGGTCCCCGGCCAGACGCCGCCCCCGCCCGTTCAGTTACCGTCGCCAGCCAGGACGCCGCTCGCCGCACCGCAGACGCCGGAAGCGGCCATGCCTATGCACCCGCAGGCTGGCGTGCTGGCCGATGGAGACGGCGTCCACGGCACGACCAAGGCCATGGCGTCACTGCGCGAGGCTGGCATTGATGGCACCGGCTCATTCGCCCCGCTGATCCCGGCTCTTACTGGCCCCGACCCCATGCAGCGAGCCGCCGCGCTCCGCGCCATGCCGGCACACTACCGGCTGCGTGCCATCCACGCCCTGCGCACCGCCGGAATCGAGGAGTAGCCCCATGCCCGGTCTCCTCGATGCCTTGGAAGCGGAAGCCCGCGCCGAACTCGCCCAGCAGCCGCCAGAGCAGGCCGGCTCCGGTGCGGTCACCTACCCGTACAGGCCGACGCTGCGCGATGCGATCACCCGCGAGATGGCAGACGGAAACGTCATCCAGCAGGCGCTGTCGGTGCCGGGTGCCGTCCTGCAGGCGACCCCGGCTGGTGACCTGCTCGCAGGCGCACGCATGGGGCGCGATGACATCGGCTCCACCCTCGCGCTGCTGACCGGCGACGAGGCTGCGGCTCAGGATCTCCGCGCCAGCGCCCAGCAGATCGAGGACCAGGCGCAGGTGCGTAACGACCTCAACCCGCTGGCCCCGCCGGTCGCCCCTCGGTTGCTCCGTGGTGCCTCGCGCAGCCTCACCGCTACCGCTCCAGGTGCTGCGCTAGGCGGCGCACCGGGCGCGATTGCCATGGGCATGATGCAGGGCGGTGCGTCCAAGTACCTCGAGCGGCGAGAACTTGGCCAGGATGAGCGGACCGCCCTGTACGCAGCCCTGCGGCAGGCCGGCTACGAGGGGTTGCCCGCCGCGCTGATGCAGCGCCTCGGGATGGGTGGTGCTGAAACCGTTCTGGCCGATGCCTTCCGCCGTGGCGGCACGCCCGCCGTGCGCGAGATCATCACCGGGGGGCTGAAGGCTGGTGTTCACGAAGTTCCCGAGGAACTGGCCACGACCGCCGCTGAACTGGGCGACACCGCAGCCACCACCGACGTGGAGATGTCGGCTGGGGATGTGGCGCAGGCGCTGGCTGAGACCGCCGGCCAGGCGCTGCTCGCCCCAAACCTCATGCCCGTGTCGCGCAGACCGTCGCCGCCCGCCACGCCGCCGAGCAGCAGGCCAAGGGCGTTGCGGTGGCCCGTGCAGCCGCCGAGCAGGCACGACGGGCGCAGGAGGCGCTGGCCCGTGAGCGCGCTGCGCTCGAGCGCACGCTGGAGCAGATCCCCGACGATGCGCCGCCCGAGGCTCGCCTGCGCACCGCCGCCCCGGCGCTGACGCCCACCGACCGCGAGGCGCTGGCCGCTGCCGGTGTCCCGACTCCGCCATCCACCGCCGGGCTGGATCCGGCTGCCGATGACGCGCCGATGCCGGCGAACGACCCGCTGCTGGACTTCACACCGACCGAGGTGGGCCGGCTCGCTCGCGCCGATGTCTCCACCCCCGCCACGGTCGACCTCGCGCAGGCCGCTACTGGACCCGTGGATGCCGCCCAGGCCCCAGCCGCGCCCCGATCCCGGCCGGATCGCGCCCTGGACCCTGCCGCGACCCCACCGCAGACCGATCTGCCGCCAAACGGGCGGGAATCGGCTCTGGCGCAGGCCGATGCCGACCAGTTGACCCGCCCCACGCGGGTTGGGCACAGTGGGGACGCCCACACCTGGCTTCTGCCGCCGTTCTACGCCCGGTTGCGCCCCCGTCAGGACGGCGTGGCCATCCCGTTCGACAGCGACCTGGACCGCGCCGCGTACACCGTAGCGACCGAGAAGCCCAGCGAGCGCCGCAGCGCCCTCCTGGCTGCCGTGACCGAGGGGACCGGGCTGCCGGCTGCTCAGATCGAAGCCCACGGACGGCAGGTGATCGAGGCGGTCGGCCGCATCCGCGATGGTCGGAATGGCATCCCGCCCATCCCGCCGCAGCGTGTGGCCGGCCTCGCCGTCGACCCCCGGTTGGATCGCCCTCGCGCTCCCGCTGCTCCCAGCGCACACGCAGCGACCGCCGCCGTCCAGGCTGCGCCGCTGTCTCTGCCACGCCTGCAGGCCCTGCCAGCGGATGAACGCGCCCGCCTGCGGCAGCACGTCGCCACCATCCAGGCCCAGGTTCCCGAGGGTGAGCGGGTAGCGAAGCGGGCGAAGGCCCTGCAGCGCATCCTCGACCAGGCCGACCGCACCGAGCAGCCGGCCAGCCAGGCTCGAACGGTGACCGCACCGCCCACGCCGCCGCCGGCACAGACGCCCGTACAGCCGCCGGCACAGACGCCCGTACAGCCACCGGCACCGCCTGCGCCTCGCCGGGCCAGCTGGCAAGACGCCATGGACGCGCCCACGCCTGCCGAGCGGGTGCAGCGGGTCACGCCGAACCACGCCAGCGTCATGCCGCCAGCGACCATGGAGCGCCTCCGCGCTGACGCAGAGACCCTGGTGAGCGCAGCCAAGCCTGGCAGCCCGACTGCCGCCCACGCACACGAACTGCTGGACGTCATGTGGGAGCGCAGCCACCCCGAGGCGCAAGCCATCGACGGGCGGCTGGTGCAGCAGGTTAACACCCTGCGTCCTGCGTCCGTTGCTGCCATCTCGCCCGATCAGATCCCCCGCCTGTCCCGAGGCGTGGACCAGATCATCGCCCACGGTCGCCCCGGCTCGCCCATCGTCGGCAAGGCTCGCGCACTGCGTGCCGCCATCGACGCCGCGCAGCCGCCAGCAGCCCCGGCTGCCGCTTCCACGCTCACCGCCGCCCCCCAGGATGCATCCCATGACGGAAGCCCCCAGCCCGTACCAGGCAACGCCGCAGCCCCTGCAGATCCCGCGCCCCGTGTGGGACCGCCGGCCAGAACTGGCGACGAGCCTGCAGCGCCAGGGCGTGGCGTTCGGCGTCGGAGCGGAGGTGGTGCTGGTTCGGCCCGTGAACCCGGCGCAGACGCTGGAGAGCCTGCTGGCGGCGTCCCGGTAGACGCCAAAGGCAACACCAACCCCAGCGACGATCACGCCCTCCTGCGCCTGGTGCGCGGCGAGGCGGTGCAGCTGGCGACTGGACAGAGTCTGTCCCGCCTGGTGCGTGGGCATGTCGAAGCCGAGTTCCCCGCGTTCAACGTGGCCGGGTCGACCATCGCGACCCCGCAGGACGCTGCCGTGCTGTTCTCCGCTCTGCGTAGCCCCTACGTCGAGCGGACGAGCTACATCGTCACCGATGCGAACGGGAAGTCCCTCACCTCGGGCATCTACGCCATTGGCGAGATCGACAGCGCCCGCACGCCCAGCGACAAGGATCTCGCGGAACTCGTAGCCGCTGCCCGCCGAAGTGGCGAGGTGGCGCGCATCTTCATCGCCCACAACCATCCCTCCGGTGATGCCCGCGCCTCGGCAGCTGATCGCGGGACGTACCAGAGCCTTGCCGGCACCTGCCGCCGCCTGGGTGTCGCCTTCACCGGCATCGTCACCAACGGTGCCCGCTTCTCGTTCACCGAGACGGGTGAATCCGGCGATTACACGCTGGGCACCTACGATCAGCGGCAGGATCGGCCATGGGAGGCAGTTCCATTCGAACGCATGCAGGAGGGCGCAGGGGCGGTGCAGATCACCAGCCCGACTGCTGCCGTCGCGGTGGCGAAACTGGTGCAGACGGACCCCGGTGCCGTCGTGGTCATCGCCTCCAGCGGTGGGCAGGTGGCCGGCGTCACCGTACTGCCACCCAAGGCGGCGACGTTCGGTGCCATCATGGCCGCAACCGCCAGCCACGGCGGCAACGAGGCGGTGGTGGTCGGTCGGCCTGGCGTCGAGACGGCTGCGTTCCTGGGCGCACCACAGGGCAAGGGGCGTCTGGTCGACGTGGTGACCTGGGACGGGGAGACGGCCCGCAGCCTGCGCAGCGAGGAACCGCAGCATTGGACCGGCAATCGCCGCACCCTGCCGCCGGGATCGCACCGGCAGACCGGGACGCTCACCCGCTCGCAACTCTCGGAGAAGGCCGGATCGCCGGCATCCACCGTCAGCGATGAGGACAGCGCCTATCGAGCGGACACGCCCGCCGCGCCGCAGCAGGACCAGCCGCCCACGTCGGGCCAGATGATCGACGCCGCCGGTCTGCGCCCGAAATCCGGCACGGAGGCCGGTGTGGCTTCCATCTTCGCGCCGCTCCTGGCTGGTCGCCGCATCGTCGGTGCTGCCTCGGGGTGGTGGTCGACGCCGTTGGTCGAGCGGGTGGAGCAGCAGGCCGGCGATGCCGGCAAGACGGTTGCCCGCATGGCGCGGAAGACCAACGACCGCGTGCGCCAGCTGATCGGGTCAGCCAACGCCCGACTCGTTCCGGCGCTGCGCCTCATGAGCGGCAGGAACCTCGCCGCCCGCTCCGCCGTGCGCAGTCTGCGCGCCGTCGAGTGGGCAGAGGGCAAGGACTACGGGTTCAGCCGCTTCCAGCACACCGTGGAAACCGCTGACGACCTCACCGCGCTGCCGACGCTGGAACGGAAGATGGTCGAGGAGTACCGGGGACTCATCGATCTGACCGGCCAGTGGGCCGAGAACGCCCGCATGCAGATGTACGCAGGCGAGGACGAGAACGGCGAGCCGCGCTGGGTCGCCTTCCAGCGGACGCCCGAGGGTCGGAAGTTCATCCGCCGCCCGACCGCCGAACTGTTCGACATCCTGGACCAGCCCGCATCCCCCGAGTTCCGCGCACTCGCCACCGCCCTGGCCGACGCCAACGGGCTGCCGGTGCAGGAGACCGTCGACCGGATGACCGAGGAGGCGGAACGCGCCATCCTGCAGCGTGCGCCCATGGAATCGATGCGCTGGCTCAAGCGGTTCCCGACCCATCTGCGCCTCCATGGCCGGATCGTGCCGCTGCTGGAGTCCGATCCCTTCACCGCCACGCAGCACCTCGTCAGGGGCGCAGCCATGCGCGTTGCCTATGTGGAGAACTTCGGCCAGGACGTTGAGACGCCCACGCAGCCGAGCCGGCATCCGGCTGTCGCTCGCTGGGTGAAGGCCGGCGGTGATGTCGATGATCTGGTGTCGCTGGTGCGTGCGCTCAACGGCATGCCGCTGGCACGACCGGGCAAGTTGTTCGCGCCGGGGACGCCGGAACACGACGGCTTCCGCTGGTATCGCATGGCCATGGGCATCATCCGTACCGGCCTGCTGTCGAAAGCCGCCATCGTGAACGTCCCCGAATCGCTGGGCAACACGCTGGCGTTCGCGGGCGGCAAGCGGTGGGTGTCGGCCTGGGCGGAGATCATCGCCAACCCACGCGCTGCGGCCATGGAAACGGCACGCCTGGGCGCTCGCACCATCGAGGTGGCCAATCTGATGGGCCAGGAAGGGCAGAAGCGCGAGACGCTGGCACGCATGGTCCGCGAGATCGGCGGTCGCGTCACCCTGTTCCATGGCGTCAACGAGGTGAACGAACTGCACGCGGCAGTTGCTGGCCTGCACTTCGCCCGCGACCTCAAGGCCGGCAACGTCTCGCCGCTCGACAACTCGCGCCTGCGTCTGCTGGGCTTCTCCGAGCAGGAGGCGGCGGATCTGGTGCAGGGCAAGGGGACGCCGGATCAGCTGGAGTCGGTGGCAACCCGCATGGCCGAGGCCACGCAGGGCAGCACCAGCCT
>JAIFKN010000222.1 GCA_020049615.1 bacterium | reverse complement strand
TGCGCGCGTTGCCGCTGCCCTGGGCGGCGATGACCGAGAACATGTCGATCATGCCGGTGACCGTGCCGAGCAGGCCGAGCAGCGGGGCGACGCCGGCGAGCACCGCGAGCATGGTCAGGCCGCGGCCGAGCTGGCTGGTCTCGACCAGCAGGGCCTGCTCGACCGCTGCTTCGCGCGCCTCCTTGGGCCGACCGACGGCGGCGAGGCCGGCGCGCAGCACGCGGTCGAGCGGGCCTGCTCCGGACGCGACCAGGGCGCTGGCCGCGGCGGCATCGTCGCGTGACAGCATCTCGGCGACGGCAGCGAGGCGCTGCGGATCGACCCGACGGCGGGCGAAGGCGATGCAGCGCTCGATGATGATGGCGAGGCCGATGGCCATCACTGCGAGGATCGGCCAGATGAAGGCGCGGCCGGCGGCGAGCCATTCGCCGAAGGTCCGGTGGACCGCGCCCGGCTGGTGCGCCGCGCTGCCGGCCGCGTCGAGTGGGACCGCGCCGGCCGGAAGCGCCGGCAGCGCCGGCCCGACCACCAGCCACGAGCTGCCGTCGGCGGCGCGTTCGAGCAGGCCGCGATGCGCGCCCTCGCCGAGGGCGACGGCGCGGGCCTCGCCCAGGCGCAGCACCGGCACGCTGGCGACCGCCCCGTCGCGGCCGACCACCGGCTCATCGGCCAGGCGACGCGCAAGCCGCTGCGGCAGGGCGTCGATCCGGCGCGTGAGGCCGGCGACCGCAGCCTCGACCCGCGCGGCCGGAGGCATCGTGGCGAGCTCACGGTCGTTGATGCGGGCCGCGACCACGGCGCGGTCGGCGAGCTGGCGGACCTGGCCGAGACCGCGCTCCTGCTCCTGCTGGCGGCGAGACAGTTCGGCGGTGGCGAGGTCGGCTTCGACGCTGGCCGTGGCGAGACGTTCGCGCGCGGCGGTGCCGGCGGCGACCGCGGCCTGCAGCCGGGCGAGGTGATCGGCCTGCTCGGCATGGATGCGCACGCGGGCGGCGGCGAGCTGCTGCTCCGCCACCTCGCGGGCAGCACGCGCGCCGTCCAGCGGCTCGGCGGCACCCACCGACAGCACCAGCAGCAGGAGCACCAGCATCCTCATGGCAGCACCACGATGCTCGGCTGGCCGCGGCCTTCCGCCTGGGCGAGCGCGGCGCGGATGGCGTCCGCCTCGATCGCAACGCTCATCACCGCCGTGCCGGCAGCGCGTCCGTCGAGCGAGACCCACCACGCGGCGGCACCGGCGACGCGCAGCAGCTTCACCGCCTCCGGGCGGCCGTCGCGGGTGCCGGTGACGACCTCGACCGTGACCGCGGCAGCGGCGCGTTCAGCTCCTTCGAGCACCCGTACCACGGCATCGAAGCTGGTGTCGTCGCCGAGCGCGATCACGCCTGGCGGCACCGTGGCGGCGATGGCACGCAGCCGGCTTGCGGCGGATGCCCCGGCCTCGGCCAGCCGGTTGCGCAGGGCTTCGAGGTCGGCAGCGGAACCGAGCGCCGCGATCGCGGTGCGGGCGGCATCGCGCCGCGCCTCTGCTGATGAGGCTTCATGCTCTTGTCGGGCGGTATCGGCCACGGTGGCGGCGATCAGCGCAGACAGGCGTTGGCGTTCGGTAGTCCATGCCGCCTCTTCGCGGGCCAGGTCGGCGCGGGCGCGGTTGGCGGCCTGCAGTTCATCAAGCACGGCAGTAGCCGGATCGGCTGCGGCCAGCAGGACCGCGACGGTGAGCAGGAGGAGGGTACGCATGGTCGGCGGTGCGCCGGATGATGCGGCACGGAGCGCCATGGCCAGCGGCCAGCCGGAGGCGGATGTCGGTCCCCTGGACAGGCTTGATACGCCCGTGTCGGTCGCAACGACACGGGTGCCCGGCCCGACGGCTGGGGCCATAGCATCTCCGCCCATGCTGCATCACCCTGCGCAAGCGGCCTGATGAACTGGGCCTGGGCCAGCCGGGCAGCTGATCAGGCCGCCGGCATAGCCCGTCCGGGCTGGGCAGGACCTCGCCAGCCAGCCGCATTGCGCGCGGGCATGGCCATCGACACTGCCGGCATGCGCCGGACCCATGCCATCCTCCTCGCCGCCATCGCCGTGCTGAGCGCCTGCGGCCGTCCCGACCCGAGCACACCCGCCAAGCCTGCGCCGGCCGCCGGAGCCGAACTCGCATTCGACTTCGAGGCCATGCCCGTGGGAGCGCCGCCGGCCGGGTTCCTCTGCGCCTGGCCGGGTCCGCCCGAGGCGAAGCCGGCGCGCTGGGAGGTCATCGCCGATGGCGCGGTCCGCGTGCTGCAGCAGAGCGACGGCGACGAGACCAACCACCGCTACCCGGTCGCGCTGTGGCCGCAGGCCCGGCTGACCGACGTACGTGCCGCGGTGCGGGCGCGCGCCATCAGCGGTGGGCGCGACCGGTCCTTCGGCGTGGTGGTGCGGGCGGTCGACGAGCGCAATTACTACGTCGCGCGCGCCAACACCTCGGGCTGGGGTGAGAACATCCGCCTCTACCGCTTCGTCGACGGCAAGCGCAGCGAGCTGGCCGAGTGGGAGGGTCCGGTGGAGCGCGACGCGTGGCACGAACTGGCGGTGGAGGCGGTCGGCGCACAGCTCACCGTCATGCTTGATGGGCGCACCATCATCCGCCACCAGGACACCACCTTCGCCGGGCCCGGCATGTGCGGGGTGTGGACCAAGGCCGAGGCGGTCAGCCGCTTCGACGATCTGCGCATCACGCCGATCGGAGCCGTGAAATGAAGACGCTCCTGCTGCTCGCCTGGGTGGTCAGCGTCGGCGCCGCCGAGCTGCCGGCCAAGCCCCAGGTGCTGGCGCTGATCGACCGCGCCCAGGCCTGGCTGACCGCGCGCGCCCAGCCTGACGGCGCGCTCGCCGAGGGCGGCGTGTTCACGCCGGGCATCACCGCCCTGGTCGCCGAGGCCCTGAGCCAGGAGCCGCACGCCCTGCCAGCCGAGCATCCCGCCATCGCCGGCGCCATCCGTCACCTCGCCGCCCTGCGCCAGGCCGACGGCGGGGTCTACGCCCCCGACGAAGGCATCGCCAACTACACCACCGCCTGCGCGCTACGATTCGTCGTGCTGCTGCCCGATCCGCGTGCGCACAGCTTCGACGTGCAGAAGATGCAGGATTTCATTCTCGGGCGGCAGAACCGCGACACCGCCAGCCCGGGCTCCGGCGGCATCGGCTACGGACCCGACAAACCGGCTGGCAGCGAGGACCTGTCGAACACCGCCTACGCGGTCGACGCGCTGCGTGCCTCAGGCATGTCGCCGACCGATCCACGCCTGCAGGCCGCCCTCGCCTTCGTCCAGCGCTGCCAGGACCTCAAATCGACCAACAGCTCGGAGTGGGTCGGTGACAGCGGCGGCGGGGTGTACGGGCCGCAGGACGCGGCACGCAGCTGGGAGAACCGCAGCCTCGGCTCGGTGCCGCGCCACGTGCCGACCGCCTCGATGACCTACGCGCTGATCTCGACGTATCTGCTGCTCGATCTCAAGCGCGACGATCCGCGGGTGCAGGCGGCGGTCGGCTGGCTGACACGCAACTACGGTTTCGACGCCAACCCCGGCCTGGGCAATGGGCGCGAACGCCAGGGCCTATTCCACAGCCAGGCGCTGGCTGCGCGCGCCCTCGACCTGCTTGCCACGCCCACGGTCACCCTGCCTGACGGCCGCACCGCCGACTGGCGCGCCGACCTCTACGCTGCGGTCAACGCCCGTGCCCACGAGGTCAAGCTGGCGGACGGCACGATCGCCGCCTACTGGCTGAACGACGAGCAGCGCTGGGCCGAGGGCATCCCGCACCTGTGCACGGCCTATGCCGTACGCGCGCTCAAAGCCGTCGCGCGCAACCTCAAGTGAGCCGCGCCAATCTGTACCAGCTTGGCCTCGCCCCCCTTTCCATCCGGCGCGGCCGCTGAACCTTTCTCCTGTGCTTGGTCGCACCGCCACCTGGATCCTCATCCTGCTGCTGGTCGCAGGCGATGCCGCGGTGGTGCAGGCCGTCGGCTGGACCGGCATGCTCGTCTCCCGGATCCAGCGCATGGACTGGAATGCCGCTGTGGCCTCGACCTTCGACGGCGCGGAACGCTGCCCGATGTGCCGCGCCGCCGCCGCCCTGCGCGATGAGCGCGTCCCTGGCCAGCCGGCGCCCGACAAGCAGACGTTCGGCAAGCTGATGTCCGCTCCTCCCGCTACGCTCCCCTGCCTGCAGGCCAGCGACATCGACGCCAGCGACCTTGATCCGCCCGCAGTAGCCGGGGCGCCAGATGGATTCCTGGCGGCACCGCAGCCGCCACCGCCGCAGCGCGCCTGACGGCCGCGCGGCCACGCCAGCCCCACGCCATCCGGCGCGGCGGCATACCCATGCATGCCATCTCCCCAACCGCCTGGAATACCGGGCTGGATCATCATGTACACCCGTCTCATTCCCACCCTGCTCATCCTGTCCACCGGCCTCGCCGCCGAGGAGGTCATCACCGTCACCGCTGAGCAGGAGCCGCCGCTCCGCCTCGGCCTGCCCGCCGCCGATGCCGGCGCGACCCTGCGCAATCTGCCGGGCGTCGATGCCGTGCGCATGGGCGGCGTCGGACTCGACCCGGTGGTGCGCGGCCAGTCGGCCTCGCGCCTGCGCGTCATCGCCGATGGCGCCTGCCCGCAGGGCGCCTGTCCGAACCGCATGGATCCGCCGGCCACCTACGCGCCGGTCGGAGCAGGCCGCGCCAGCCTGACCGCCGGTGGCCTCGACGTGCGCCAGCCTGGCGCACCGCTGGGTGTCATCCGGCTGGAACGCGAAATACTGGACTTCTCCGATGGCAGCGTGTTCCGGGCCGAGGCCGATGCGCGCTATGCCGGCAACGGCGCGGCACGTGAAGCCGGGGCCTGGCTGGCTCTCGGCAGCGAGCAGGGCTACGCCCGCGGCAGCTTCCACGCCGCCCGGGCCGACGACTACGAGGACGGCGACGGCAACGCGGTGCGCAGCGCCTACCGCTCGGCCAAGGGCGGCGGCAGCCTCGGCTGGACGCCCTCAGCGCAGACGCGCCTGGAACTCAGCCACGACCTCACCCACGAGCGTGACGTGCTCTACGCCGGCGCCGGCATGGACGCGACCTACTCCGACGACGCGACCACCAGGCTGCGCCTGAGCCACGCGGGCGACGGACTCCTCGCCAGAGCGACCCTCGACGCCTGGGCCAGCCGGGTCGAGCACAGCATGGACAACTACAGCCTGCGGCCGGTGGCCGTGGGCGGCACGCGCATGCGCGCCCCGACCACCAGCGATAGCACCGGTGTCCAAGCCGCCAGCAGCTTGCGCACCGGGGCGGGACTGCTCGGCCTGGGCCTCGACCTCGACGATCTGCACCAGGACGCCCGCCGCTACAGCGGCCCAACCGATGCCACCGTCACCACGCTGAACTCGGTGCTGTGGCCGGACGCACGCATCCGCCGGCTCGGTGCGTGGAGTGACCTGAGCGTGACGGCCGGCGACTTCCGCATCATCCCCGGCCTGCGCTATGATCTGGTGCGCAGCGAGGCGCCCGACAGTGGCGTCGATCCCGCTGGGGCAGCGATGTCGCCCGACCAGCTTTACACTCTCTACTACGGCGCCGACGCCGAGGCGCGCAGCGAGCACCTCTTCGGCGCGGCGCTGCGACTCGAACGCGACTGGGCCGGCGACGGTCTCATCACGCTGGCCGTCTCGCGGCAGCAGCGCGCCGCCGATCCCACCGAGCGCTTCATCGCCGGCAATGGCACGCCTTCGGCGCGCTGGGTCGGCAATCCCGACCTCGAGGCCGAGACGCACAACCAGGTGCAGGCCCGCATCGGCCGTGATGGTGGCCGCGAACAGCCACGCTGGCACGGCGAGGTCTGGCTCGACCGGGTGCAGGACTACATCCGCCGCGATCGCGCCCGGCGCCAGGATGGCGTCCTGCTGGCCGACCAGGCGACGGTCTACCACAACGGGCAGGCGCTGCTCGCCGGCGTTTCCGCCGAAGGGGCCCTGCCGCTGACCGGCTGGCTGGAGGCCGAGGCCGCCTGGACCTGGGCCGAGGACCTCGACAGCGATCTGCCATTGCCGCAGATCCCGCCGCTGTCCGGCACCGCCGCGCTGAACGCGCATCACGGGGCGCTGCAGGGCCGATTGGCCATGCGCTGGTCAGCGCGGGCGACGCGGGTCGATGACGATGCCGCCACCGGCTCCGCCCTCGACGCTGGCGAGACGCCGGCCTGGGCCGTGCTCGACCTCTCGGCTACGTGGACGCCGTGGCGCGGGGCGGAGCTGTCAGTGGACAACCTGCTCGACCGCACCTACGCCGAGCACCTCAACAAGCCGAGCGCCTTCGACACCACGGTGGTGCGGGTCAACGAACCTGGCCGCAGCGTCTGGGTCTCGGCTGGCGTGCGGTTCTGAACTACAGCCCCAGCTTCTTCTTCACCTGGTTGGGGCTGTGCGACACCTCGCGGGCACCGTCCGCGAGGCAGATGATGTAGGTCATGGTCATGTCGATCTCGACCCCCAGGGCGGCGGCCGTCGCCCTGGGGCCGTCGACCAGCAGCGGGATGCCGTCGGTGTGGTGCAGAGCCGCCGCCGCCGTGGCCTGCTCGACGGTGGCAGCCTTGGTGACGTCGACCGCGACCAGGCGGATGTCAGCCCTGTCCTTGAGCGCGGTGCGCAGGTTGCCCAGGCCGGCCAGCGCCGCCGCCGGCCCGCCGCAGCAGGAGCCGTCGCGATCGTAGAGCGCCAGCACGACGGTCGCGTTGCTCGGGAGTTCGGCCTTGGCCCCGGCCCAAGTGCCAGTGAGCGTCAGTTCCGCCGAGGCGAGCGTGGCAGCGAAGACGAGGAGGATGGCGTAGCGGTGCATATCGGTCTCCGAGTGGTTGGATCATGCCACGGGCACGGCCGGCGCCAGCCTTGCACGCCGGGCGGCGATGAACGAGCGCACCGCCAGGCAGAGCAGCACGGCGCACAGCAGGACGGTCAGCGAGCGCGAGGCCACCGCCAACGGCCGCTGCACCTCGCCGCCGCTGAGCAGCGCGGGCAGATGCACCAAGGCCCCGGCTCCGCCGACGATGCCGAACAGGGCGAGCATCGCCGCGACATGCATGGCGTGCTTGCGCGCCCCGGCCTTGAACGCGACCAGGCCGGCGAGCAGCAGGGCCGCGCCGAGGAAGGCCGGGATGAGCACGGTGACGCTCGGCGAATCGCTGAGCGAGCGGCTGACGAGCCCGAGGGCGATGAGCAGGGCGGCGATGACGATGGTGACGATGGGCATGGCGGCACGGTGGGCGGCGCGCAGGCCGACGAAGCAGAAGCCGCACCAGCCTGTACGACGGCCTGGGACCGACGAGCGCTTTTTGCCGGGGGAGGGGCTCGGCGCCTCCGCGACGGGGCGTACGACGCCAGTATCCCGTCGCTGCGGCGTTCGCCCCTCCCCCGGAAACCCC
>JAIFKN010000065.1 GCA_020049615.1 bacterium | reverse complement strand
TTCGGCAAGGTCGACCCGAAGAGCTTCGCCAAGGCTCTGGCAGGCCACTGAGCCGATGCCGTCCGGGCCGGCACCGTGCTGATCCTCGCCTGGCTGCTGCCGCCACTGGCGGCTCTGCTGGGTGCCTACGCTTGCTGCCGGCTGGCGATCCGCCTCGCCCCGGCGTTGGGCTTCATCGATCGGCCGGGATCCGAGGCGCATAAGCAGCATGCCCGCACCGTGCCCTACGGCGGAGGTCCGGCCATGGCGCTGGCGATGGCCATCGCCCTGGCCGTCGGCCCGCTGTTGCCGCTGCCGGACGCCACCGGCCAGCTTCCCTGGGCGGTGCTTGGCGGCGCCGTCGCGCTGGTCCTCATCGGCCTGGTCGATGATGCGCGGCCGCTGCCGGCGCGGCTCAAGCTGGCCTTGCAGGCCCTGGTCTGCGCAGCCGTCGTGACGCTTGCTGATCTGCCTGTCGACTTCCTGCACCAGTGGCATCCGGCGCTGGCCTGGCTCGCCGCCTTCGCCTGGCTGGTGGTGGTGACCAACGCCTACAACCTGCTCGACCATGCAGATGGTCTGTCTGGTGCGGTGGCGCTGATCGGCTGCGCCGCCCTCGCCGGCGGGGCGATGCTTGGCGGCGATGCCACGATGGCGCGGCTGTGGCTCTGCCTGGCCGCGGCGCTCGGCGGCTTCCTCGTGCTCAACCGGCCTACATGGGCGACGCCGGCAGCCTGGCGGTCGGCTTCCTCATCGGCTGCGGCACCCTCGGCACCACCTTCTGGCCGAGCGCCGAGGGCGGCAGCCCGCTCGCCCTGCTCTCTCCGCTGCTGATCTGCGCCATCCCGCTGTTCGACTCGATCGCGGTGGTGGTCAAACGCCTGCGTCGCGGCGCGCCGATCATGCGCGGCGACCGCAATCACATCAGCCACCGCCTGACCCGTCTCGGCATCGGGCCCAAGGCGAGCCTCGGCGCCGTGGTCGCGCTGCAGGTGGCGCTGGCCTCCTCCAGCTTCCAGTTGCGCAATGCCGATCCGATGGCTGCGGTCGTCGCCCTGGCCCAGGCGGCCGCGGTCTGCATGGCGCTGGTGCTGCTGGAGACCGCGCGCGACCATGGCTGACCCGCGTCCGCCGATCCTCGACCGGGTCCACGATGTCCTCGTGCTGCTGCTGGTCGCCCTGCGCCCCTGGTGCTGGGATGGCATGCCCGGCCAGGCGGCGGACCTGGTGTGGCAGGCTCTGGCGGTCGGCGCCCTGGGCATCGCCGCGCTCGAACGCGCCGCCGGGCTGCGTCCATCCTGGGCCTGGAGCTGGCGGGGAGCGCTCGCCGTAGCGCTCGTCCTCGCGTTGCTGCCGGCAGCGCTGGCGGCGGCCGAGCCGGCCCCGTCCTGGTGCCGCTGGACAAGCTGGCTGGCCTGCCTCGCCGCTGCCGCCTACCTCATGCAGGTGATCGCCGGTCGGCAGCGCCTGGCCCTGGCAGCGCTGGGTGCCGGCTTCGCAGTCACCATCGCCTTCGGCCTGGCCCAGCCACTGTGGGTGCTGCCGGCGATGGCGGCGGCGCAGCAGGCTGGATCCCCGGCCTTCGCGGCCATGTCCGGCGACGGTGGCGCGATCAGCGAGCGCATCGCCAACGGCGGGATCTTCTCCACCTTCACCCTGGCGAACCAGTTCGGCGCCTACCTGGCGCTGCTGCTGCCGGTGCTTGCCGGGACGGTCTGGGCGACCTGGCGCGCCGGCAAGCGGTGGCCAGCGGCAGGTTTCGCGCTGGTGCTTCTCGGCCTCCTCGCCCTGGTCCTGACCGGGGCGAAGGGCGCGATCCTCGCCCTGGCCGCCGGTTGCGGCCTCGGCTGGTGGCTGGCCTTCCCCGGCCGCTGGTGGCGCTGGCTGCCGTTGCCGCTGGCAGGTCTCGGGCTCGCTGCCGTCCTCGCCTCCGGCGTGGCCAGCGGCAGCATCGCCGTGCGCGCCGGCTACTGGCGCGCGGCGGTCGTCCTGGCGGGCGAGGGCGGGCATGGTCTCGGCGGCTTCGCCGCCCACCAGCAGCGGATCATGCAGCCAGGCGACGAGCCGACCCGCTTCGTCCACAATGAAGTGCTCGAAGCCGCGGTATCCGGCGGCTGGTTGCTGGGTGGCCTGGCTGCGGTGGCCCTGCTCGCCCTGGCGTGGCCGCGCCGCGCCGCGGTCGAGCCCGCTCCGCAGCCCGCTCCGCCGCGCCTGCTCGCCCTCGCGCTGGGCTGCGCCGTGCCCTACCTCGCCCTGCTCGGGGCCTTCGATGGGCAGATTCCATGGTGGCCGGGTGGCGGTGGCCTGGCCGGCAACCTGGCCTGGGCTCTGCTGCTGGGAGCGCTCGCCAGCGCGGCCGCCGCCCTGCTGTGGCGGGCCGAGCCGCCGCCGGCCTGGGCCTGGGCTGCGGGCTTGTGCGCCGTGGCGCTGAAGGCGCTGATCGACTTCGATTTCCATAGTGGCGGCGTGCTCGGCACGGCCCTGATCGTCGCCGTGTGCAGCGGTGCGCCGCTGCGGCAGGCATCGGGGGTGGCCGGGCGCTGGCTGCCCATGGTGACGGCCGCGCTCGCCGCCGCGCTGGCGGTCGGCGGCATGCTCACCGCCCTCCGCCTGGCTGAAGCCGAGGATTGGATATCCAGCGCCCGCCAGGCGCGCGATCCGCAGGTCGGTGGCATGCTGGCGCTGCGGCTGGGCATCGACGGACAGGCTCCGCCGCAGGCCTTGGCAGCCCTCGCGGCCGGACGGGCCTGGGAGCTCGCCGTCGGTGCCCCTGGGACGCGCCTCGCCGCCCTCGACCTGATGCCGCCAGGGCCGCAGACCCTCGACCTTGCCACCGAACTGGCAGCCGCTGCTCCGCACAGCGCGGCGATCGCGCTCCGTCGCGCCCAACTGCTGGTCGCCGGCAAGGCCCGGCGCGAGGCGGTCGAAGAGGCCGAACGCGCCGTCGCCCTCGCCCCGACCGCCCCGCGCGTGCTGGAGATGGCCGCCGAGGTGCTCGATCGCGCAGCACGGGAATCTCGGGCGGCAGCCCTGCGCGCCGAGGCGGAGCGGCTGCGTCCGCTGGTCCATCCCGGCATGCGCGGTCGCTGAAGGCTCCACCGGGGCTGGGCGCCGGGCTTGAGGCGTGGACCCGCGTGGGTAGCATCGCAGGCCCAAACCGGAGCTCCCCATGTCCGCCGACCCCGTCGCTACCGCCCAGCAACTCATGGCCGATGTGTGGCCGCAGATCGAGGCCGCCTGCGCCGGCAAGCCGCCGGTGTTTCCGCGCCAGCTGGTGTGGCTGAACGGCGCGCCCGGCGCCGGCAAGGGCACCAACACCCGCACCATCATGCAGGTGCTCGGCATCGAGCAGCAACCGGTGGTGGTCAGCGACCTGCTCTCCTCGCCGGAGTTCATCAAGATCAAGAACAGCGGCGCCCTGGTCGGCGACAAGGATGTGGTCGGCTTGCTGTTGAAGAAGCTGCTCGATCCGGCCTATGTCGCCGGCGCGATCGTCGACGGCTTTCCGCGCTCGCGTCCGCAGGCCGAGTTCCTCCGCCTGTTCGTCGCCAAGCTTGCGGCCATCGGCAACCCGCCGAGCGTGCGCGTCGTGGTCCTGAACGTCTCCGAGGAGGTGGCGGTCGAGCGTCAGCTGAAGCGCGGCCGCGAAGCCGTGCTGGCCAACGAGGCGGCGCGCAAGCTGGGCGGTAGGCTCGAGGACATCCGCGCCACCGACGTCGACCCGGCCAGCGCCGCCAAGCGCTTCCGCGTCTTCCAGGACCAGACCGTCGATGCACTGAAGTCGCTGCAAGGCGCCTTCCCCTGCCACTTCATCGATGCGGGCGCCGACATCCCCACCGTGCGCGCGTCGATCGAGAAGGCCCTCGCGGGCTAGGATTCGGTCCGCTCGGCGATCTCGTCGAGCTCGCGCGCGCCGCGGATGAGATGACCGGGGAACAGGCCATGTGGGGCATGCCGCTCCGCGACGGCCTCGACCTGCGCGGCCGTCGTCGTTCCTGCGAGCAGGCCGGCATAGGCGGCGACCACCTCGCCGACCGCCACCGGTCCGAGGTCGGCCAATTCGAGCACCCACCAGTCGACCAGGCCCGCGGTGGCGGCGGCTGGCTCCGGGGCGCACAGGCGGCGGCCTTCCCACACCACCGTGTCGCGCACCCGGCGCTGCAGCTCGTAGGGCAGGCCGCCCTCCTGCGGCACGGCGCGGATGGTGCGCACGCCGCCGACCGGCAGAGCGTGGTCCTGCCGCGTCAGCATCGCCGGGACGCGGCCATGCACGGTGATGGCCAGCTCGATCGGCAGTTCCGCGCAGCGTGCCGCCAGTCGGGCGATCTCGCGGCCGGAGAGCTCGTACGACAGGATCGCGCCGCTGGCGCCGAGTCCGGCCAGCGCGGCGAGCGTCTCGGTGCTGTAGATGTTGCAGCCTGCGTCGGCGCACGCCGGCAGTCCGGCGGCTCGGGCGGCGGCGAGCATGCCGAGGTGGCCGGCGAGGATCGGGCCATGCAGCGCAGGGACCGGCGCGGTGGCTGGTAGGCGCAGCCAGCGGTCGGCGTTCGGCCACGGAGCGGTGCCCCAGACATCGAGAACGGCATCCTCGAGGGCGATGCGCGCCGCGCCGGCTGCGGTTGCGGCCTCTGCCGCAGCCTCGGAACCGGCCATGACCCACAGTCTGGTAGTGCGATGGCGTGGCTCCGCCACCGCCGGCGGTTCATGGGCCGGAGCGGCTCCGGCCGGCTGCACCGCGAGCGCAGCCACCAGTTCGCGGCGCAGCCGCTTGAGCTCTGATGCCGGCACGAAGCAGGCGCCGTCGAGCCGCGCCTCGAGATGTCGCAGGATGAAGCCGCTGCCGCCGAGCGCCCCGGCGGAATCGCCCAGCGCCTCGCTGGTCAGCGGCCGACCTGTGGCGGGCTGCACCACGGGGCCGGTGATCCCGGCGTGGCGGCCATCGGTCGTCTCGGCGCGCAGCTCGATGGCCGAGCCCGGCACGGCGACGACGGTCAGGTCGCAAGGGATGCCGCCCTGCTCCTCGGGTGGCAATGGCACGGCGGACATGGCGGTGGCCGCGTCGCGTTCGCGGCGCTGGTCGCGGTTGACGAACAGGGGCGTCCCTTCGGGCGCCCGTGGTCCTCGGGCGTCAGCGCGCACGCGCAGGCGCCAGCGTCCACCGCCGAGATCATCGGCGGCGGTGACGAGGAATCCGTCGTTCCACATGCCGACGGCGAAGGCATACCCGAGACCGGCGGCGGGGCGGCGGGCCGCACTGATCACCGCCGTTCCGGTGCGGCGGTCGAGGCTGATCAGGCGGGCATCGGCGTCGCGGTCGCGCAGGGGGTCGGCGCGATGCAACCGCGCGGCGGGACCATAGTCGGCGTCGAGGGGTGTGCTGGTGAACGGGCGGGCGAAGACCTCCGCCAGCGGCTCGCGGGCGACGGCCGGGTCGGCGCTGCGCATGCCAGCCCAGGCGTCGACCGCTTCGCGGTAGGCGCGGGCGACGGTGTAGACGTAGTCCGGCCCCTTCAGCCGGCCTTCGATCTTCAGCGATGCGACGCCGGCCTCGGCCAGCTCGCCGATGCGGTCGACCAGGGCGAGGTCGCGCATCGAGATCGTCGTATCCACGGTCGTCGCCTCGTCGGGACGATGGGACGATTCGTAGGCGAATCGGCAGTTCTGGGCGCAGGTGCCGCGGTTGGCCGAGCGGCAGCCGGCGAAGTTGGACATCAGGCACTGGCCGCTGAA
>JAIFKN010000025.1 GCA_020049615.1 bacterium | reverse complement strand
GCAGCAGCGCCAGTTCGTGGTCCGCCCAGTACGCCGGAGCCGACACGACGGCCCGGAGGCTACTGACGCTGATGCTCTCGTCGGGCTGGGCCCCGGGCACGGCCCACAGGCGTTCCAGGCGCGTGCCCTGCTCAACCGGCGAGGTGAACAGCAGCGGGTTCTTATGGCCGGCGATCTTTTGGGCCACGGCCACCAGGTTGCCGTCCAAGCTGCTGATGGTCGGCACCCAGCGACGGCCGGCGGTGCGGGTCCAGCAGTGCTCGACCTTGGGGAACGCGCCATCGACCCGTCGGACGATGGCTGAGGCCGTACCATTGGTCAGGCGCGCCTCCTTGGGGCCGATC
The DNA here is from genome assembly GCA_020049615.1 of bacterium. The sequence goes on along the minus strand of JAIFKN010000025.1, from coordinate 5,540 downwards.
TCGATCTGGATGCGTCCGCCGGTCGCCTTGGCGGTGACCTTCAGGGCGGCGGTGAACTGATCCGCGTCGAGGATGACATCGCAGGGCTCACCTTCGAGAGCGTCGAGCGGGACGAGGAGGCTGGCGAGCAGTCGCCCGTTGGTGCAGGCAAAGCGGGCCGTCTCGGGCGTCACGCGGACGCTGACATGGCCGAGGGGACCGGTCTCATCGGCGCAGGCCAGGGGCAGGCGCGAGAGACGATCGGCAGTGATGCGGGGGATGGTGATGGTGGTAGACATGAGCGGTCCTGGGTTGGTGGTTGGCCCCGCTCGTTCAGCGGGGGTTGGAACTTCACGGGGCTGGCAGGCCGGTACCCTCGGTGCGAGGAGACGCAGCATGCCACGGAATGGGGGGCTGATGGCCGTCGTGGAGGCCCCATGTTCGACCTGATCCGGTCGTGGTGGTCGCGTCGGGACGATGAGCCGACGCCGGTCGCTACTGCCCTGCCGGCCCTGGCCCGCATGCGCCGGACAGGCTACCGCCTGCACCCCTATCGGGCCGATGGTGTCGACCCGACGGCGAGCAAGATCGGCGGGCTGTTCCATCGGCCGCCGGGCTGCGCCGATCCACGGTGTCCGGAACATGGTCGCGGGCTAGTCAACATCCTGCAGCTCCGCGGCGAAGACATCCCCGGCTGGAAGCCTCGCACCTTGCTTCAGGTGCTGTGGTGCCCGCGGGACCATGAGCAGGCCTGCCCGCATCTCATCGTCAGGCGCGTTTCGGTGCAGGGCGCCGACACGATCGTCGGCGACAACACGGATCCCGAATGGCCGGGTCTCATCCCGGCCGAATCCCGGATCACGGTCGAGGCCGTGCAGGAGTACCCGTCTCTCTTCGCGCTGGATGAGACCCAGCAGGAACAGGTCGACCGGGTGGCCAACTGGGCGGTATGGGGCGCGCGGGAAGGCGACTACGACGAGGAGGATGCCGCCGGCGCGTTCTACATGAACAACCTCTCCGCCGCTCCGGGTTGGAAGGTCGGGGGCTGGCCAGCGTGGATCCAGGCTGCGTGGCGCCCGACGTGCCCGCACTGCACGATCCCGATGGTGCACCTCCTGACCATCAGCTCGGGCATGGCAGATGGCGGATCGGCGTGGCGCTGGGGACGACGGCAGGGCGAGCCGGGCTACGATGCGGCCGATATCATGATCGGCGACTGCGGCAGCATCTATGTCTTCGAGTGTCCGACCTGCCGGCACTTCGACTGGAACTTCCAGTGCTCGTGACTGCGCGTTAGGCTGCCCTGGACTCCGCCTCGCGGGCATCGTCCAGGGCAGTGGTCACGGCCGTGGTCACGATGCGGCGGATGGTCCGGCCGGATCTCTTCGACAGGGCGTGGAGGTCGCGCACCTGCTCGGGCGTCAACGACGCCGGCAGGGCACGAACCCAGGGCCAGACAGTACGGGGACGATCAACGGGCACGACTACGCCGCCTGTGTCGCTGGCGTCGGATCTGCCTGCACCAGGGCGATGCAGACCCGGTCGACCAGGATGCTGGCGCTCTGGTCGAGGAGCTTGCCGTTGTCGAGCAGGCGCTCGGTCAGGGCCTCGGTGAGATCGTCGTGGCTGTAGGAGCCGACAACCTCCTCGACGGCCTTGTCGATGACGTCCTGCTCATCGATGTTCAGCCGCTCGGCGGCCTTCTCGGCGATCTCGTCGGTGTCGAGCTGGTCGATGACCTCGCGGACGAGGTCTCGACTGTCAATGCGCTCGGCGACTTCCCTGGCGAAGTTGCGGTGGTCGACCTTGGCCAGCAGCTCGTCGGCGGCCTGGTCGATCACCGCTTGGTGGTCGAACTGGGCCGCCACTTTCGTCGCGGCCAGGTCGAGGATGCGGGTGATGATGCTGGGGTGCATGGTCAGGCCGCTCCGCGCAGGGACGCCGGATCGTCCATCTTGTCGCGGAGTTCAGCGACGAGCCGGTCGGTGGCCTCACGAATCAGCACCGTGATCGGTTTCTTGGTGGCGAGGCTGACCTGGTGGAGCTGGGCCATGAGGTCCGCATCCGTCAGGGCGGAGGCGGGCCACGAGTAACGCTTGGTCTTGGGCATGAGTGGATTCCTTGGGTTGGAGAACAGAAAAGCCCAGGTCGGATGACCTGGGCTGGGGGAAGATGTCGATTGCGACTATACGCACCGTGCGTATAGTCGTGGCATGCAGTTCGTTGAAGCCCGGGCGTTCACGGCCCATCTGGCGGACTACCTCGATGACGAGGCCTACCGCCGATTGCAGGTTTACTTGATGGCCAATCCGGACGCCGGGGACGTGATCCCGGATGCCGGTGGCCTGCGCAAGCTGCGTTGGGCTGATGGTCGCCGGGGCAAAGGGAGGCGCGGCGGCCTGCGCGTGATCTACCTGTGGATCACCTGGGACCAGACGGTCTGGTTCCTGGCGATCTACGACAAAGACGAGATGACGGACTTGAGTGCCCAGCAACGCAAGGCGCTGCGGGCCATGGTCGAAGCGGAACTGGCGGCCCGGCGCCGCCCACAGCAGAGGAAGAAACCATGAAGAAGCGCAATCTGTTCGAGGAGATCAGCTCCGGCATCGCCGACATGCAGGCCCACCGTGAGCGCAAGGTCACCCTGCGCACGACGAAGCTCGTGGCGCCGCCGCCTCCACACCTGCGGACCGGGGAGATCCGTAAGGTCCGTGAACAACTCGGCGTCTCCCAGTCCGTGTTCGCCTACATGCTGCGGGTCAACCCCCGCACCCTCCAGCGCTGGGAGCAGGGGCAGAACAAGCCGAACGATCAGGCCGTGGTGCTCATCAAGCTGGTCGAGGAGCACCCGGAGGTCCTGCGACACCTGGAGGAGATGCAGGCCTGATGGCCACTCGGTTGCACGCTCGCCGGCCTCTGGTTGTGGCACATCCAGATCACTCAGATCAGGTCCGGCGAACGACCGCTGGAATAGTGTTCGCGCAAACACAAGTGATTACTTGACAATTACTTACATTTAATCCGGTCAACTCGGGCCACGGTCTCCGCAGCCCCTGCGACAACCTGCCGTCAGGCTGCCGCCGCCGGCCACAGCAGCACCCTACGTCGGCCCAATCAGTGAGCGTCTGAGCCCCGCTCCTTCCATTCCAGCACCGGCGCATCCGGGCAGATGCAGCGTTCGCGCGGCGTCGGTGGCTTGATGTCGCCTCGGCCCCAATACGCCGGGCGCCTGGCCTTGCCGTCGTAGAAATGCCAGCGCTTGCAGACCGAGCAGACGGCGGTGGCGTTGGGTGCGTCTGGCTGCCGGTACGGCTTCACCTTGACGTCTGAGCAGGGGAAGGACTGGGCCACCTATGCCGCCCCTGCACGGATGTAGGCCGGCCACAACAACACGGCCTGCCTGAGCGTCAGGTAGCGCTCATAGTCGGCGACCTCGCCGGGGTCCACGACGATGCGGCCATTGATCACACCGATGCCGACGACGGGCTCCAGCTGATGGTCGACGCGGATCGTCTCCGTGTCCTGGCCATCAAAGACCGTCGCGGCGGGGCCGTACTCGTGGCCTGCCCCGTTGACCTGGAGGAATGGGATGCCGGCCTCGGTCAGTTCACGCTCGATGCACGTGCCGCCGTAGTCGCAGTCCGGGTCCTCATGCACCAGGCACGGGCGACCATCGACCAGACGGACGGTCGTACCCTCGTAGCCGGCAGCTTCATCAGCTTCCGGCTGCGCCAGGATGATCCGATGGAACTCGGTGGTCGTCAGGCCTAAGGCGATGCGGACGACCTCAGACTTGGTGGCGTCGGCCAGGACCGACATAGGCACACTGAAACGGGTGTAGGTGCGGTCGCTCATGTTCTATCCTCCCATGATCCAGGTCTTGGTGATGGCCGTGCCGTGAGACGCCGTGAAGGCAGCGTAGGCCGGCGTGGGTTGCTGGTGGTTGCCGATGTACCAGTAGGTCTCGTCGTAGAGGTCGGACCCGCGCAGGGCATCGCTGTCGACATGGCCAAGGCCCAGCGATAGGCCGGCGGTCGCCACCTCGAAGGCCGCACGAAAGGCATCCAGAGCGGGCAGCAGTCCGGTCTCGATCGCAGTGCAGACCTCCTCATCGTCATCGTACTGGCGATCACCGAGGTTCTCCTCGCGGCCCAGGGCGACGAGGAGGGCGTCGGCGGAGTGACCGGTACGGGAGGCGACATCTGCCAATGCGGCCTGGAATGAGGCCCATGCCGACGGCACGACGGCGTCGATGGACTCGGGCTGGATCGTGTCGGCCGAGCCGACGTAGTAGCTGTAGCCCATGGTTCAGCCCTCCTTCCGGCAGCGGTCGGCGAACTGGCAGCCGTCACACTGCCAGCCCCGGTTGGCGTAACGCACCCCGGTCTGCATGGCGTGATGGACCTCCTGGTACTGGCGGACCAGTTGCTGACGTGGCCACGGCGTGATGGCCTGGATCGTCACCGTCGGGACCTTGGTCTTTGCCAAGACAATGACTTCGTGCTTCGCCGCCGGGTACGCCTCGTTGTACAGGGAGAGCTGTGCCTCGACGGCATCGGTCTCGGTCAGCACCTTGCTCGACGCGGTCCTCCGGATCAGGTCGATGCGGCCCTCGACGGGCGGCAGGTCCGGATCCAGCTCGACCGTGAATGGCTGTTCCACGCCGATGATGCCGCTCGGCGGGGTGTAGGCAGCCGCTAGGGCGCGACCCTTGGCCAAGAGATCATCGGCACCATCCCGGCCGTAGTGCACGGGGACCCCGGCCTGCTCAATGGCCAGCTTCCAGGATGAGACGAAACCGGCGGCGGCGTCGTAGCCTTCGCCGGTGAGCGCAGCCTCGTTGGCAGCAGCACAGGCGTCGTGCAGCGCGATGCCGAAGACCAGGGCGGAGCCGATGCGCTCTTTGGGGGCGTGCTCGACCTTCTCGTAGGCCCATTTCCTGGGGCAGAGCAGGAAGGACTGGATCTGACTGTGGCTGAGGTGGTCGATGGTTGCGGCGATCATGCCGTCACCTGCTTGAGCTCGTCGATGAGTTGCGCGGCGTCCCGGCAGGAGAGCTGGGACAGGTCTCCGATCTGGAACTGGTTCAAGATGGCGGGGACCGAGGCCTTGGACTGGTCGATCAGACGCTTCAGGAAGCGCATCTGGCTGTCCGTCACCGGAGCAGGCTGACGACGCTGACCATTCCCCCGATACGGCTGGCTGCCCTGGCTGGGAGACCGGGTCGGGGTGTTGGCCTGCACCGGGGGCGAGGCGGACGGTTGCGTGGTGGCCTGGGGCTGGGTGCCGGCGAGCTGGGCGTCGACGGCTTGCTCGGCGATGCGGTAGAGCTTCTGGGCCTCGGCAGCGACCTGGTTGAGGTCGGTCACTTCGGCGGTGATGGTGATGCTCGCGGACTGGCTGGAGTAGTCGGTGCCGACGATGGGCACCTTCTTCGACAGGTTCGCGGCGATGGTAATGGCCATGGTGGAATCCTTAAAAAGAAGAACCCCGCGCGGCATAGCCGGCGGGGTAAGTGGGAGGCGCGAAGAATTCGAGGTGAATTACAGAATTACTTACCG
>JAIFKN010000162.1 GCA_020049615.1 bacterium | reverse complement strand
AGGATCTGCACGAAGGTGCGGACCATCTTGCCGTTGTCGCAGACGCGGGCGAAGACGCGCTTGAGCAGCTGCACATCGCGGACCGCCAGCACCGCCAGGAGCAGGGCCGGCATGTCCTTCATGTTGCCGCTCTCGCGGGCGTGGATGGCGACCTTGGCGAGGAACTCGGGCTCGACCGCCTGCGCCAGGGTCAGGACCGTCTCGAGCTGCTCGTCGGCGCCCGCGTAGTAGAAGGTGCCGTTGAGGCAGCCGGTGGCGGCGTACTGCGCCAGGGCCGGCTTCGGCATCAGCGCGTAGGCCTTGCCGCCGGCGGCGTTGGCCGCATCGGTCTTCGGCACGATGGCGCCGAGCAGCGACTGGAAGAGGGTCTTGTTGGCCATGGTGGGTTCCGTCGGGTGACGGGGTACCTATTGCGCGGGGCGTGCCAGGCGGTGCCGGTGACCCGGTCGTGACCACGTAAATACTGCTTGTGAAATTGTTTGAGTTGAATCTGAGGCGTTGCGGGGTTGTTCGTCTTCTTCCCGTATACTCGCTTGTAGGCGAGTCCTATCGCCAATCATCGAGCCATGACGAAGCCCCGCCCCCTCGTCGCCCTCGGCCTGCTCGGCCCCAACCTCGATGCCGGACGCGACCAGAAGCGCTGGAACCGCTGGCGCCCGTCGGTCGGCCTGCACATGCAGGACGATCTGCAGATCAGTCGTTTCGAGATGCTGCACCAGCGTCGCTTCGACAACCTCGCCGAGGGCATCGCCGCGGACATCCGCCAGGTCTCGCCCACGACCGAGGTGAGGAGCCGCCACATCGAGTTCGCCGACCCGTGGGATTTCGAGGAGGTCTACGGCGCGCTGTGGGGCTTCGCGAGCGGCTACCCGTGGAAGCCGGACGAGGAGGACTACCTCGTCCACATCACCACCGGTACGCACGTCGCGCAGATCTGCCTGTTCCTGCTCACCGAGTCGCGCCACCTGCCGGCCCGCCTGGTGCAGACCCAGCCGGGCGCCAAGCGCGGCCCGGGCGACGATCGCGGCACCGCCGAGCCTGCCAGTGTCAGCGGTACGCATGCAGTGATCGACCTCGACCTGTCGAAGTACGACAAGCTCTCGTCGCGCTTCGCCGAGGAGCGCGCCGCCGGCGCCGCCGTGCTGACCGCCGGCATCCCGACGCGCAATCCCGCCTTCGCCACGCTCATCGCCCGGGTCGAGCAGGTCGCGGCGGCGACGCGCGCGCCGATCCTGCTCGGAGGTCCGACCGGTGCCGGCAAGACGGTGCTGGCGCGGCGCATCTATGAACTGAAGAAGTCGCGCAACCTGGTCGACGGGCCGTTCGTCGAGCTCAACTGCGCCACGGTGCGTGGCGACGCCGCCGGCTCCGCCCTGTTCGGCCACCGCAAGGGCGCCTTCACCGGGGCGGTGAACGACCGTGAAGGCCTGCTCAAGCGCGCCGACAACGGCGTGCTCTTCCTTGACGAGATCGGCGAACTCGGCCTCGACGAACAGGCCATGTTGCTGCGCGCGGTCGAGGACAAGGTCTTCCTGCCGCTGGGCGCCGACAAGCCGGTGCTGTCCGACTTCCAGCTCATCGCCGGCTCGAACCGCGACCTGCGCATCGCGGTGCGCGACGGCCGCTTCCGCGAGGACCTGCTCGCGCGCATCGACCTGTGGACCTTCACCCTGCCCGGCCTGGCGCAGCGGCGCGAGGACATCGAGCCCAACCTCGACTACGAGCTGGAGCGCTTCGCCCGCGACACCGGCCGCCGCGTGGCACTGAACCGCGAGGCGCGCGAGCGCTTCCTGGGCTTCGCCAACGCCGCCGACTCCTCGTGGAACGCCAACTTCCGCGATCTCGGCTCGGCGGTGACGCGCATGGCGACGCTGGCGACCAGCGGCCGCATCGACGAAGGCCTGGTGCGCGAGGAGATCGCGCGGCTGCAGGGCCAGTGGCGGCCGGTGGCAGCGGACGATCCGCTGGGCGCGGTGCTGGGCGACAAGGCAGGACAGCTTGACCAGTTCGACCGTGTGCAACTGGCCGAGGTGGTCCGCGTGTGCCAGCGATCGCGCTCGCTCTCGGACGCCGGCCGCACGCTGTTCGCGGTCTCGCGTCTGGCGCGCAAGACCGCCAACGACGCCGACCGGTTGCAGAAATACCTGGCCCGCTTCAGGCTGGAATGGCAGGACGTCAGCCGGACCTGATTCCGAACCGTCAGCGCGCACCGACCGGGGCGGTGGCCGCGGGGCTGACGACGACGCGAGCGAAGGCCGGGAAGATGTCGCAGGCGACCTGGGCGCTCGCACTGGCGAAGGGAGCGCCGCGGTCGACGTGCTGGAAGCCGAAGCCGAGGCGGCGCAACGGGCGCTGGCGCTCGTCGTACAGCACTACGCTGACGTCCGGATTGGCGGCGGCGGCAGGACGCTGCACCACCAGCTTGGCGGCAAGGCCGTCATCGGTGCGGTCGAGGCGCAGGCTGAGCAGGTAGTCGCCGCCGAGCGCGATCGGCGCGCCGGCCTTGACCGGCAGGAGCGGCTGGCGCGCAGCATCGTCCCCGAGCACATGGCCGAGATCGGCCTCGGCGACGCGGGCGAGGTAGCCCTGGATCACCGCGTTGCTGTCGACGAGATCCTGGGCCAGGCGGCGTTCACGCGCCGACAGCGCTGTGCGCTCGCCGCGCACCGTCTCCAGCTCCTGCTTCACCGTCGCCAGCTCGGCGGCGATCTGGTCGGCACGGCGCTCCTGGGCGACGCGCTCGCCGACCACGGCGTCGAGCCGGGCGTTCTCGCTACGCAGCTGACGCACGCCCTCGGCGAGGATGGTGCCGACCTTCTCCTGGCGCTGCAGCTGCTCGGCCTGCTCGCGCGCCAGGCGCTGGCCATCGGCCAGGCGCAGGGCCATCAACGCGGCGCGGTCGTCGGCGTCGCGCAGGCGTGCGACATCGGCCTCGGCGGCGATCAGGCGGCGCCGCGCATCCTCGGCCTCGGCCCGACGCATCGCCGCGTCGTCGGCGGAGCGGGCGGCAGCAGTACGGGCGGCAGCCTGCGCTTCCTCGGCCGCCGCCAGGGCGGCCTGCAGACGCCGCACTTCCGCGAGGTTGGCCTCGGCCTGGCGCGCGCTGGCGGCGGCTTCGGCAGCCAGACGTGCGCCATCCTGCGGACCGGCGGCGGCGGCGCGCAGCCCCCACACACCGAAAGCGGTCCCAGCGCAGGCGAGGACCGCCGCCGCCGCCGCGACCAGCAGCCAGGGACCACGGGTCGTGCGCGAGGGCAACGGCGGACCGTTGGGTCCATCGGACAGCGCCAGCAGATCGCTGGCCGCAGCCGCAGCGGGACGCAGGGCGGAGGGATGGACTTCGCCGCGCTCCCACACCCGGCTCTCGTCGGCCGACGGATCGTCCTCGGCCGGTTCCGGGCCGGCGACGGCGGCAGCCAGGTCGTCCGGCAGGCCGGTGGCGCCGGCCAGGCGCGAGCGCCGGCTCCAGCGCACCGAACGCCAGTCGGCGCCATTGAAGTCAGCGCCCGCAGCGCGCGCGCCCTTGAGCACGGTGCCATCGAGCACCGCGCCGGCGAGGCGCGTCCCAGCCAGCTCGGCGCCGCCGAGGTTGGCTCCGGCGAGATCGGCACCACGCAGGTCGGCGCCGGTCAGATCGGCGCGCTTGAGGCTGGCGCGGCGTAGCACCGTCCCGGCCAGGCTGGCGCCGGCGAGATCGGCGCCGTCGAGCACCGCGTCGCGCAGATCGGCGCGTGAGAGATCGGCCTTGGCCAGCCGGATGCCGGGGGCATGCAGCCCGCCGAGCCGAGCCTCGGCGAGATCGCCGCGCGCTGCCTGGGCGGCCTGGGCGACCAGCCGGGCGACGTACGCGTCCCCTTTGTCGACCAGGGGATTGTGCCACACGCACAGGGTCGACTCGGGCGCCGGGAGATGCGGGCAGGGGCCATGCTCGCCGGCGAAGCGGTGCGCGCAGGTGACCACCGCCGGGGCGGCGGGGCGGGTCTCCTCGAGATCATCATTGACGCTGCCCATGGCGGCCTCAGTGGTGTCCGGCGGGAGCGGATTCGTGCGCGGGTTCCGGCCCATGCGCCGCGGGCACCGAAGCATGGCCGGGGGCGTGCGCCGGCGCAGGATGGGCGGTAGGCTCGGGGTGGGCTGGCGGGGCGTCCACCTGTTGCGCAGCCTTCACCGGTGCGGCAGGCGCGGCAGGCGCGGCGCTCTCGCTCAGGCGGAAGGCGCGGCGGCGCAAGGCGTGGATCTTCTGCGCGTCGGGGTGCAGCTCGTAGTAGGCCGAGGCGTGCTCGGTCGCCTTGCGCGCGTCGGGCCGGTGGTCGGTGTAGATCAGCGCCAGCAGGTAGTGGCTCTCGCGATCGATGCCGCTCTGGCGGTCGAACGCCTTGCCGTCGATCTCGCGTTCGAGGTGGCGGACCGCTTGGTCGTAGTCGCCGATGTGGAAGAAGTACTGTCCGAGCAGGCCGTTGGCCTCGGGGAAGTCGGGGCGGTCGGCGAGGATCGCGGTGAGGCCGTCGCGCGCCGCCAGTCGGCGCGGCGGGGACTGGCGGAGGAACCAGCGCACCTGCTGCCAGCGCGCCTGGTCGAGCGCTGGACCGCTGGCGCCGGCCACCGCCTTGGCCATCGCCGCCTCGGCCTCCACCGCCTTGCCCGTGCGCTCGTGGGCGAGCGCGAGGTTGACCAGCGCCTCGCTGCGTCGCGGATCTGCGGCGAGCGCGGCCTCCAGATGGGCGACCGACTTGGCCAAGGCGTCGGGCTCCTCGGCGAGCGGGCCGAGGAACAGCGTGCCGAGGTTGTAGTGCGCCCCGGCGTGCGCGGCGACGATCTGCAGGCAGCCCTCGTAGGCGCGGCGCGCCTCGGACCAGTGCGACAGGCGCTCGCGCGCGGCGCCGAGGTTGAACCAGTAGTCGGCGGCGTCGCCCGGGCTGGTCGAACTGGCGAGATTGGCGGCGTCCTGGAAGCGGCGCTCGGCCTGCTCGAAGTCGCCGGCGAGGAAGGCGAGGAAGCCGAGATTGCACACCACCTCGTGATGGTCCGGGCGGGTGCGCAGCGCCTCTTCATACCAGCGCCGCGCCTCCTCCGGCTTGCCGATCGACTGGTGGGCCAGGGCGATGTTGAACTGGGCGTAGAAGTACGTGTTGTCGAGGCTCAGCGCTCTCGTACTTGCGCTCCGACAGCAGGACGTTGCCTTGCAGGGTGTGGAAGGCCGGCGTGTCCTCTTCCAGCACCACGGTCTCGGCCGCAGCAAGAGCGCAGACGGCGAACCAAGGCAGGAGGAAGCGCACGATTGCCCCCGGATCAGCGGCTGCGGCCGAGCAGCAAGTCGGCCAGTTCCTCGGGATCGGCGCGGTAGCTGCCGTCGGCGATGCGCGCCTTCAACTCGTCGATGCGCTGCAGATCCGACGGATTCATGTTCTTGAGGATGTCGACCAACCGCGAAACCGCGGCGGTGTCAGTCCCCGAGAAGGTCGCGTCCGCCTTGGCCGTCCCGGAGATCACGGGTCCGTTCGATCCCCGGGCCGCGTCGAGCTGGCGACGGCGGGCGGCAGGGTCGAGCGGGCGGTCGCCGTGGATCTCCATGATCACAGTATCGGACGGGTGGACGGTGGCTTGAGGAGTAGCTGGGGCGATTCGCCGCCGACAAGTAAACCCCTTGTCCTCAGCAGGTTAGAGAGGGCTAGCGCCCAGCGCCCAGCGCCCAGGCCTACCCCTTCTCGAACTTGATCACCTCGACCGGGCAGCCCTCGGCCGCTTCGATGATCTGGTCTTCCAACGACGCGCCCTGGTCGCCCTTCAGCGGCTGCTTGGCTTCCAGGTTGGTGTCCTCGGCCCCGTCCTCGCGCACCTCGCCACGGATGTGGCAGGTGTCCTCGGTGACGTGGAAGACTTCCGGGCAGGCGGTCTCGCAGGCGTTGCAGACGATGCAGCCGTCTTCGATCCAGACCTTGGTGATGGCCATGATGTTCTCCGTCGGCAGGGGTGTATGCGGCAGGGCCGGAGCGCCAAGCGCGATCAGCGCATGGCCGTCATGCAGGGTAGAGGGTATCGACGGTTCTATCTCCCGGCCATCTGCCTCGCCGGGCGTCTGCCCGGCAGCCGTCGGCGGTCCGCCGCGGCACGGGCGTCCCCACCCAGCCGACCGCGCTACCGCGCCCGCCACGGAGCAGCCATGCTGCGCTTCGCCTCCCTGTTCGTCCTCGCTTCGCTCGCCCTGGGCGCCGCCGAGCCCACCGTCATCCGCGTCTCGGCCATCCCCGACGCCGAGCCGAGCAAGCTGCTCACCGTGTTCGAGCCGCTCGCCGCCTACCTCGCCGGCGCCACCGGCGCCACGGTCGAGTTCGTCCCGGTGGCGAAGTACGAACTGACCGTCGAGGGCCTCGCCGCGCGCAAGCTCGACCTGGTGTGGTTCGGCGGCTACACCTCGGTGCAGGCGGTGCGGGCCTGCACAGGCAACGCCATGCGCATCGCCATGCGCGAGCAGGACGCGCAGTTCCGCAGCGTGTTCATCAGCGGCGCCGCTACCGGCATCAAGACCCTGCAGGACCTGAAGGGCAAGACCTTCGCCTTCGGCTCGAACAGTTCGACCAGCGGCCACCTCATGCCGCGCAGCTTCCTGCTCGATGCCGGCATCGAGCCGGAGTCGTTCTTCGCCAAGTTCAACTTCAGCGGCGCCCACGACAAGACCGCCAAGCTGGTCGAGAGCGGCGCGATCGACGCCGGCGCGC
>JAIFKN010000051.1 GCA_020049615.1 bacterium | reverse complement strand
CGGCCAGCCCTGCCGCCTCGGTGGCCAGCCGGGACCGGCTGTGCTGCGGCCCTGGCTGGCCCGCGGCTGGATCCGCCGCGAATTGCGCGAATTCGCTCCGCAGGCCGTCGAATGCCCGAACTGGGGCGGCCTCGGCGGCGGACTGCCGGGCCCCTGGTGCCGCGCCATCCGCCTGTCGACCCCCGTGTCGTCGATCGCCTCGCCGGACCTGTGGCGGCGCATGGCCCGCAGCCTGCACCACCGGGCGGAGCTGGTCTCCGTGCAGCAGGCCGATGTGGTGATCGCCGACAGCCAGGCGATGGCGGGACTCAGCCTCGGTTGCTACGGCCGCGAAGCGCATGCGGTGATGCCACACGCATGGGACGGCCCGCGCTCCCGCCCGGCGGACGATGCCAGGGACGTGCTGTTCGTCGGACGCCTCGAGCCACGCAAGGGCGTTGACGTCCTGCTCCAGGCGTGGCAGCAGGTGCATCCCCGTCATCCCGGCTCGACGCTACATCTGGTCGGTGCCGACCGGCATGGATTCGGCGCCGCCTGCCTGGGCAGATCCGGCAGCGCAGGCGTGGTTGCCCATGGCCGCATCGATGACGCCGCTCTCGCGCTCCTGCGCCGGCGTTGCGCCATCCAGGCCGCCCCGTCCCGCTTCGAGAGCTTCGGCATGGTCGTCCTGGAGGCCTGGGCGTCCGGGCTGGCCGTGGTGGCCGCGAACGGCGGCGCCCTGGGCGAGGTGGTCGGCGACGCCGGTGCGATGGTGGCGGTCGATGACGCGCCCGCCTTCGCCGACGCGCTGCTCGCCATGCTCGGGGACAGCGGCCTGCGCGAGCGGATGGCCGCGCGTGGCGACGCGCGTCTGGATGGCCCCTTCTCGCCCGCGACGCTCGCCCGGGCGAGCCTCGCCGCCTATGCCGGAGCGGCTGTCCTGTGAAACCGCTCCGCGACATCCTGGTCCGCTTCGGGGCCGAAGGCGTCGTACGCCTCTGCGGACTCGTCTCGTTCCCGATCCTGGCCCGCTCCCTCGGTGCCGACGGCTATGGCGCAGTCATCGGCACCGGCGCGGTGGCCGGCCTGGCCATGTCGGCAGGCGGTCTCGGCCTGTCGTTCCACGTGGTCCGGCTCATGCAGGTCAATGATGCGGTCGCCAACGCCCGCCTGCTCCGTTCGCTCCTCTTCATCACATGCGCGTCGGGCGTCCTCCTGGCGACGATCGTCGCCTCCGCCTCGTCCTGGCTGGCGGCTGCATTCATCCCGCATCCCGCTGCGGCTGCAGCCCTCTGCGCGGCGGGCGGCAGTATCGTATGCGGCGCGATGGACGGCGTGCTCGTCGAATGGCTGCGCGCCAGGCACCGCTTCTTGACCATCTCCTCCTTGCAGGCCAGCCAGGCGGCGCTCCAACTCGGCGCGATACTTGCCGTCATCGCGTGCGGCGGCGGAGTCGCCGCGGTGGTGGCCGCTGTCGCCGCGACGCAGCTGCTGAAGACCGGCCTTGCCTGGTGGTTGCTGCGGCGCGCCGGCGAACTGGCTGCACCCGGTCGTGTCGAACCATCCGCATGCCTCCAACTGATCGCCAGCGCCAGCCCGATCCTGACCGCGACCATCGCCGGCTGGGTCCTCGTCCAGAGCACCAGGCTGGTCGTCGGCAATCGCCTCGATGCAGACGCACTCGGTGCATTCGGGGCCGCCGCGCTGGTCGCCTCCGGCATCGGCATGCTCGGCAGTGCCTGCTGGCTACAGCTCTATCCGCCGTTGGGACGAGCCGTCGCGCATGGCCGCCCATCGACAGCCGCTGCGACCTGCCGCGGCTTCGGCCGTGTCTTCCACACGGCCGCTCTTCCGACTCTCGCCATCGGTGCGGTTCTCGGCGGGACCGCACTGCGTCGCCTCGCTGGTCAAAGCTTCCCCGAGACCGATCTGGCATGCACCCTGCTGCTCGCCGCCGCCTACGTCGACATGGCGTGCCTGCCCTGGGCCTATCTGGCCAGCGCCCATGCAGATGCGGCCAGAACGCGCAACGCAGTGCTGCTGGGCGGTGCGGCCAACGTCGTAATCGCGCTGGTCCTTGTTCCGCTCTCTGGTCTCGCCGGTGCCGCAACCGCCGTCCTCGTGGGGCAACTCACCGTCGCAGCAGTCTACGCGAGAACTGCACAGATCCACGGCCACGCTCCCCTGTCCTGCCTGCCCTGGCGCGACATCGCAGCCGCGGCGCCGGCGGCAGTCGCCGCTGCTGCGGTCGCGCTCTGGCTTCGTCGCGACGACTGGAATGGACTGCTGCTCGCGGGCGGTTCGGCCTGTGCAACCTATGCGGTGGCGCTGGCGTCCATCCACCGCCTCCGGATGCTACGGCGGACCTGCCCATGAGCCTCCGCCGCTTCGCCAAGCGATTGCGCACCTTCCGCCGCTGGCCATCCCTCGAGCAGCGGCTGGTCCGATTGCGCGACCTGCGCGCGATGATGACGGCGTTCGCCTGGCAGGAGCCTCCGCTTTTGGGGGATGCGCATCTCACCGCCTTCGACTACCCCGAGGACGCCAACCAGCGCCGCCTGCGCGACGCCGAGGTGCTCGCCAGCGTGTGCCGCAACGCCGGCCGAGGGCACCTCCTCGAAATCGGCACCTCACGCGGCCACTCCACCGCGATCATGGCCCGCAACGCCCCCGGAGCGACCGTGCACACCGTCAACATACCGCCGGAGGAGATCCGCGCTGGTGGCGAGTTGACCACCCATGCCCTGGCCCGCGATGAGATTGGCTCGCACTACCGCTCGCTGGGGTTGGCCAATGTCCGGCAGATCTTCGCCAACACCGCAACCTGGGTACCGGATCTGCCCCCGCTCGACGTCGCCTTCATCGACGGCTGCCACGACGAGCGCTTCGTCCTCAACGACACGCGCAAGATCCTGCCGCTCTGCCATCCGGGCTCGTTCGTGCTGTGGCACGACTGCAATCCCGATCTCGACGTCCGCTTCCCCTGGATCGCCGAGGTCTGCGCAGCGGTTGATGGCCTTTGCGAACGCAACGAGATCGTCGGGCCGCTGTGGTTGGTCGAGGATTCCTGGATGATGGCCTACCGACTCCCATGACCCGCTGGCTGAGCATCCCATGGTGCCGGCGGACCGACCGATGAGCGACCGGCTGCGCATCCTGTACGCCTACACTGCCTATCCGTCAGCGGGACACGGCGATGTCGCTGCGCTGTCCGAGTCCTACCTGGCCAGGCTGCGGGCCGGCGGCTTCGACGTGCGCGGGTTCTGCATCACTCCTGAGCAGCCTGCGGAGGCCTTCTCCTGGCGCGAACTCGACCACCGCTGGCGCTGGGGCGAACGCCGCCTGCTGCGGCTCTATGAACAGCTCGAACAAGCGTTGTCCGATCGCGACGTGCTGATCAATTCCACCGGGGCCAACCTGCATCCGGCATTCGTCGCCGGACTGCCCGTCTTCCGCGTCTTCCAGTGCTTCGATGATCCGGAGAACAGCCACAACCTGTCCCGACCGGCCGCCGCGGCCTATGATCTCAGCCTGGTGGGGAACGCGGCCGAGGTCGACTCGTACGGTGCCTGGGGCGTACGCTGCGCCGAATGGATGCCCCTGGGGGTCCAGCCCGAGGCCTACGATCCGACCCTGACCGAGACGGACATCCTCGAAGGCAGGCGCGACATCGATCTGCTCTTCATCGGGGACCGCACCTCCCCGTGGCGGCGAGAACGGCTGGACCGCCTGGCCGGCGCCATGCCCGGCGGTTCCTACTTCGGCCGCGGCTGGCCGGCCGGCCACCTGCCGCCGGCGCAACTGCTCGCCCAACTGCGGAGTGCGAAGCTCGGACCCAACCTGCACAATTCCACCGGCCCGGTGAACTACCGCACCTACTATCTTCCGGCCAATGGCGTGATGATGCTGTGCGACAACAAGCGCCATCTGTCTCACGTGTATGAACCCGGTGTCGAGGCGGTCGGCTTCGACACCGTCGAGGAGTGCGTCGATCTCGCCAGGTACTACCTGGCCCATGACCGCGAGCGGCGCGAGATCGCCGCCGCCGGCTACCGCCGTGCGCGCCGGGACTACACCGAGCTGCCGGTGTTCCAGCGCATGGTCGAGACCATCGCCCGGCACATGCCCGCCGCCGGGCGGCCTGTGCCGGCAGAGACAGGCATCACTGCCAGGAGGGCCGCCGCCACGCGGATCCGTTCCCGCTGCTGGCCGGCGGTGGCGGCTGCGGCGAGGGGCGAGAACCTGGTCCGACGCGCCGCTGCCCGCCTCGGGATCGGCCGCCGACCGATGAGTCCTGCCGGTTGAGCCCGGTCTATATTGCCAGGGCCGCCGGGCAGGCGAGGATCCGCCCATGAGACCGCCCATCCTGCTCCGGGCCCGCTGATACATGCGTTCCCGCCCCACCGCCCTGGCCGGAGCCCTGCTGCTGGAACCGACTGTCCACGCCGACGAGCGCGGCTGGTTCTTCGAGTCGTGGAACGCCTCCCGGATGGCGGAGCTCGGCATCCGGACCGACCTCGTGCAGGACAACCACGCACGGTCGGCTCTCGGCGTCCTGCGTGGGCTGCACTGGCAGGCCGATCCACCCCAGGCGAAGCTGGTGCGCTGCGTCCGTGGACGGATCTATGACGTCATCGTCGACGTGCGCCGGCGCAGCCCGCAGCGCGGACAGTGGTTCGGAGTCGAGTTGAGCGAGGAGAACCGGCTCCAGCTATGGATCCCGCACGGCTTCGCCCACGGCTATCTGGCGCTGAGCGATGGGGCCGAGGTCTGCTACAAGGTGTCTTCCCTATGGAACCGGCAGTCCGAACGCGGCCTGCGCTGGGACGACCCGCTGCTCGCCATCCGCTGGCCGCTGGACGGTTCGGCCCCGCTGGTCAACGCCCGGGACCGCTCCTGGCCGGCGATCGATGCCGGCGATGCGTATGCCTGGGCCGACTGATCCGATCCGCATCCTGCCTGCCGGCGGCCCCGAGGTCGCGAGCGCCAGGCTGCGTGCGATCTCCCTGGCACGGGCGCTGTCGGCCGCCGGCACCGCGGCGGTCGTCGGTGGCGCCGGG
>JAIFKN010000232.1 GCA_020049615.1 bacterium | reverse complement strand
GGGTCAGCGCGTTGAAGATGGTGCTCTTGCCGACGTTCGGCAGGCCGACGATACCGCAGTTGAGAGGCATGAGGGCGGGGACGCTAGCAAGGGGCGCGAAATGGGAACCGGCGTCCGGGTCTGCCGAATGGACCTCCGTCGAGCGAGCGCCCGGGCGAGCGACAGTCGATGGGATCAGCACTGTGTGGTAGATGTCGCGAGGCCGCAGCGAGACCGGAGCGAGCGACGGCGATACACCAGATCGACGCGCGTATGCGCGGCGTGTCGAGCGGGTCCAGGGCGAAGGGACCTGGCGGGGAGCCTGAGGGGTGGAACCCCTTGGATCCTACGGAGCCTGGACGACCTGCACCCGGTCGACCAGCGGCCTGATGTCTTCCGGTCCGATGCGCGCCACCTCGACCCGGCTGGCGTTGGCCGCCCCGGCGGCAGCGGCCCAGGCCAGCGAGCGCGGGATGTCCCAACCGTTGATCCGGCCATGGGCGTAGCCGGCCAGCCAGCAGTCGCCGGAGCCGATCGGATTGACCTCCGACACAGTTGGTGGGATGACGCGCCAGCGGCCCTCGGGGGCGCGCACCGTCACCTGGGCCCCGCCATCAGTGAGATGCATTTCGCGCGCCGCCAACCAGGGCTGCGGGTCGCCGGCGTACTCCTGCCGGTTCGGCTTGACCAGGGCGGGCGGATGGGCGCCGGCCAGGGCGGCGAGCATCGGCTTGCCGTAGCTGTCGATCCAGCACGGCACGCCGGCGGTTGCGGCGGCATCGGCGAGACGGCGGTACACATCCTCCATGCCGAGGTCCGGCACCGAGCCACTGATGATGCACAGGGCGGCGCCAGGCAGCGCGGCGGCGACCGCGGCGACGAAGCGCTCGCGTCCTCGATGCAGGCGACGGTGCCGGCCTGCTGTTCGGCGACCTGGAAGCCGATGCGCAGGCGGGCGGCGGTGCGCACCAGGCTCGGCTTGATGCCGTCGGCAGTGACCAGACGGACCAGTTCGTCGGCCTCGTAGCCGCCACCCAGGCAAACGGCAGTGCAATCGTGGCCGTGACGCGCCAGGACGCGGGCGACGTTGATGCCCTTGCCGCCCGCGACCCGGGCGATGGTGGTGGTGCGCGACACGCTGCCATGCCGCCATGGGATCTCGGCGATGTGGTCGAGCAGGGGGTTGGCGGTGACGGTGACGATGCGGCCCATGCCCGAGCATAACCGACCGGCCCGCCGGGGAACTAGCTGAATCCCGGAGGCGTCCTACCGGCTTCCCGGCAGGAACGGCTACGTCCCCGCAGCCGTCGCGGGCTTGCTGCGCTGGAAGCCGAGCAGCCGGCGGCAGGCCTCCTCCACGTCGGCGCGGTGGCCGAAGGCGGAGAAGCGGATGAAGCCCTCGCCCGCCGGACCGAAGCCCGAGCCCGGCGTGGTGACGATGTGGCACTGCTCGAGGATCTGGGCGAAGACGTCCCAGCTGGTGCTGCCGGGGAAGTGGGCCCACAGGTAGGGCGCGTTGACGCCGCCGATGCACGGCACGCCGAGCTTGCCGAGCGCGGTGCGGATCAGCGCCGCGTTGCCGAGGTAGAAGTCGGTGAGCTCGCGCATCTCCTTGAGCCCGGCCGGCTCCAGCGCGGCGATGCCGCCGAGCTGGGCGACGTTCGAGGCGCCGTTGAACACCGTGGTGCAGATGCGGTTCCAGTCGGCCCACACCGTCTCGCCGGAAGCGTACTTCAGTTCCTTCGGCACCACCGTCCAGCCGAGGCGGACGCCGGTGAAGCCGATCGGCTTGGAGAACGAGTTGACCTCGATCGCGCATGCGCGGGCGCCGGGTATCTCGAAGATGCTCTTGGGCAGGCCGGCGTCGCGGATGTACTCGGCGTAGGCGGAGTCATACACGATCACCGCGCCCTTCGCGCGCGCCGCCGCGACCAGCGCGGTGAGCTGGGCGCGGTCGGCGACCGCGCCGGTGGGGTTGTTGGGCGAGCAGAAGTAGACCAGGCCGTTGGCGGGGATCTGGGCGAGGTCGGGGAAGTAGTTGTTGGCCGCGGTGCACGGCAGGTAGCGGATGCCGGCGTAGCCGCTGCCGCCCCACGCCCCGGCGGCGCCGATCAGCACCGAGCCGTCGACGTAGACCGGGTAGGACGGATCCTGCACCGCCACCTCGACGCCGCGGCCGAAGAGCAGTTGCAGGCGGCCGATGTCGCACTTGGCGCCGTCGGAGACGAAGACCTCGTCGGCAGCGACCGTGCCGCCGTAGAGCGCGGCGGCGATGCGCTCGCGCAGGAGAGTCATGCCCTGCTCGTCGCCGTAGCCGCTGTAGCCCTGGGCGGTGCCCAGGCGTCGCGCGCCCTCGACCAGGCCGGCGTCGATATGCGGCGTCAGCGGCTCGGTGGTGTTGCCGATGCCCAGGCTGATGATCTTGGCCTGCGGGTTCGCGGCGGCGAACTCGCGGCGGCGGCGGCCGATCTCGGGGAAGAGATAGCCGGCCTTGAGGTTGGCGAGTCCGGGGTTGCGGGCGGGCATGGCGGATCCTTCAGCGGAAGTTGGCGCAGGCGGCGAAGTCGAGGGTGGCGAAGTAGTCGTCGATGGTCTCGGCGCGGCGGATCGGCAGGACTGATCCGTCGGGACGCAGCAGCAGCTCGCCGCAGCGCAGCTTGCCGTTGTAGTTGAAGCCCATGGCGCGGCCGTGGGCGCCGGCATCGTGGATGGCGAGCAGGTCGCCGACCTCGATGCGCGGCAGCTGGCGCTGCACCGCGAACTTGTCGTTGTTCTCGCACAGGCTGCCGGTCACGTCATAGACTTCGGTGGCTGGCGCGCCCTCCTTGCCGACCACGCTGACGTGGTGGTAGGCGCCGTACATGCCGGGGCGCATGAGATCCGCCATGGAGGCGTCCACGCCGACGTACTCGCGGTAGATGCTCTTGCGGTGGATGGCCTTGGTCACCAGCCAGCCGTAGGGGCCGGTGATGGCCCGGCCCCATTCCAGGTGCACGGCCAGCGGGTCGAGGCCGGCGGGGCGCACGATCGCGTCGTAGGCGGTGCGGATGCCGCGGGCCAGCAGCTCATAGTCCAGGGCCTTCTGGCCAGGGCGGTAGGGGATGCCGGCGCCGCCGCCGAGGTTGACCGATTCGACCTGCACGCCGGTCTTCGACTTCAGCTCGGCGGCCAGGGTGAAGATCAGGCGCGCCGTCTCGATGTGGTAGTCGATGTTCAGCTCGTTCGAGGCGACCATGGTGTGCAGGCCGAAGCGGCGCACGCCCTTGTCGCGCAGGCGGGCGAAGCCGGCGTGGATCTGCTCGCGGGTGAAGCCGTACTTGGCCTCTTCGGGCTTGCCGATGATCTCGTTGCCGTCCTTGAGCGGACCCGGGTTGTAGCGGCAGCTGACGTACTCGGGCAGGCCGACGTTGGTCTCAAGGTAGTCGATGTGGGTGATGTCGTCGAGGTTGATCAGCGCGCCGAGGCGGCGGGCCTCGGCGTATTCGTGGGCCGGGGTGTCGTTCGAGGTCAGGATCACCTTCTCGCCGCGCATGCCGACCTTCTCGGCCAGCAGCAGCTCGGGCAGGCTGGCGCAGTCGGCGCCGAAGCCCTCCTCGGCGAGGATCTTGAGGATGAACGGATTGGGCAGGGCCTTGACCGCGAAGTGCTCGCGGAAGCCGTGGAAGCCCTTGAACGCCGCGATGATGCGCCTGGCGTTGGCACGCATCGCCCCCTCGTCGTAGAGGTAGAAGGGGGTGGGGAACCGCTCGGCCAGCTGGCGCAGCCGCTGGAGGTCGAGGGGGAAGGGCTTGTCGCTCATGGCTGCTCCGCCTGGGGCGGGGGATCTTGCGGCGCACCCCGAGGGCGCAAGACGGACTCGTCCAACCCCGGGCGGCAGCTAGGCCGGCTCGATCCGCTGCAACTGGCCGCAATGCACGCACACCGTGGTGTAGGCCTCGGCCTTGGCCAGGGTGAGGAAGGTCTTGCCGCAGCTACCGCAGGTGACCATGCGACCGCTCTCGGTGCGGGCCGCGGCGTTGGGGTTGCGGTACGAGCCGGTTCCTTCAACGCCGCGACGGACCCGGGCTGTGAAGGAGGTGGGTGGCTGCGGTGTCGCCATGCGCGACACGCGGCCAGTGCCCTGCTGCGCCGGCGCGGCGGGATCCACGCCACGCCGGATGCGAGCCGTGGTGCTGCCGACGGCGATGATGGCGCTGGGGCGACGCTGGTATCCCTGCATCGGCACCACCGGCTGGGGTGGCGGAGGAGCCGCTGCCGGCTGCGGCTGGAGGGCCTCGGGCACCTGCGGCCTGATCGCCGGCGGCTGACGGGGCTCGAGAGCGTCACCGGGGGCCTGCCAGGAGGAGATGGACGGCATCGCCAGCGGTTCGCTTGCCGCCTTCGGCTCGAGCGCCGCCGACGGCTGCGCCGGGGGCTCGGATGAGGGTGCGCTGGCCCGCCGCATGATGCGCGAGGTGCCGAAGAACGGCACGTCGCCCGACTGCTCCTTGGATCGGCGGAAGGTGGCGGTGGTCTGGTTGAGGATCTGTTCGACCTCGCGCAGTTCGATCGGCTTGTCGAGGATGGCCAGGGCGCCGAGGCGCTTGGATTCGCTCTCCAGAGCCGGATTCAGCGCACGGTAGCCGGTGATGAACACGAAGGGCACATCCTCGTTGCGCATCCGCAGTTCACGCAGGAAGCTCAGGCCGTCGGCTCCCGGCATGACGAAGTCGCTGAAGATGAGATTGTAGCCCTCACCGGCGGCGCGCCGGCGCGTCAGCAACGTCATCGCCTCCTTGACGCTGGCCGCGACGTCGACGCGGCGGCAACGCTGGAGCAGGAACTCGGTCAGGAACCGCACCGTCTCCGGACGGTCGTCGACAACCAGGACATCGAGGGCACCGCTCATGCGGTCGTGAGTCTGTCAGCCGTCGGTGCGGGAGGCAAGCCTTGTCCGGCGAGCTTGTACCCGCACAGGTCACCCCCGACCGAGCTCACGGCCGCGTTCTTCAGCCGCCGACAACGCTGCAGCCCACAGCAGCGAGAAGTCGGCCTTCTCAAGGACCGCCAGGGCCGCAGCCGTAGTACCGCCCGGACTGGTCACCGCCTGGCGCAAGGCGCCGGCCTGGCCGACCCCCTGCTGCATCAGGTAGGCGACCGAGCCGGCCAGTGTCTGGCCGACCAGCAGCTCGGCCTCGGCCCGGGTGAAGCCGCGCGCCTCGGCTGCGGCGACCAGGGCCTCGGCGGTGCGGAAGACGTAGGCCGGGCCGCTGCCGCTGACCGCAGTGAGGGCGTCCATGCGGGATTCGTCCGCGACGCGGAGGACCTTGCCGCTGGGCGCGAAGAGCGCCTCGGCGAGGGCGAGATCGTCCTCGCTGGCGTGCGTGCCGCGGCACAGCCCGACCATGCCCTGGCCGATCGCCAGCGGGGTGTTGGGCATGGCGCGGATGATGCGCGCGCCAGGCGGCAGCCAGGCGGCGAGCTTGGCGGTGGTGGCGCCGGCGAGGATGGTGACCAGGACCTTGTCCGGGGCCCACGCCGCAGCCAGGCCGGGCACCACGGTGGCGGCCATCTGCGGCTTGATCGCCAGCACGATGAGCCGGCCGGCGGCGACTGCGACCGCGTTGTCGGCCACCACCTCGGCACCGAGCGACGCCAGCGCCGGGCGCTTCTCGGCCATGGGCTCGGCCACGGTCAGGCGCGGGCGCGGCGAGAGGGCGGCGAGGCCCTTGAGCATGGCGGTCGCCATGTTGCCGCCGCCGATGAACGAGATGGCCGGGAGGTGCTGCATGGCGCGGCAGGATGGGGGAAGGCAGAGGCGCGCCAGTGGCCAGCGGGCCATCCATGCGCCGCACGCAACCTTCGTCGGCAGGGCCGTCCACCCCCCTTGCCGCGGCCACCGTTTCGCCACGCTGCGCGTCCCCTCAGGAGCATCCCATGGCCAAGCTGTCCATCGACCAGGTCGCCCTCGCCGGCAAGCGCGTCGTCATGCGCGTCGACTTCAACGTCCCGCAG
>JAIFKN010000105.1 GCA_020049615.1 bacterium | reverse complement strand
ACCGCGGGGGGGTGACCCGGTGCGCCTGGACCGAAGGACGGTCCGCGTCTCCGCGCGCGCTCCCAACGCCGGTCACCCTAGCCAGGGTCACTTGAGGTCGCCGCGATCGACGCCGACCCAGAAGTCGCGGATCGGCAGCAGCCTGCTGACGGAGTTGCCGGCGCGCTGCAGGGTCGAGATGCGCCGCAGCACGTCGAGGCCGCTGGTCACCGGCCCGGGCGAGACGGTCAGTTCGACGAGCGGCAGCTTGGCCAGCGGGCGCAGGTCGGTGACCGGCATGCTGGCGAGATACAGGTGGTGCAGGGTGGTGATGCCGGCCAACGGGGTCAGGTCGCTCGCGCGCGTCTGGGTCAGGTCGAGATGCTCGAGCGGCATGCCGGCAAGCGGTGCGAGGTCGGTGAACAGGCCGCCCGAGGCCACCAGCACGCGCAGGGGCTGGCCGCGCAGCGGTTCGAGGCTGCGCATGCGCGGCGGCAGGCGCAGTTCGACCAGCTTGCCCGTTTCGTAGACGGCGGTGGCGTTCCAGGCGTATTCCGGATTGGCGGCGAGGATGGCGCGCTGCAGTCCGACCCAGCGCAGCAGGTCGGCCGGCGCCATGCCGTTGACCGAGCGCAGCGAGGTGATGGCGGTCAGGTCGGCGAGGCCGGTCTTGATGCGTTGCGGCGAGATGAGCAGGGTCTCGAGGGCGAGACCCTTGAGCTGGCGCAGGTCGTCCACCGCGGCGTCGGTGAGGTCGAGGTGCTTCAACGCCGGCCCCAGGACCGGACGCAGGTCGGTGACCGCGGTGCCGGGGATGACAAGACGGGCCAGCGGGGCCCCCTTGAGCGCCGCCAGCGAGACGACGCCGCGCTGGTTGGCCAGCGACAGGTCGCGCAGGCGCCGGCCGCGCAGCGGGCCGAGATCGGCGAGGGCCGCCGCACCGCCGGACGGCGCGTCGAGTGCGAGGACCTCCAGCGGCAGCAGCTGCAGGGCGGTGAGGTCGCTGAGCGCGTCGCAACCGCGCAGGCGCAGCTCCTTCAGCGGCATGCGCGCCAGCGGCGCCAGGTTGGCGAGACCCGCGCCATCCAGGTCCAGGGACTCCAGCGGCATGTCGCGCAGCAGGGCCGGATCCTTCAGCCCCGTGCCGGCGGCGGCGAGCACGCGCAGGCGCAGGCCGAGCACCGGCGTCCAATCGGTGGCGGGCACGCCGGGGATCGTCAGATGGGTCAACGGCAGCTTCGCCAGCGGGGCGAGGTCGCGCACCCGGTCCTGGCCGTAGAGGAAGAGCTGGCTGATGGGCAGGCCGCGCAGCGGTTCGAGGCTGTCCAGCACCACCGTGGCGCGGGGCAGGCTGACCGAGAGCGTGCCGTCGGGCAGCGCGGTGATGGCGCGCGGCGACAGCGTCGGCCAGGCCTTGGCGAGGTGAGCCCGCGCCACCGTGGCACGTTCGGCGGCGGCGAGATTGACCGAGGCGGCGATGCCGCCGGCGCCCATGCGCACCAGGATGTCGGCGACGCGCAGGTCGGCGTCGTTCGGCGGCTCGCGGCAGAGCTGGCGCAGCTCCTCGGCCTGCTTGTCGGGCTTGAGTTCGATGGCCCGGTCGAGGGCGGTCACCGCCTCGCTGCGCTTGCCTTGCGCCGCCAGCAGCTGGCCGGCCATCAGCCAGGCCGCCGGGTCGGCGGGGGCGAAGCCCTGCGCCGCCAGCACCAGGGCGAGGGCGTCGGGCAGCCGGCGCTGCGCCGCCACCTCGCGCGCCTGCGCCAGCAGGGCGGGGGCGGCGAGCCGCTCGCCCTCGACGCGGGCGGCCCGCTCGCTGTCGGCCCGTTCGAGGTTGGCCTTGGCCTCGGCGAGGGCATGGCCGGTGTTGACCGATTCGCGCCACACCGCGAGCAGGCCGACGAGCAGGGCCAGTCCGGCGACCACCGTGCCGCCGGTGGCGAGCTTGCGCATGGCCGCCAGCTTGGCCTCGCGGTTGCGGGTCTGCCGCTCGCGCATGTCGGCGATGCCGGCCAGGCGCTGGGCGTTGTCGACCGCGGCACCGTCGCCCAGGCGTTCGGCCTCGGCGGCAGCGGTCTGGGCCTGGCGGCGGGCGACGCGGAAGGCGCCCGCCGCGGTCGCGTGCTTGGCCGAGTCGAGGGCGACCTCGACGACCATGCGACGGGCCTCGATGTGCTCCGGCCACAGCGCCACGGCCTGCTCGACCCCGCTGATCGCCCGTCGATAGGCGTCGTCGCTCTCGGGTCCGCCGCGCTTGGCCAGGGCGTGCTGGCGCTGCGCCTCGACGAGCAGGCGGTGGACCTCGCGATGCTCGAGGTAGCGACGGACGGCGACGGCGAAGTCGTCGGCGCTGCGGATGCGCTGGGCCGGGTCGGGGTGCATCGCGTCGACGGCGATGCGGGCCAGCTCCGGCGGGGCCTTGATGCCGCTGGCCAGCGGGTCGGGCGCCCGCTCGCCACGGGCCGCCGCCGCGATCGTGGTGGTGACGTCGGCGCCCTTGTGCGGCGGTACGCCGGTGAGCATGCGGTAGAGCACGGCGCCAAGCAGGTAGACGTCGCTCCACGGGCCGCAGGCGGCGTGGCTCGCTCGCGCCTGCTCGGGCGACATGTAGGCGGGTGTGCCGCTGACGCCGCTCATCTCCGCCAGCAGCGGGATGTCGGGGTGCGGGGGCTTGGGCCCGACATGCACGGCGCAGCCCCAGTCCATGACCAGCACCTCGCCGTGCTCGCCGACCATGACGTTCTCGGGCTTGAGGTCGCGGTGCAGGATGCCGCGGCCATGCGCGAAGGCGAGGGCGTCGCAGACCTTCAGCAGGACCTCGACGTGCTCCTCGCCGGTGAGCGGGCGCTTGAGCGGCCCCGGCGCCCCGTCGAGCAGCATCCGCCAGGTCTTGCCCGAGACCCGCTTCATCACCAGCATGGGGCGGCCGTCGGTGCCGAGCCGCAGATCGTGGACCGGGATGATCGCCGGATGCTCGAGCAGGGCGGTGATGGCCGCCTCGGCGCGGAAGCGGCGCAGCCGGCGCGCCCCGGGCTGGGCCGCGTGCATGATCTTGATCGCCACGGTGCGGCCGAAGGCCTGCTGCACCGCCTCGTGGACCACGCCCTCGCCGCCACGGCCGAGCTGCTTGCCGAGCTGGTATCCGGTGCCCGGCGGAGCGGCCTCCCCCGGCTGCTCGGGCCCCTCGTCGGCCACGGTCGCCGCCCGGATGGTGCGCTCGATCGGGTCCTCGGGCGGGAACGTCGACTGGGTCGGCTTGCCGGGCACGCCCGGAAGGTATGGCCCGGGGCAGGGGGCGGAAGTGGACCGCCACCTTCAGCCCGCGTCGAGGTCCCCTACTTCGCCGGTAGTCCCAGATCCCCTCTCAGCTTCGCCGCGTCCAGGCCGCCGACCAGGGTGCGCAGGTTGCCGTACAGGCTGTGGTGGCCGTAGCCGCCGTTCGTCATCTCGTCGACCGCGTCGGCCGGGGTCCAGCCCTCGACCGCGACGCGATAGCCGGCGATGACCGCGCCGGTGCGGTCGGAGCCATGCCAGCAGTGCACGGCCACCGGCTTGGGCGCGGCCAGCACCAGCTTCAGCGCCGCGACCAGCTGGTCGTAGGTCAGGTCGCCGGCCGCCAGCTTGATCTCGCTGCTTGTCAGCGCGGTGCCGGCGACCTCGTCGCTGTCGCTGTGGTACTCGCGCAGGTTGACCACCGCCTTGATGCCGAAGGCCTCCAGCTCCTTCATCTCCGATGCCGACGGCTGTTCGCAGCGGTGGAGCTCGGCCGAGACGCGGAACCAGTTGCCCAGCTTGGCGCCGATCACCGGCTGCGCCCAGGTGGTCGGACGGACGCGCGGCGGGTCGGCGGCAGCGCAGGCGGCGAGGGCGAGGCAGCAGAGGAGGAGCAGGCGCATGCGGGAAGGTAGCCCTGGGACCGACGAGCTCCAGCTCGTCGGCATTGCCCCGCCGACGAGCTGGAGCTCGTCGGTCCCAGGAAACGAAGCACCCCAGGGCATGGCCCTGGGGTGCTCGAACATTGCCACGACGTCGACGTGGACGTCGACGCTCCGTCAGGACACGGCGCCGGCGATCGGCTTGTCGTCGTCCTTCAGGTCGGTGATCATCGCCTCGACCGTCAGCATCAGGCCGGCGATGGACGCGGCGTTCTGCAGCGCGGCACGGGTGACCTTGGCCGGATCGACGATGCCGGCCTTGACCAGGTCCTGGTATTCCTTGGTGCGGGCGTTGAAGCCGTAGTTCTCGTTCTTGTTCGAGAGGATCTCGGCCACGATCACGGCGCCGTTCTGGCCGGCGTTCTCCGCGATCTGCTTGGCCGGGCTCTCCATCGCGCGCAGCACGATCTCGGCGCCGAGCTTCTGGTCGGTGTCCAGCTTCTTGGCCACCGCCTCGACCGCGGCCTTGGCGCGCAGCAGGGCGACGCCGCCGCCGGCGACGATGCCCTCTTCGACGGCCGCCCGGGTGGCGTGCAGGGCGTCTTCGATGCGGGCCTTCTTCTCCTTCATCTCGGGCTCGGTGGCCGCGCCGACCTTGATCACGGCGACGCCGCCGGACAGCTTGGCGAGGCGCTCCTGGAGCTTCTCCTTGTCGTAGTCCGAGGTGGTGTCTTCGATCTGCTGCTTGATCGAGGCGATGCGGCCCTGGATGTCGGCCTTCTTGCCGGCGCCTTCGATGATCGTCGTGGTCTCCTTCTCGACCTTGACGTTCTTGGCGGTGCCGAGGTCGACCAGTTCGACGTTCTCAAGCTTCTCGCCGAGGTCCTCGGCGATGAACTTGGCGCCGGTGAGGACGGCGATGTCCTTGAGCATCTCCTTGCGGCGGTCGCCGAAGCCCGGCGCCTTGACCGCGCAGACCTTCAGCACGCCGCGCAGCTTGTTCACCACCAGGGCGGCCAGGGCCTCGCCCTCGACCTCCTCGGCGATGACCAGCAGCTCGCGGCCGCCCTGGGCGACCTTCTCGAGCAGGGGGAGGAACTCGCGCAGGTTCGAGATCTTCTTCTCGTAGACCAGGATCGCGGGCTTCTCCATCTCGACGATCTGCGCCTCGTTGCCGGCGGCGAAGTAGGGCGAGATGTAGCCCTTGTCGAACTGCATGCCTTCGACGAGGTCGAGCTTGGTCTCGGTGCTCTTGGCCTC
>JAIFKN010000101.1 GCA_020049615.1 bacterium | reverse complement strand
CAAGGGCCGAACCGGTGCCGGCCGCCGGTGCCGTCAGGCCGAATCACCCCGGATGACGCAAGTATCAACCCACACGGAACAGCGCGGAACCCCTTCCTTTTGGGTGTCACGAAATGGACGGTGTGCCCTGCGCTCAAAGTGCTATACTTACGTAACTTGACTTACTTATTGAAGTGTACGGGTTTTCCTCCCGCCGGTCGATCCGCGCAGATGGGAGGTCGGTGCACCGCACGATCCAAATCAACCGCGGTGAATCGGGATTCCCCCGGATTCGCGCAACCGCAGCATGGCGATCAGGCATCCCAGCAGGAAGACCCCCAGCCCCCCCAACCCGCAACCGCCGCCTCCGTCCGAGGCGCCGCCGGTGGTCCCGGCGCTCCACACCAGGTCGGGGTCTCCGCCTGCAGAGGCGCTGTTGCTGTTGCCGTCGGCGTCGGTGACGGCGTTGGGCAGCACCTCGAGGCTGATCGTCCCTGACGAGGTCATGCCCGAGATCGTGACCACATAGCGGTCCGCCGGCCCGGACGGAGGGGAGATCGAGGTGACCGTTCCACCTGCGGTACCGCCGACGAGGAAGTCGGCGGTCTCGAGCCCAGTCACGGGACCGCTGAACACCACCGTGAAGTACGCGCCTGGGCGGCTGCCGTCAGCCACGCCGGTGGACACCCCACCAGCACCGGGATCGGTCAGGCCGCCTCCGATGACATTGCCCTGGCCGTGCGATCCGTCATCCATCGATACAGGCTGGCCGGGCAGGCCTCCCGCGATCACCTGGACCGTGAGCGGGGAGCCCGCCCAGGTGTTCTCCGGTGTCCAGCGCTCGATCGCGGTGACCGTCCAGGTGGCTCCGGCGGCGAGGGCAGCCTGGTTCCACTGCAGGGCCATGCCATTGTCGATGTTGGTCGCATTGACGGTGCTGCCGAGGCTGCCGGAGGCGAGAGCGGTCCACACCGTCGAGAACCCGTCGGTGAGGTAGGCGCCAGGAGCCGATCCGCTGCCGCCCTGGATCCCCATCAGGCCGTTGGCTCCCGCCCGCTTGCAGTAGACCATCTGCAGCGCCGGGTCCCAATAGCCGGCAGCCGTGTCCATGTTCTCAAAATAGGTGTCGCCGCCATACAGCAGGGCGAGATCGGCGATGGCCGATCCTGTCGTATTCGTCAGGCGCCATGCGTGGCTGAAACGCTCCTCTCCCTGGACATAGCTGAGCGTGTGCTGGATCTCGATCCCACCCGCGCTGGCGACGGTCTGGATGGAGAAGTCGTCCGGTTTGGCGTGGCTGATCGGGGTGAAGGGATGCACTGACGGCGAGGGGAAGCCGGACGCCGACGCCGTGCAGCTGTGATGCACCGTCGCGCCGATGCGGAGGAAGGTGTTGTAGGTGTCGAAGTACTGCCGCACTCCCGACTTCGTCACCTTCACGGCCAGCACATCGGAGCCGGTGATCGCCAGCGGAGTCCCGGCGATGGCGAGATCAGCACCCGCAAGGGGCATGGCGAGGAGGATGGATGCCGCGAGCGGGCCGGTCGCACAGGAGAACGGCCGGTTCATGGCAGCACCGCGATCAGCTGCAGGTAGCCACCCCAGATGTTGCCATGCACGCCATCGTTGCCGCCACCATCCTCCCAGCGGTAGGTCGCCTCGGCGCTGATGCCAAGCATCTCAAGGCCCTCGAGCCCCAGCTTGCTTTGGATCGCCACGAAGGCCTCGTTCACATAGTGCTTCATCACGCCGTCGCCGGAGAAGTCCTCCATCACCTTCGCATACCCGGCAGACAGGTTCGATGCGGCGGTCGTGGGCAGGCGATGGCTGGCGACAACCGAGAAGGCCAACGTATCGAACGCCTCGCGTCCGGCAGATCTCGGCGAACTCTCGCCGGTGCGACGATAGACGATCTCTCCGCCCAGCCGCAAGGCCTCGTTGATGTTCACGAGCTGGACGGTCGCGTTGATGCCGGCCTGCAGGACATCCGCCCATTCGCCGGTATCGTTGCTGACGTCCCAGTCGAAGCTGTGTGGATCGTAGGCGACCTCGAAGTCGAGGTCCGCCACATCGATGACCTCCGTGGAGAATTCTGCGGCGACGGCGACCTCGCCATTGGCGTTGACGTTGGTGTCGTCCCGGTAGGCGCCGAGGCCCAGGCCGTTATAGAGTCCGAACGCCATCTCGCTCCGCTCGGTCAGCCGCCAGGCGACCAATCCACCAAGGGTTTCTGAACCGGCCAGGCCGGAGGTCAGACCGCGGTTCACGCGCCACAACTGGTCCCGGTCCGAAGCTTCCCAGCCGAGGATGCCCTCGGCCTTGCCGGCGGTGATGGTGCAACGGTCATTCAACTGGAGATCGAGCCGCGCCTGCTGGATGCGCACATCGTTGCTGTAGGCGTTGTCGAACTGCACATCGAGCGTCGTCCGGAAGAGCGGCGAGAACGCGTAGCCGAGGCGCACCTGCGCATCCACGGTGAAACCGGTGGTCAGGCTCTCGTCGGCTCCGTCGGGCGAAGCGCCGGGTGCGACAAGATCGAGTGCGGCCTGCCCGAGGAAGGCGTTGGTGCTGTCTGCCCCCCCCGGATTGGGGGTCACCACCGGCCCCGAACCGACCGGCGTGCCATCGCGGACGGCGATCTGGCTGACGCTGCCGATGACCGATACGTAGCCGCCCACGGTCAGGCCGGCCGACTCCTCGGCGCAGGTCAGCGCCGCAGCCGCGGCGAGCAGGGTCGGGACAACAGCAAGCGGGTAGCGCATGAGCAAGCTCCAGAGAAGGGCTGGCGGATGCTGCCGGCCGCTGGTGCGGCGTCAATCAGGCCATGGTGGGAAAATGAAGGTTGTTGGTGGAGCAGGGCCGAGGATCCGAAATAAGGGCGTCGGATTTCGGCTTTGTGTGCCGTAACGGTGATTTCCAGTGACAGGCGACAACCGCCACATCAAGCACAGCCTTAACCTGAAGCCATCGCGAGTGCTTGACTTGATGCCCCGTCTAGGTTGGCTGGCACGGCCGTCAGAGCCTTCGGCAGGCAGACGGCTTCTTGAGACGGCTTTCCATCCCCGACGGAGTACGCATGCCCGCCATCACCAACCTCGGCACCTACAAGATCGTCCGGCAGCTGGGTTCCGGTCTCATGGGTCCGGTCTACCTGGCGACGAGCCAAAACGCCTACTGGGCCGTGCGTCACATCGACGAAACGCTGATCCGGACCACCGGTGCGAT
The DNA here is from genome assembly GCA_020049615.1 of bacterium. Next base: position 1,913 of record JAIFKN010000101.1, on the reverse strand, counting down.
GAGCAAACTGGTCGGCGATGTGCTGCACCCGTCCCTGGTCCGCTACAAGGAGGTCGGAGCCGATCCGCAGGCCGGTGGCTTTGTTTCCACGGATTTCATCGATGCCCGCCCGATCTCGCGCGATGGGTTGGCCGGTTTGCGGGCGGCAGCCCGACTTGCCTTCGTGATCACCCTGCTGGAAGGGCTGCAGACGCTGCACAAGCGCGGATCGGTGCATGGTGCGGTCAAGCCATCCAACGTGCTGCTGCGCCGCAAGGGCGCCCAGGCGGAAGGCATCTTCATCGACGCCGGCTTCATGTATGTGGCTGCGCCGGCCAATCAGGCCAGGCTGCTGCGGGGGGCGTATCCCTTCCTGGCGCCGGAATTGATCGACGCCTACCTGACCGGCGATCGCGCCGGCATCGATAAGGCCCTGACGGTAAAGGCAGATGTCTACAGCGCCGGCCTGCTAGTCGCCGAGATCCTGAGCGGACGCCAGATGTTCGCCGATCCGCGGAGTCCGCAGGACCTGTTGCAGCGCATCCGCCGCGGCACCGTCGAGGTCTCAGGCGTGAACGATCCGCTGCCGCATCTCGATCTGGCCCAGCTCAACCTGGCGATCAAGGGGGCGACGCATATCGACCCGGGCGCCCGGACCGCGAGCATCAGCCACCTGATCACCGAGCTGTCGCAGAGCCTGCCCAAGGCGGAGCCCGCCAAAGCTGCACCTGCCGCCTGATTCTCCCTTCCGCCACATCCACACCGACCCGACCCGCCAGAGGAACCCATGCCCGATCCGACCCGCTTCCCCCAGGCCAAGGCCGCCGCCACCTCCCTCCTCGCCCTTGCCAAGGAGCTTGACGACCAGGTTTCCAAAGACGCACAGGACAACCTGTTCGCCGGCAGCGCCGAGTACAAGGCCGCCGGCATCAAGGAGGCGCTGCGCCGCGCCGACGGGTTGTGCGCCAAGGACCATTACAAGCTGTGCTTCGCCGGCGGCTTCTCGGCCGGCAAGTCGACCGTGATCAACGCCCTGCTGGGCGTCCACAACCTGCTGCCGACGGCGGCTGGTGAATGCACCTTGTCCATCACCATCATGACGGGGCCGTTCGGCGGCCGCGAGCTGGTGCGGGTCAAGTACTTCCCCCGCGATCTGGCCATCCGCCAGGTCGTCTTCCACCAGAAGCGCTACCGCAACGCCTTCAAGCAGTTCGACCTGCGCAGCCGCACCGCCTCGCCGGAACAGCAGCTCGGCATCATCCGCGAGGTCATCGACTGGATGCAGGCCGCCCACAAGAACGAGGCGCTCGACGCCGCCTTGCGGAGCGAGTTCGACAAGGGCAAGGCGGCGAAATACGGCTCGGAGCTGTCCGAGTTCCTGATGTTCATCGACAAGTATGCCGCGCGCTGCGGCACCGTCTTCGAGGATGAGCTGAAGAATGCGCAGACCTACCTGACCTACGATCAGAACCAGGGAGGCCTCGGCCATCTCTTCATGATCGACCAGGTCTTCATCCACAAGCGCCATCAGCTGTTCGAGGAGAAGAACATCCAGATCGTCGATCTGCCGGGCATCGATTCGACCAACGCCTATGCCCGCCAGGTCACCCTGGACTACCTGAACGAGGCCGACCTGGTGATCAACATCCTGCCACCGCAGGGCTTCACCATGAGCTACCTCGACATCATCAAGGAGATGTCGGAGGCGAATCGCGGCAACATCGTCAACAAGATGTTCTACATCATCAACCGCTTCGATGCCAATGAGGAGAAGAACTTCTCCAAGCAGGAGCTGGAATCGCTGCTGCGCGACCAGATCGCGGCCGAGATCGACAAGAACGGGCTGAACAGCAAGAACCTGTTCGCCACCGTCGCCCTGTTCGACATCCACAAGCTGCGCAACGACCAGACCGCCTACGACGCGCTGATGGCCG
>JAIFKN010000117.1 GCA_020049615.1 bacterium | reverse complement strand
GGGCCCTCCCGCTGGGCGACAAGGCCGACGCGCTGGTCGAGCCGACCTACGAGAACTGCCTGTCGAACAAGTACCCGCTCGGCCGCTTCCTGTTCGTGTACGTCAACAAGAAGCCCAACGAGCCGCTGCCGACCCTGGTGCACGAGTTCGTGCGCTACGTCGAATCGAAGCAGGGCCAGGAGATCGTGGTCAAGGACGGGTACTTCCCGCTCAAGGCCGAGATGACGCTGACCGGCGGCGGCAAGTAACAACCAGCCTCCAGTAGCCCTCCCGGAAACGGTCAGCCGTTTCCGGGAGGGTGTCGTCCCCATCTCCCCTCCCGCAGCCAGGCGGCCGCCGCATGCCCGATCCCGACCGCTTCCAGACCGCGCGCTCGACCCTGCTGGTCGATCGTTTCATGACCTCCTTCATCAAGGTCGGAGGCCTGTCGATCATCGCCGCGGTGTTCGGCATCTTCGTCTTCATCCTGATCGAGATCCTGCCGCTGTTCCAGCAGGCCGACGTCAAGGTCAGCGGCGAACGCCAGGGGCCTCCAGGTGCCTCGGTGGCGCTCGGCGTGGATGAGTGGGGCGAACTCCCCTTCGTGCTCGCGCCGGATGGCGTGCTGCACTTCCTCCCCCGCGAGGGCGCGGGATCGGCCACGCGGCTGCTGCCCGACGGCGAGCGCGCCACCGCCGCCGACTACGATCAGGAGGAGCAGTCGCTCATCATCGGCACCGACCGCGGCCGCGTCCTGCAGATCGACCTCAACTACACCAGCGAGACCCCGGCCGAAGGCGCCAACCGCATCGTCGCCAAGCCGGAGGTGATGGCTGAGTACCGGATCGGCGAATCCGGCAAGCCCATCGCCGCCGTCGGCCTGGGCGATTCCAGCGACACCAAGCTGGTCGCCGTCCTGCAGGACGGCAAGGTCCATGCCAGTTCCTTCGAGATCAGCCGTGCGGCCCTGGGTGGTGCCGCAGGCACGGCCGAGAAGCTGTGGAGCAAAGACGTCACCGCCCTGCTGCCCGCTCCTCCCGAGCGTATCCTGATCGACGATCGCGGCGAGACCCTGGTGGCCGCCGACGGCGAGGGCAGGATCACCGTGCTGGCCATCAGCGACGGCGACCTCACGGTCTTCCAGCAGCCCTTCAAGCCCTTCGCCGACCTCAGCGATCCGCGCATCGCCTCGATCGACTTCCTCTTCGGCGATGTCTCCCTGGTCCTCACGGCGCACACCGGCGAGAACCGCATCTTCTCGCTGTTCATCGATCCCACGCTGCAGAAGCGGCAGTATGGCAAGACCAAGGACCTGCCCCCGCTGCAGGCCGGGGCCAACGCCTACGCCAACAGCATCCGCAACAAGTCCTTCCTCCTCGCCGACGGCCATGAGGCCTCGCTGCGCTTCGCCACCGCCGCCACCGTGCGCTGGCAGGGCACGGTGGACTACGACATCCGCGATGCCGTCATCTCCGGCAAGTACGACCGCTTATTCCTGCTCGACGAGCGTGGCACGCTGCACGACTTCACGCTGACCGATCCGCACCCCGAATCCGGTTTCACCGCCTTCTTCGGCAAGGTCTGGTACGAAGGCGGCAATGAGCCGGAATACAGCTGGCAGAGCAGCGGCGCCACCGACGACTTCGAACCGAAGCTGTCATTAATCCCGCTGATCATCGGCACTCTGAAGGGCACGCTCTACGCCATGCTCTTCGCCGTCCCGATCGCCCTCCTCGGCGCGATCTACACCAGCGAGTTCATGCACCCGCGCTTCAAGATCTGGGTCAAGCCGACCATCGAGGTGATGGCCTCGCTGCCCTCGGTGGTGCTCGGCTTCCTCGCCGCCCTGTGGCTGGCCCCGCTGATCGAGGAGGAGGTGCCGGCCGTCCTCGTCTGCACCCTCGGCCTGCCGGCCACGGCCCTGCTGTTCGGCTGGATGTGGAGCAGCCTGCCCGACCACGTCCGCAGCCGCATCCGCCCCGGCTACGAGTTCATCGCCTTCGCGCCGATCATGCTGCTGGCGCTGGTGGCGTGCTGGAACCTCGGTGGACCCATCGAAAACCTGCTGTTCAACGGCGACTTCCGCAGCTGGTGGCCGAAAGCGACCGGGGCGGCCTTCGAGCAGCGCAATTCGCTGGTCGTCGGCTTCATGATGGGTTTCGCCGTCATCCCCATCCTCTTCACCATCGTTGAGGACGCCCTGACCAACGTGCCGCAGGCGCTGCGATCCGGCTCGCTGGCCCTGGGCGCCAGCCGCTGGCAGACCGCCATGCGGGTGGTCGTGCCCACCGCCTCGGCCGGCATCCTCTCGGCGCTGATGATCGGCCTCGGCCGCGCCATCGGCGAGACCATGATCGTGGTCATGGCCACCGGCAACACGCCGGTCATGGACCTCAACATCTTCAACGGCATGCGCACGCTGTCCGCCAACATCGCGGTCGAACTGCCCGAGGCGCCGCATGGCGGCACGCTCTACCGGGCGCTCTTCCTCGGCGCGATGCTCCTGTTCCTGATGACCTTCCTCGTCAACACCGCCGCGGAGGTGCTGCGCCAGCACCTCCGCGAGAAGTACAAGACGGTCTGAACCATGGCCATTCGCTCATGGGCTTCGCCCCCGCGGCCCTTGCGGGCCTGCCCCCCGGCCTTTGTCGCGACTCGGTCTCGTCGCATACGCTCCGAAACCGTGGGCGGATGGGCTTCGCCCATGGTATCCGCCCAACGCCACTCGGCGGCCGAACTGGCGCTGCGCGCCGAGACTAAGGAGCAGGCATGATCATGCCCAATCTCAAGGCCAACGGCAGACCGGCCGGCGAACCGATGGTCTGGCTGACCTCGATGGGCCTGGCCGTCGGCCTCGCCATGGTCGTCTTCCTGCTGTACACGATCATTGTCAACGGCGCTTCGGTGTTCTGGCCGAAGCGCGTCCATGCCTGGACCATCGAGGTGGACGGGAAGCAGGAGCCACTGTGGGGCGAACTCGCCCGGGTGCAGGACAAGCGGGTCGGCGACGGCGAGGAGATGCAGGTCTTCACCGGCAACCGCGATGCGTTCAACGCCAGCTTCCGCTTCGTCGATCTCGCCGCGGTGAAGGCCCAGGAGACGCCAACCGGGATCATCGAGATCGAGCGCATGGAGTACGGCGACGCCATCGGGCTGCCGGTGAAGCTGACGCTGGCCGATGGCTCGACGCTGCCGGCCGAGGATCCGGCCTTCCGCGAGCGGCTCGCCACCCTGGTCGCCGAGGTCGGCGCCCGCCGCGAGGAGATCTCCTACCTCGAGAAGGGCCTGATCGGGGAGAACAGCCGCGACATCTACCGCCAGGATATCCGCGTGCGCAAGGGAAAGCGCACCGGCGATGCCGCCATGGTGGCCGAAGCCGAGGCCGAGATCACGCGGCTCAAGGCGATCTTCGACACCCTGTCGGCCAAGGCCACCACACTGCGCGAGCAGCAGTCGGCCAACCGCCTGGTCATCCGCCTGAGCAACGGCAAGGAGCGGCGCATCGTGCTCGGCCAGATCGCCTCCTACTACTTCCCCAACGAACTGGGACTGGCCAGCCGCCTGGGCAAGACGGTGGCGAATGTGTGGGGCTTCCTCTTCGAGAATCCGCGCGAGGCCAACACCGAAGGCGGCATCTTCCCGGCCATCGTCGGCACCTTCGTCATGACCATGCTGATGAGCGTGTGCGTCACCCCCTTCGGTGTGCTCGCCGCCATCTACCTGCGCGAATACGCCCGACAGGGACCCTTCGTGCGCGCCGTGCGCATCGCCATCAACAACCTCGCCGGCGTGCCATCCATCGTCTTCGGCGTCTTCGGTCTCGGCTTCTTCGTCTACGGCGTCGGTGGCGCGATCGACAACATGTTCTTCCAGGATCGTCTGCCCACCCCGACCTACGGCACTGGCGGCATCATCTGGGCCGCGGCCACCCTGGCGCTGATGACCGTGCCAGTGGTCATCGTAGCCACCGAGGAGAGCGTCGCGGCGGTGCCACGTGGGGCACGCGAAGGTTCGCTCGCCCTCGGCGCCTCGAAGTGGCAGACCATCCAGCGCATCGTCCTGCCAGCCGCCGTGCCCGGCATCCTCACCGGCCTGATCCTGGCGATGGCGCGCGGCGCTGGTGAAGTCGCCCCGCTGATGCTGGTCGGCGTGGTCAAGCTCGCGCCTGGACTGCCCATCGATGGCACCTGGAACGACACCGACCTGCTGCCCTTCATGCATCTCGACCAGAAGTTCATGCACCTCGGCTTCCACATCTACGATCTCGGCTTCCAGAGCCCGGATTCCGACGCGGCCAAGCCGATGGTCTACGCCACCACCTTCTTCCTCATCTGCCTGGTCCTGGTGCTCAACCTGACCGCCATCCTCATGCGCGAGCGCCTGCGCAAGAAGTTCGCAACGGGAGCCTTCTAAATGTCCGCGTTCTCGCCCACCACCGCCCCGCCCTCCGCCGCCCTGCCGCAACCGGTCGCCGACCAGCCGCCGTACAATGGCGACCCGGCCTACATCAAGATCACCAAGTTCGACTTCTTCTACGGCGCCAACCAGGCGCTCTACGACATCACCATGGACATCCCGGAACGCCAGGTCACGGCGTTCATCGGACCGTCCGGCTGCGGCAAGTCGACGCTCCTGCGCAACATCAACCGCATGAACGACTTGGTCGATGGCGCCCACAACCGCGGCGACATCACCGTCGGCGGCAAGACCATCTACGACCGCAACCTCGAGGTGACCAGCCTGCGCAAGCGCATCGGCATGGTCTTCCAGAAGTCGAACCCGTTCCCCAAGTCGATCTACGAGAACGTGGTCTACGGCCTGCGCACGAGCGGGGTGAATGACCGGCGCGTGCTCGACGCCGCCTGCGAGGAGGCCCTGCGCGGGTCCGCCCTGTGGGACGAGGCCAAGGACCGCCTGCAGCAGAGCGCCCTCGGCCTGTCCGGCGGTCAGCAGCAGCGCCTGTGCATCGCCCGTGCGGTCGCGATCAAGCCCGAGGTCCTGCTGATGGACGAGCCGTGCTCGGCCCTCGACCCGATCGCCACTCTCAAGAAGCAGTTCACCGTCGTCATCGTCACCCACAACATGCAACAGGCGGCGCGGGTGAGCGACCGTACGGCCTTCTTTTACCTCGGCCGGTTGATCGAATACGACAAGACCCTGACCATCTTCACCAACCCCTCGGTCAAGCAGACCGAGGATTACATCACCGGCCGGTTCGGCTAGGACTGCACATGACCCAGCTGCGTCAATTCGAACTCGAGCTCGCCGACCTGAAGCGATCGATCGTCGCCATGGGCGACATGGTCGACCGCGCCATGGGCGTGGCCGTCGAAGGCATCAAGCGTCCCAGCGCCGATCTGCGCGAACGCGCCCGCACCCTCGAGGACGGCGTCGATGCCATGGAGACGGTGATCGAGGACCGCTGCCACACCATCATCGCCCTGCAGAACCCGATGGTGCGCGACCTGCGCTTCATCATCTCCGCGATGTCCATCGCCAGCGATCTCGAGCAGATCGGCGATCATGCCGAATCGGTGAGCAAGCGGGCCCACTACATCGCCTGCCACAACACGGTCACCAATCCGCCTGAACTGGTCGAGCTCGGCCTCCTGGCGCAGCAGATGCTGCGCCAGTCCATGGATGCGTTCGTCACCGGGAATGCGGAGGTCACACGCAAGGTCATCGACGAGGAGCCGCAGACCGACCGCCAGACCAAGGCCTGCTACGCCTTCATCCAGGAACGGATGGTCTCCGAGCCCGGGAACATCAAGGAATACACGCACCTGCTGCGCGCGGTTTCCTCGCTCGAGCAGATCGGCGACCTCGCCATGGCCATCGCCGAGGAGACGGTGTTCATGCACCAGGCGCAGATGATCCGCCACAACCACGAGCAGTTGA
>JAIFKN010000130.1 GCA_020049615.1 bacterium | reverse complement strand
AGACCTCCAGGTAGGTCAGGACGCCGATCTTCCGCAGTTCCGGCACCACCCGCCCACGCTCGGGCAAGGTCTGCAGGCTGTCGGCCTTCTCCCCGAACTGGACGATGACCTTCTCGGCGTTGATGGGGTCGTTGAAGAACTCGATGATGGTGGCGGCGTCGGCTTCGGCCTCCGGCGTCCATCGGACGGCGTAGCGCGTGGTCACGAGGCTGCTGCCTGGACCCGGACCCGCGCACGCAGGCGGGCCAGCACCTCCTTGGTGGTCGAACCGCGCTTCGCCGTGACGTTCTTCTCGGACTGGAGCATCATCTTCAGCAGAGCGATGGCGTCCTGGGTGCCTTCGTAGGACGCCACATCCTGGAGGACAGCCTGCGGACGGCCCTTGCTCACCACCAGGACGGGGCGGCGGCTCTCGCGCATGCCGCGCAGCACGGCGGGCATGGTGGCCTTGAGGGCGCTGATGGGCTGGATGTCCATGGGAAACCTCAGTGGACCTTATTGGCAAACCGTTGGCCGGCTCGCTGCCCAAGCCCGCAGGGCGATGCCGATCTCGGGACCGTATTGAGATTCCGCCCAGGCGATGTCGGCCTGGAGCGGGCTCATTGCCGGAGGACGGCTTCGCCAGGCGGCCCGGGATGACGCCCGAACCATGGCGGTCAGTTTGCAGGCGTACTCCAGACGGCGCTCAGGCGACCAGGTCCGCAGGCCGGCGAGAACAACAGCGCCCCTCAGATCCGCTTCAGCCTGCGGGTCGATCATGGCCGCCATGCTCGCTGGCATCGGGTGCGCCGTTGCCGCGACCCCGCTGCGGGATGCGAACATCGAGGACGCCCTGCTCGGTGCTGTCGTCTCCGGCATGGAGGAGGGTGACATGCGCCGCCTCGGCCTCGCCGTGCAATGGATCGCCCTGCACGCCCGCGCCATCAACGCCGATCGCCTGGTGCGTGCGGTCCCGCTTCTGCCTGGCGAGCGCTCGCGCACCTGCTGGGCAGCGATCGCCCGCTGGCACAGGGCTGACCGGCGCTGGAAGCGTCTTGGTGCGCGGCGCGAGTCCGTCGACCTGCTTCGTGCCGGCAATGCCTTCCAGATGCAGCGGCGTGGACCGGACCCCCGCTTCGTCGACACCCCTTTGCGCGTCCCGGCCGGCACCCTGCGCGAGCGCCCAGGTGATGTGCTGGCGCCGAACGCCCTGGCGAAATGGCATAGCGGCTATAGGCATCGCATCATGCTCGGCCCCAGCTATCGCGCTGACATGTGGGCGATCGCCGAGCGTGAACCCGAGGCCAGCGCCAGTGCGCTCGCCCGTCGGTCCTATGGGTCATTCGCAACGGCATGGCAGGTGCGACAGGACCTCGCTGTACTCTCGCCATAATATTCATGGCGCGCATGAATGTTCAGTGCGCGCATGAATATTGATGCCAGAAGCCAGTCGGACTATCCCTCCAACTCGCCACCGGCCGTCGGCCCTGGCAGCCCCGCCACCACTTCGGCATCGGAACGATCGGGGTTGATGCAGTCAGCGATGATGTGGTCGGCCAGTTCCCCGAGATACTCCGTGAGCACCTTGTTCATCTCCAGGTACTCCGGCCACAAGTCGGTGTTCACCGCCACCTTGCCGATCATCAGGCAGACCGAGGTCCGGCGCATGCGCGGGTGACGGTAGGGTTTGAGCCCCTTGGAGCGGGCGAGCGCCAGGAAGAGGCGCAACGACCATGGGTTGGTCAGCGAGAAGCGGAACTCCATCGGCGGATCGGCCACGGCCTGTGGTCGGGGTATGCCGTCGATGCGCTGCTGCACCCGGTCGAGAGCGGCCTGGGCGGCCTGCCGCTCGCCGGGTGTGGTCGCGCCGGCGAAGAGCGCCTTGATCTTGGCCAGCTTCTCGCGGATCTGGGCGTCGTCGGGCATGGCATGGTCGTCGGCCCACCGCAGGCCTGTGCAAGCGGTCGCCCAAGGTCGACCATCAACGGATTGCCGGTGACCAGGGTCAAAGGACGATCCGCGGCATGACCACGTTCGCGAGCTCACGCACCTTCGCCGCCCCGCCCGAGCAGGTCTTCGCCGCGTTCGCCACGCCTGCCCGCCTGGCGCGGTGGTGGGGCCCTGACGGGTTCCGCAACACGTTCGACGTGTTCGAGTTCAGGCCGGGCGGCAACTGGCGCTTCACCATGCACGGACCGGACGGGAAGGACTACCCCAACGAGGCCGTCTTCGTCGCGATCGAGCCTGCCCGCAGCATCGTCATCAAGCACACCTGCCAGCCGTTGTTCCAGCTCAGCATCGGCTTCGAGCGTACGCCGACAGGCACCTGGTGACGTGGAAGCAGGAGTTTGCGAGCGCCGAGGTCGCTGCCGCCGTCGCCCACATCGTCGCTCCCGCCAACGAGCAGAACCTCAACCGCTGGCAGGCTGAGGTCGCAGCGCCATCACGCTGAGGGAATCACGGCGTGCGCAGCGCGGCGGTGACCAGCTTATCCAGTTCCTGACGGAAGCGCCGGCGGTCCGCCTCGTCGAGCGGCTTCTGGTTGCCCGAGGTGTCGCCCGAGGCGCGCACGTACTGCATCAGCTCGCGCATGGCCAGGGCCTCGCCGATGTTGTTGGCGTCGCGGACTACACCGCGGTTGGTGATGACCCGGGCGCCCTTCTCGATGCAGCGGCCCGCGAGGAGGATGTCATCCGTGACGACGACGTCGCTCCGGCCGACCTTCTCGACGATCCAATGGTCGGCCGCGTCGAACCCGTCGTCGACGACCTCCAGGCGGATCATCGGGTCGTCCGGCATGTTCATCCACTGGTTGGCGACCACATGCACGATGAGATTCAACCGCTTGGCGATGGCGTAGGCCTCGTTCTTCACCGGACAGGCATCGGCATCCACGTAGATCTTGGCCATGGCGGAGGGTCGCCAGACCCTGGCGATCCACAACTGGCCATGGCCGCGGTCACTTGGCGAGCGCCCCGCATGTCCACGATCTGCCATATGCGCGTGCTGATCTGGTCCATTGTCGGCTGGGTCGCCATCGTACCGCTCGCCATCGCCAACGGGGCATTGCGCCAGGCCGTGCTGGCTCCTCGCCTGGGCATCAGGACGGCGCAGCCGATCAGCGGCATCCTGCTCATGCTCGCGATCGCTGCCGTCGCCTGGCTGCTGATTGGGTGTCTGGGGCCGCAGCGCCATCGGACATGGGTCGTCATCGGCGCCGGTTGGCTGCTGGCGACGCTTGCCTTCGAGTTCGGCATGGGCCTCGTCGCCGGCCGCTCCTGGCCCGAGATGCAGTGCCGCGAACTGCGGATTGATGAACGGATCATCTTCGGGCGACTGCTGCAGACCTGCCACGACACAATCGGGGCGCTGAGCGTCAGGTCCCTGCCCTAGGTACCGGTGCCCTGCCGCAGTGGGAATCCACCGCCATTCACCATCCCAGCAGGGATGGCTGATCATTACTTCATCCTCGTCACCTCACCAGCAGCCAGCAAAGCGCTCAGCAGGGCCAGGCAGAAGCAGCGCGTCATGACTTCCGCTTCCGCCACAGGCGCTGGCAGAGGTCGAGGATGCCGGCATAGCGGCCCTCGACGCCGACGTAGCGCTCCAGGACGTAGAACAGGAAGTAGTAGAACCGGCAGGCCGCCCACAGGCAGGTCAGCAGCAGGCCGAGCCGGAGCCAGACGTCCTCGTAGATGAGGACGCCGACGCCGGACATCACCACGATGACCGCGAACATGATGCCCTTGGCGACGATCCACCTCCGGCTGGTGAGATCACCCATGGCCAGCCTCCAGCCGGCGCACCGCGCGCAGGAGGTTCGCCCGGGCCTGGTCCATGTAGCGGCGGCGGAACCAGGGCGTGGTGAAGAGATCATCACGCATGGCGAAGCCCGCTAGGATGCGGCCGCGCTCGCGCCGATAGGTCTCCTCGGGCACCCAGGCGTACTCGGCCCGGATCGCAGCGTCGTAGCGGTCGAAGCGGCGGCGGGTCTCGCCGAGAATGGCCAGATCGACATCGAGGGTCAGGGCCTGGGCAGCGTTGGTGGGCGGCTCGCGATGCTGGGTGGCCAAGATGCAGCCAGCCACGACGTCGATCGTCTCGGCTGTCAGGCCAGCGGTGACGGCGACCGAGCGGGCCAGCTCAGCGGAGCACTCCTCGTTGTCGCTGCCATGCGGGTCGTAGACGGCGTCATGGAACCAGAGCGCCAGCTCGACCCGGGCGTCGCGCAGCGGATTGCGGTCGTAGGTCGCCAGACAGTGGGCGAGATGCGCCGTGGTGTGATAGCGGCGCTGCGGCTCGGCCCAACGCTGCAGAAGATCACCGACATCGGGTGTGGACGACGCCCCGAGACGCTGCCAGACCGCCGGCCAGCGCAGGCGGAGACCATTCATCGGACCTGATCCCAGGGCACCGGATCCACGGAACGCAGCGCATCGACCCCGCAGTCGATGGCAAGCTCGCGTAGGTGCTCAGGTAGCGAGCCGCGGTGGCTGTCGCCATGGCAGTGGCCGTGCAGGACGCGCCTGGCGCCAGCCGCCATCTCCGGCGTGATCTTGGCCGGGTCATGCCGGCAGACCCAGCGGTCGCCGCCGATGCGGATCTCACCGCCCGGCACCACGACATCGAATCCGGCCGTCTGCATCGAGGTACGCGTCCGGTCGTGGTTGCCGAGTACCAGGCAGATACGCCCCTGCAGGCGCTTGCGATAGGCCGCGACTTGATCGAAGTGGCCCAGGGCGACATCGCCGAGGTGCAGGACCCAGTCCTCGGGACCGACGACACGGTTCCAGGCGTCGACCAGGGCCGCGTCATGCTGGTGCACATCGCTGGCCCAGGTCTGCCGCCACGGGCAGTAGTTCAGGATGTTGGCGTGACCGAGATGCGTGTCGGAGATTACCCAGCGCGGAATCGGCAGATCGGTGACGACCGCGGCCGGCTTCATGTACCGCTCCGCACGATCGCATGCACCCGTTGCCGCGAAACGCCAGCCTCGCGGGCGATGGCAGCGAGCGCCTCGCCACGAGCGGCCCGCTCGCGGATCTCGTCGTGGGTCATGCTGCTGCGGCCGGCCCGTGGAGCTTCAGGGCGCCAATCGCCCGATGCGGCGAGGTCGATGCCGACGGCACCACCACCGGCAGGATGGATGACCAGACGGGCAGCAATGGCGGAGAACAGACGGTGCGGCGTGGCGAGGCGGCCTTCCTGGGTCTCATCGAGGGCTGACTGCGCCGCACTCAGCGAGACGCCGGCCAGCAGGGCGAGATCTTCGGCGTTCACATGCGCGGCATCGGCGACGGCACGTAGCGCGGCGCGCATGCCCGGGGCGGAGCACTCGACCCGGGTGGATTCCAGGCGCTGATTGGCGGCCTGCAGGTCGCCGTCGAGACGCGCGGCCGAGGCGGCGACATAGCCGAGCGCGGTGCGCTGGGCGTCCGCCTGCGAACTCCTCGGGCTTTGGCGTAGGATCTGCGAGCGGAAGGCGACCAGACGCCGGGATTCCCATTGCTGCCGCTCGTGGGCGCGGCGTTGGGCGCTGATCTTTGGAAGGGCGACGCTGAGGAACCGTTTGGGGGCTTTGACTTCCAACCGACAGCGCAGGGCGCTGAGCAGGGACAACCAGGTGAGCGTCGGCGCGTGGGGCTTGTTCAGGTAGGCCGCCA
>JAIFKN010000170.1 GCA_020049615.1 bacterium | reverse complement strand
GATCTTCTCGCCGCCGAGCTCGTCGGTGACCTTGGAGATGCGGCTGCCGCGCATGCCGACGCACGAGCCGACCGGATCGATGCGCGGATCGTTGCTGGCGACCGCGATCTTGGTGCGGCGGCCGGGCTCGCGCACGATGCCTTTCACCTCGATCAGGCCGTCGGCGATCTCGGGGATCTCGGCGCGGAACAGCTCGCGGACGAAGTTGGCGTGGGTGCGCGAGAGGACGATGCGCAGGCGGCTGCCCTTCTTCTCGCACTTCAGCACGTAGGCGCGTACCACCGCGCCGGGGCGGTAGACCTCGCCGGGCAGCTGCTCTTCCTTGGGCATGATCGCCTCGGCGCGGCCGCCGAGCGAGATGATCGCCATGCCGTGCTCCTCGCGCATCACCGTGCCGGAGACGACGGTGTGCAGGCGGGGCGAGAAGTCGTCGTAGAGGCGGTCGCGCTCGGTCTCGCGCAGGCCCTGGACGAAGACCTGCTTGGCGACGTTGGCGACGATGCGCCCGAGGGTCTCGAGGTCGACCGGCTTGTCGTCCTCGAAGGCGCGGATCTCGCCGCTCTCGCGGTCGATCGTCACCGAAAGGTCGCCGGTGGCATCGAAGCGCTTCTGGGCAGCCTGCTGCAGGGCCTTCTCGATGTGGTCGATGATGACGTTCTTGTCCACGCCGCGCTCCTTGGCGAGGGCGTCGACACGCTGCAGAAAGAGTGCGGCATTGAGCATCGGCATGCTTCCTAAGACGAAAAAAGCGCGGGCCATGGGGCCCACGCTTCCGGTTGCCCGAAAGGTTGAGACGGGCGGAACGATATCGCGGTATAGCCGCGGTCAACCGGCAGCGTCACGGTTGCCAAGCGCGGTCTACACCCAGCATGCCTGGAGAGGTCCCATGGAGATCCGCTTCAAGCCGCGCACGGCCCTGATCATCTACGGGATCCTCGCCGCCGGCCTGGTCGGCATCCTGGTCGCCTGGCAGCTGGTGCCGAAACAGGCGGACAGCATCGTCGTCTACGGACTCGACGGCAAGCCCTGCGGCACCTACCGGATCAAGGATCCCGGCGACACGCTGCGCTACGCGATGGATGACGAGAAGCTGCAGGTCTACTGGAAGGGCCGCATCGACATCTATCCCATGAGCAACGTGCGGACGATCGAACTGCGCAAGTAGTTCGGCTACCGCCGCGCTCACTCGGTGACAGCGATGCGGAACCCGAGGTAGAAGAAGGCCGCCACCGGCAGAGCCTTGCTGCGCGCTGCCGGCCGGCTGGCCGAGAGGTCGAGATTCCACGCCCCACCGCGGGTGACGCGGTGCACCCCTCCGGTCGCGACGGGGTCTACGGCCGACTCGCGATGGTAGCGTCCGTAGGTATCCTCGACCCACTCCAGCACGTTGCCCTGCATGTCACGCAAACCGAAGGCATTGGCCAGGAGCCTGCCGACGGGACGGGTGCCGTCGATGGTTGAACCAGCCGTCCAGGCGCGCTCCCCGCTCGCCACCGCCTGGTCCCCCGCCCGGCATGCATACTCCCACTCGGCTTCGGTCGGCAGACGTACCGGCGCACCGCTATGGCCTCCGAGCTGGGCGAGGAATTCCTGCACCCCGTTCCAGCTGATCGATTCGACCGGGCGGTCATCAGCCTGGAAATGGGACGGATTCGTACCTGCAACAGCGCGGAAGAAGGCCTGCGCGACCTCCGTGTCGCCAAGCCAGAAGGGACGCGTCAGGGTGACGAGATGGCGGTCCTCGTCCGCCGACCGCCCTGGTTCACCAGCTGCGCTGCCCATCCAGAAGTTGCCCGCTGGGATCAGACGCAGGCGCTGGCGACCCTCGCCGACGACGAGGTCGGCCCAACGACCGACCTCGTCGGCGCCGGCCTCCGCAGCCCAGGCCGGTTTCGGCGTCGCCGCAGCCTTGGCCGTTGCCGGCACGACCGGATCCGCCACCGGCGGAGCGACGGCTATGGGTGGCGGACCAGCCAACTGCGTGGTATCGCCACCACCCAGACCCCAGGCGATGGCGGCGATCAGGGCGCACGCGCCAAGGCCGAGGCCGATCCATAGATTGCGCCGCGATGGCGGAGCGACCTGCGGCGCGGGCTCCTGCACGCCTCGCGTCGAACGCGAACCTGCCTCACGCAAGGTGCTGGCCCCGCCCGCCCCCTTCACCACCGGCCCGGCATGGATGGGCGAGAACTGGTATTGCAGGCGCTCGAGATCCTCGCGCAACCGCCACGCATCAGGATAGCGGTCCTCTGGCCGGACGGCGGTGGCACGGGCGAGCACGGCCCCAAGATCGGCGTCGAGCAGACCGGCCGGCGCCTCGGCCAGCACCGGCTGCGCCATGGCATGCAGTTCGGCAAGGCGCTGCTGGGCGCATCCACTCCGTGGCGTGCGACCGAGCAGGGCGCCCAGCAGCAGCACACCGACAGCGTAGATGTCGCCAGCGGCGCTGGCCGAGCCCTCGTCCGGGCCCGCCTCTGGCGGCTGGTGGAGCGCGGTCGGCGTCGCCGGCTGGGCCGGCGCATCGGCGTCAGTCAGGGCCGGCAGACCGAGATCGGAAAGGCGCACGCCGTCCTCGGCATCGACCAGGACGTTGCTCGGGCGCAGGTTGCCATGCACCAGACCGGCGGCGTGGATCGCTTCCAGGCCCATCGCGACCTGCCAAGCAAGGTACACCGCCCGGGTGCGTTCGATCGGACCGCGTTGCATGAGCGTGGCAAGATCGTCGCCGTCGATCAGTTCGCAGGCCAGATAGACCCAGCCATTGGATTGACCGACATCGTAACACGGCAGCACACGATCATGCGTCACCAGCCGGGCGGCATTGGCCGCCTGCAGGAAGCGTTGCGCAAACACCTCGCTCTCGGCGAGATGGGGCAGGAGGACCTTGAGTACGACATGCTGCTGGTGCGACTCCAGCATGGCCCTGTAGACGGCGGTCAGCGGTCCGCTTCCCACCAGCGACTCGACACGGTAGCCCTCGATAGCGATGGAACCCGGCTCCGGAGGTGGCTGCCCGCGGCTGGCGTTGCGGAGGTTGAGGAACGATCGCTGTTTGGACATGACAACCTGGTGTTATTCCGGTGCAGGGAAGAATCGCCTCGCGCCATGAAGATTTGGTGAAGCGGGCTGGACCTCCATCTGTTGGCAACGCTTGGCACATGCGGTCTTCACAGGATCGCCAAGCATGCGCTTCCAAGCCCAACGACAGGACATCCCCCCATGCGTCTCTGCCTCATCGCCAGCATCGCCCTCACCGCCGTGACGGCGGCCGACGGCTCCATCGTCTACGACGGCAGCAGCACGGTCTACCCGATCATCGTCGCCGCAGCCGAAAGCTACGCCGACATCGATCCCCGATTCAGCCTGGAGGCGAAGCCGACCGGATCCACCGCCGGCTTCCGTTCCATGCTGGCGAAGTCATGCACGATCAACGGCGCGAGCCGGGCCATCAACGCCAAGGAACTGAAGGCCGCGGCCGACGCCAAGCTCGAGTTCCTCGAGGTGCCGGTCGCCTTCGACGCCCTCTCCGTGGTCGCCAATCCACGCAACCAGTGGCTGAAGGATCTCAAGGTGTCCGAACTGCAGGCCGTTTACGCGACGGGCGGTGCGGCCAGTTGGAAGGATGTCCGCAGCGGCTTCCCCGATGCCAAGGTCGCCCTGTTCGGCGCCGGCAGCGATTCCGGGACGTACGACTACTTCCAGGAGGCCGTGATCACGAAGGAGCGCAAGTTCCGCCCCGATATCGTCGTGAGCGAGGATGATCATGTCCTGGTGCAGGGCGTGTCTGCGGATGTGAATTCCATCGGCTACATGGGCTTGGCCTACCTGATCGAGAACGCGCAGGTGCTCAAAGCGGTGGCCATCGACAGCGGCAAGGGGCCGGTGATGCCGACCAAGGAGACGGTGCTCGACGGGACCTATGTGCCGCTCTCTCGCCCGATCTTCGTCTACGTGCGGCTCGAAAGCATGTCGCGCCCCGACATCATCGGCTTCGTCAACTTTCTGCTCGACAAGCCCGAGATCATCGAATCGGTGGGCTACGTCGCGCTGCCCGCCAGCATGCGCAGCGAGGTCAAGGCGAGGTTCGCCAAGCGCACCACCGGCAGCATCTTCACCAGCGTCGCCGTCGGCACGACCCTCGCCCAAGCCATGGGCGTGGAAAGCAAGGCTGAAGCACCGGCCAGCCCGGTCACGGCCATCGCCACACCGGTCGTCGCACCGGTCGCCGCCGCAGTGGCTACCACGAAGCCGGCGTGGAATGGCCCGAGCGGGGCCAAGTACCAGCAGGACCTCGAGCGCCTGCGCGCCGCATCGTTGGATCTCGCCCGGCGCTCGCTAGAGGACGGGGTGACGGTCGAGGAGATCGCCAAGCGCTCGGCCGAGCTGAAGCGGCAGGCAGACGCGCTGGAGGAGGCCTTCCGCACCGCGCCACGGACCGGCAGCAATGGCCTCAGCCTGGCCGAAGCGGCCAGCTTGGCGAAGTGAGGCCCTCCATGCGCACCCTGCCCATCGCCCTCGTCGGGACCCTGGCGCTGCTCGCCGGCTGCAACGACAACCGCTCCACCGCCCCTGTCCCCGTCCTGCCTCCCGCACCAGTGGCGGTTGCACTGCCGATCGATCTGCTCGGCACGTGGACGTCGCAGGATGGCGGCGGCTTCCTCGCCATCGGCGCCAGGCAGGTGGTCGTCGCCGTCGATGGGGCGCCGCGCGTCGTCGCCGCGCCGGTGGAGAACGCCATCGAACCCGGCATGAGTGCTGGCAAGATCGGACTTGCCGGCGGTGCAGCCCTGTACATCGCCAAAGGCAGCACACCGGTGAACGGCGTGCCGGTCGACCATCTCGATGTCGAGATCGTCGGCGTCGACGGAAAGGCGGTGCGCCGAAAGCTGCTGTCCGAAGCCGGCCTGCGCATGGCGTCGCGGATGGCTGCGCCTGCGCCTGCGCCGGATGCAACTGCTGCTCCCATGGTCGCCCTTCCCGCCACAGCGGCCGCCGATCCGGACGCCGCTTTCCTCGCCGAGGTGCCCGCGACGCGTCGCTCGGTCGCCGAATACTGCATCGCCCAGGCCAAGGCGGGCGAGCCGGCGACGGCTCTCGCCACCGACTTCGGCAACCGTCAACGCCTGACCTACGCCGCCGTCCTCACCCTGGTCGAACAGGCGCGCA
>JAIFKN010000155.1 GCA_020049615.1 bacterium | reverse complement strand
CGCTTGGGTTTGGAATCAGGAGTGATGGACATGATCGGATCCTTGTGAGGCTTGCTCACGATGGAAGTCCGAAATCAGCTTAGGCAGCACAAAAACACCATTCCAGGCTGTGATCACGTCGATTGTGTTGGTCGCCCGGTTACGCCTGATGACCTCGACGAACTTCGGGACCTGTGGCAAGATCTCATCGAACTGCACGGTGCCGTCGTCGGCAAAGGTTCCGGTCGGCATGGGCGGGTGAATGTTGCGCTTTACGCCGATGCGCGGCAGTACGGTCCCATACAGGATTGCGTGGCAAGCTCGTACCCAGCGGTCGATCTCCCAACTAAAGAACAGATGCCGCGCTGGCAGGACGGCGTGCAACCGGCCATGCTGGTCTGGGACGGTCTCCAACCCCCGTCGGTCTTTGGCCGAATCGGGGCGACGGTCGTTCAGCACCTGCACAAGTTGACCAACGATTTCGTCGCGACTGCTATTGGCACCATTGCAGGCGACATGGGTCGGCAGGATCAGTGGCGAGATTCGATCCGTCTCAAGAAACAACGCCTTCGGTGGTGCATGGTCGCGGTTCGTCGGTCGGCCGTCATTCAGCGGCTTGCCGCAGAGATAGCAGTGGTCGATGCGTCGGCTGGCACGCTGAAAATCGTGTTCAGTGGTGAGGGTTGGCACGATTAGACCTCGGGCGCCGGCCCACCGTCCGGGTCAAACTCATAGGAGATCCAGTCCTTATCGAACTTCTTGAACCCACCTTCGCTGATCTCGCCCAGGCTGAAGCGACGTGCCTGGACCGCCACAACATCGACCTCGATGCCGGCAGCAGCCGTCCAGCAAGCCAGGAACGCAGTCTCCAACGCGTCCTGCTGCTTTGCCCAGTCCTCGGCGACGAAGTCGGACTTGATGACGATGCGGAAGTCGGCGCGGAATCTCGGGGTTCGATCTGGCCGTTCGACCCAGGCCACCCACGCCCCAAGGATGACCTGGGCGTGCTTCTTAAGGTAGCCGTCGACGGCGTCTTTGGCCGGCCTGGCTGCCATATCGAAGGCATCGGGAAAGGCTTGGCGCTGATAGCGCTTTGTCACCCATGCCAGCACGGTCTGGATCGTGCCATCCAACTTGCCAGGAGCCCCCGGCACCGGGTGCCCAACGATGCGTTCGCCATCGGGAGGCGCATCGACTAGGAGGAATCGGCTGATGCGGAAGCGCTCATAAGCCAAGGCCACCAGCCGGACGGTCGTGCCTGATTGCTCTCCCTCGAAGTGGATGCGGCGCGAGCTTTTGCCGTACGTTTCGCGTGAGTCCGCTTTCTTCTCTGGGTACTTCCGGGCGACCAGCACCTCGACGAAGGGCTCGTTGTCGGGATTGCTGTTGCGGTTGCGCACATCGCAACTGTGACTGATGATGATCAGCCAGTCATCGGGCCCAACCAGGATGGATGATGGCCACTGCCCGTCAGCGCGGACACGAGCGGCCTCGACCACCGACGCAGGCAGGACTGATCCTTGCCTCCAGCCGTGATTCCGAAGCTTTTCGAGCTGCGCCGGGACATCGGTCACGCGTTATCCCACTCCGTCATCGTCTGGTCGAAGCTGGCCTGGGCGTCGGCATCCGTCATTTGGCGGTGCCCAGCCGCGAGCAACTTGGCCTGCCGTCGTGCGGCCTCTTCCGTGATGGCACGATTGAGACGAGCGGCGGTTGCCAGCGCCGCGGCAATGCTGGCCAGACCCAGATCGCGCCCCTTGAGGAGCGTCAGCAGGGGTTCACCGTCGGGCTCCAGCGGTTCTGTTGCCAAGTGGCTACGCAGTGGGTTTGCACTGCTGATTCCAGCGGAAAGCAGCAGCTTGAGGAGGTCGCGCAGGCGGTCGCCCTTGCTTGCGCGACCGACCTTGTCAGCCAACCAGGCGTAGAGATGCGGGCGTTCGATGCCGAGGATCTCGGCCATCTGGCTCTTCGTGATCGCTAAGGCCGCAAGAGCTTCCCGCGCTTGGTCGCCGACCGACGCCGTCAGCAACCGCTGATGCAGGGCCTGCTCCTTGGTTGCGGCCAGCGCCACCGGACGAGGGGGTGCGGCCGGGGCCTGATTCAGCCCCAGGCTGGTGATCGAGGTGAACCACTCTGGAATCGGAGATGATACGATGTCGCACGACCCCAGGCAGTTGGGGAGGATGACCATGCCCTGGCCGCCCAGCATGGTCCGAGCAGATCGCTCGGTGTTAGCGAGCCAATCTGCGACCTGCGGGCGATGCGCACACCGGGTCTTCCAGCGGAACGCCAAGGTCCCCATCACCGGATCGGGGAATCCTGCGAAGATGGCGAACGGCTCCGTGGTCCGGTCGGGCTGGAGGCCCGCCGCGATCTCATCCGACGTGATCTGCCGCTGGAGCTGTGTGGGCATGGTCACTTCCATTCCTCGATGGCTGCCGTAGTGACGAAGGACCGAAACACCGTATAAATGTCCTCTTTCAGGTTCCAGGCCAACTGACGGAGCTGCTCGGGCTGGTAGACGATGAAGTCCTTCGACCACTCGATAAAGTGGTCAATGTCGATGAGCGTGACCACAGCTCCAGCTTCAGGGGAGGCGCGGAGTGAGATCAGATTCTGCTGCACCATCTCGACCGGGACGGTGAGGCCTTCCCGGTTCTGGGTGATCCGAGCCAGCATCTTGCCGTGCACCGTCGTCCCGAAGACATGATGAGCCATCATTGTATCGTTCAGGACGGGGCATTTCGTGCCATGCAGGCTGGGATCGAGGTAGTCGCGCCACGCCTTGCCGGCTGATGGGATGATGGCATCGACATAGCGGAGCCCGAGCCGCGTGATGACCAGGTCGGCGCCAGACGCGGTCAGGGCGTCCATGAGCCGCTGCACCTCGGGAACAAAGTCCTCAAATACGGTGTAGGCCGTGGTCTGGAATGCTGCGAACTGCTCGGTGATCACCACGCTGCGGGTCTTCTCTACATTGAGGAACTCCCAGCGGTCAAAGAACTGGACCTGCGGCCCCTGGGGCCCCAGGAGGATCTCCTGTACCTTGCCGCTCATGTCCAAACGGTAGCCAGCCTTGCGCATGGCCTCTTGGACCTGCGGGATGTAGCTGGCCATGTTGCGCAAAGCCGAGAATCTGACCTGGCATAAAGCTAGTGTCAGTGGCGCCTTGGAGAGCTTCTGGCGGGATGTCTGGGTGGTCATGGGGGTGGCACCTTACAAAGGATCTTACACTCGACAAGACGCCACTGCCACTGAAACCTTACGCCGGTGATCTCGGCGCCCCGAATCCAACCTGGGCAGGCGTTTCGCTACCACGGGGTTGGCCGGCTGTCCTCCAAGCATGATCCGCATGCCGTCCTGGTCTCGCTGTGGCACTAAACGCACGATCACAGCACATACCCACCCCCATGCTGCGCCAGCCGCTCCTTGCGGCGCTCGTAGTCCGGCATTGCCCGCTCGACGGTGGTCCAGAAGGCGGAGTCGTGGCCGCGGTGGGCGAGGTGCGCCAACTCGTGGACGATGATGTAGTCGATGACAGCCGGTGGCAAGGTCATGACCTGCCAGTGGAACTGGATCTCGCCCTTGGCGGTGCAGCTACCCCAGCGGTTGTGCAGGTCGCGCACGACGATGGCGGCGGGCTCAACCTGCATACGGGCCATCCAAGGGGCGCAGCGCGGCGGCAGCCACTCCTGGCCGTGCTGCCGGTACCAGGTGGCAAGGTTGGCCGCGGCCTGGGCCTGGGCGTTGGCGCGCAGGACCAAGCGCCCATCACGCAGCGTGACGGCGGGCTGGCGCGGGGTTGGCTGCGGATCGACCAGCAGGCGGTGGCTCTTGCCAAGGTAGGCGTAGGTCTCGCCACTGGCGTATGCGCGGCGATCTTCACGACGCTCAGCCTGCCGGCGCAGGCTCAGCTTCTGGTAGACCCAGAACAAGCGGCTGCGCACCGCGGCTTCGACACGGGCCAGAGGGGCTTCGGTCGGGGCGCTGACGGTTAGGCCGCCGTTGCGCTCGACGGTGATGCCGACGCTGCGGCGCCGGGGGCTCAAGCGCAGGGCGAAGCGCAGGTCTTCAATGGTCAGGACGCCGGTAGCCATTAGCGCACCAGGGCGGCGTGGTTGTGCTTGGCCAGCTCCATGAGCTTGTCGGCCAGATGCTCGGCGATGGCGAGCTTGCCCTCGGGCTCCAGGTTGAGGCGGTCGATGGTGTCCACCAGCCAGTTGCGCAATACCTGCTGGTAGCTGGGCGTGGCCCAGAAGCCGGTGGCGCGAACCTCCTGGGCGATGTGCTCGACCAGCTCGACGGTGGCCTCGATCAGCTTCTCGCGGGGCTGACCGGCGAACTGCTGCTCCAGCAGGCCGAAGAAGGGGCGGTGGGACTCAGGCAGGCCACCGGGGTCCTCGGCGGGACCGCGGATCTCGCCGACCAGCTCCTGCAAGGCTTTGATCTGCTCCTCCCAGTTGTCCTGGAACTTGCTGAGGATCGAGCCGAGTTTCTCGCTGAGCTTGCCGAAGCGGGCAGGGTCCTCGTCGAAGTGGACCTCGATGTGGTGCCGGGCGGCGTGCTCCATCTCGCTGGCGGCGGCCCGCTTCGAGCCGGCCTTCTCGACCTCTTCGGTGAAGCTGGCGTCGGTGATCTTCACCGGCGGCACCTTGGGGTCGATGCCCTGCGCCCGCAGGTGCTGGTCGATGAGTGCGCGGACCTTTTCGCCGGCGCCGCTGATGTTCACCCGCGTGTCGCGGTAGCGGTTGCGGGCGGCCTGGGCGATGAAGCCGAAGAGCTTGGCGTGCGGCAGGTAGGCAAGGGCCTCAGGGCGGGGCAGGACAGTGTCGAGGGTGCTGAGGAACTGCTTGAGCCGGGTGGTGAAGTCGGCGCGGATGCGCTCGGGGCGCAGGGCATCGACGGCCTTCTCGACCGTGGCGGTCGACGGCGTCAGGTCGCGGACCCCGGCCTCGGCCAGCAAGTTGACGATGGCCAGGTCGCGGTCACGCAGCAACGGCAGCTCGTCGCGCAGATCAGCCAGGGCGCCGTCGATGTCCTCCTGGGCGTAGACCGCCAGGGCCTCCTTCAGGCGGCGGGCGAGGCCGACGTAATCCACAATGATGCCGCAGTGCTTGCCGGGGAATGTGCGGTTGGTGCGGGCGATGGTCTGCAACAGCTCGTGGCCCTGCATGAAGCGGTCGAGGTACAGCACCTGCTCAATGGGGGCGT
>JAIFKN010000200.1 GCA_020049615.1 bacterium | reverse complement strand
CGATCACGACCCAGGCGGTGATGATCACCGCGCACGGCGCCAGCGACGCGACCAAGGCCGACCTGCAGCGGCGCGGCTTCACCGTCTACGATGCGACCTGTCCGCTGGTGATCCGCCTGCACAAGCTGGCGCGCTTCCTCGAGCGCGAGGGCTGGTTTCCGGTGATCATCGGCAAGGCTGACCATGTCGAGGTCAAGGGCGTGATCGGCAATCTCAAGGCCAGCGCGGTGGTCTACCACGAGCAGGACTTCGAGCAGTTGCGCGGCCACACCCGGCTTGGTGTGGTCAGCCAGACGACCAACCGGCTCGACAAGGTGACCAGGCTGCTGAGCGCGATGCGCGCCCTGCCCTGGGTCGAGGAGCTGCGCTTCATCGACACGGTGTGCCAGCCGGTGAAGGAGCGCCAGGCCGCCATCGCCACCCTGCTGCAGGCCGATATCGACCTTGGCATCGTGGTAGGGGGGAGGAACAGCGCCAACACCGCCAAGCTGCGCGAAGTCATCGCCGACAAGGGCATCGCCGCCTTCCATGTCGAACGGCCCGAGGAGGTCGATCCGCGCTGGTTCGTCGCCCGCCGCCATGTCGGCATCACCGCCGGCACCTCGACCCCGCCGGATGTGATCGCGGCGGTCGAGAAGCGGGTGCGCGAGATCGTGGACACAGCACCATTGCCCCAGGGGTTAGGGGTTAGGGGTTAGGGTCGTATTGCATGGTGGACATGGACCACTGGGACACAGCACCATTGCCCCAGGGGTTAGGGGTTAGGGGTTAGGGTCGTATTGCGGGGTCGGCATGGACCACTGAGGGCCAACATCGTCAGCGTACGATGATCCGTCCCGTGGTCCGTGTCGCCATTGCCCTACGACCCTAACCCCTAACCCCTAACCCCTCGGGGCAATGGAGTAGTCTTGCCCCCGCTGCCGCCCGCCCATCATACCGCGCCTTCGGAGCACACGCTAAAATGGCCTACCTCGAACCGCTGATGCGGCGGAACTTCCTCGAATACGCCAGCTACGTCGTCGTCGACCGTGCCATCCCGGATCTGCGCGATGGATGCAAGCCGGTGCAGCGTCGTATTTTACATACCATCTGGACGATGGACGACGGCAAGTTCATGAAGGTCGCCAACATCATCGGCGAGACCATGAAGCTGCATCCCCACGGCGACGCCTCGATCGGCGATGCCCTGGTCGTGCTGGCCAACAAGGGGCGCTGCCCGGATGACGCCGACCTCGGCTACTTCATCGAGCGGCAGGGCAACTTCGGCAACATCCTCACCGGCGACAACGCCGCCGCCCCGCGCTACATCGAATGCCGGCTGACCGCCCTGGCCAAGGAGACGCTCTTCAACCCGGCCCTGACCGCGATGGTCCCGTCCTACGACGGTCGCAAGGAGGAGCCCGAGGCGCTGCCGAGCAAGCTGCCGACCATCCTGCTGCTCGGCACCGAGGGCATCGCGGTCGGCATGGCGACCTCGATCCTGCCGCACAACCTCGGCGACCTGCTCAAGGGCCAGATCGCCATCCTCAAGGGCGAGCGCTTCCGCCTCCACCCCGACTTCCCGCAGGGCGGGATCATGGATGCGTCGGAGTACGACGATGGCAACGGCAAGGTGCGGGTGCGCGCCAAGATCGAGAACGACGGCGACAAGAAGGTCATCATCCGCGAGATCCCGCCCGGCACCACGGTCGAGAGCCTGATCGAGTCGATCGAGGAGGCGATCCAGAAGGGCAAGGTCAAGATCAGCGAGATCAGCGACCGTACCGGCTCCGAGGTCGAGATCGTGCTGGCCCTGACCCGCGGCGTCTACGCCGACGAGGTCATCCCGCAGCTCTTCGCCTACACCCAGTGCGAGACCTCGATCAACTCCAACATCGTCGTCATCCGCGACGACAAGCCGGTTGAGCTGAAGGCCAGCGAGATGCTGCGCGCCTGCACCGAGCGGCTGCAGGCCCTGACCAAGGCCGAGCTCGAGCACGAGCTGGCCAAGCTGATCGCCAAGCAGCACAGCCTCACCCTCGAGCGCATCTTCATCGAGAACCGCGTCTACAAGAAGATCGAGGAGCAGAAGACGGCGGAGGGGGTCAGGAACGCGGTGATCAAGGGCATGGATCCCTTCAAGAGCCAGTTCATCCGCGATCTCACCGACGAGGACGTCACCCGGCTGCTCGAGATCCCGATCAAGCGCATCAGCGCCTTCGACATCGAGCAGAACCGCAAGGATATCGGCGCGATCGAGGCGGAGATCAAGCTGATCAAGGCCAAGCTCAAGGACCTGGTCGGCACCTGCATCGCCTGGCTGGAGGGGATCCTCGCCAAGTACGGGCCGAAGTTCCCGCGCCGCACCAAGGTCAAGGGCTTCGAGAGCGTCGACAAGAAGGCGGTGGCCAACGCCAACCTGCGCATCGGCTACGACTCCGCGACCGGCTTCATCGGCACGGCGGTGAAGAGCGGCGACCGCGAGCTGAAGGTCAGCGAATACGACAAGATCATCGCGGTCATGCAGGACGGCATGTACAAGATCATGGGGCCGACCGAGAAGACGGTGCTGGAAGGCAAGCTGATCCACCTCGACCGCTTCGACGAGGAGGCGGGACTCACCATCACCGTGGTCTACCGCGACAAGGACCGCGAACCGTGGGGCAAGGTGACGTCCATCACCTCGTTCATCAAGGACCGCGAGTACGAGCTGATCAAGGACCGCCAGGGGAGGATCGACTACTTCGCGGTCGGCACCGGCGGCGTGGCCACCCTGCACTTCGCCCCGGCCAAGGGCCAGCGCGTGCACGAGCAGGTCATCGACCTGGGCAAGCTCGAGCCCTGCGGCGTGCAGACGCGCGGTACGAAGCTGGCTGACAAGCCGGTGCAGAAGGTGGTGGTGTCGCGGGCGACGCCACCTGGCGAACCGAAAGCCTGAGCATGGAGCGCGCGACCGCCTCCATCGGCGGTCTCGCCCGCCTCGCCCTGCCGCTGGCCGCCAGCACCGGCCTCGGCTTCTTCATGCACTATGTGAACCGGACGGTGCTGAGCTGGTACAGCCCGGACGCGCTCGCCGCCGCCTTGCCGGCTGGCATGCTGGCCTGGACCTTCCAGGGCCTGTTCATGGTCTCCAGCGGCTATCTCGGCGTCTTCGCCGCCCAGCATGTCGCCGCAGGCGAGCAGCGCGAAGCCGGTGCCATGGTCTGGCCGATGTTCGTCTTGTCGGTCGTCGGCTTGGCCCTCTCCCTGGTGCTCATCCCGTTGCGCCACCACCTCGGGGCCGTGTTCGGCACCGAGGATGCCGTCGCGCGCGATCTCGCCGAGTTGCTCGGCTGGTACCTGGCGGAGCTGGGGCCGTTGACGGCCGTTTCCGGCATCGCCGGATTCTGCGGTGGCATCGGCCGCACCAAACGTGTCCTGGTGATGAGCATCGTTGGCGCGATCCTGTGCATCGCCCTCAACCGCTGGCTGGTCCTCGGCGGCCTCGGCCTGCCGGCCCTGGGCGTCACCGGGGCAGGACTGGCCAGTCTCGCCACCGCCGTCGGCATGCTGCTGGCCTGGCTGGGCTGGCTGTTCGCCGCGCAGCAGCGCGCGGAACTGGCTACCTGGTCGGCACGCAATCTCGACCCGGCCCGCCTGCGCCGCTTCTTCTCCTTCGCCATCCCGCGTGGCGCCACCGAGATCCTGGAGATGATCGCGTTCGTCGCCTTCACCGCCGTGCTCACCCGCCTCGGCACCGACGCGCTCAGCGCCAGCAACCTGGCCTTCAACACCTATCTGCTGCTGATGGTGCCGGTGGTCGGCTTCTCCCAGGGCATCAGCATCGCTGTCGGTCACGCCATGGGCGCCGGCCGGCCGGAGGCGGCCCGGCGGGTGGTGCGATCGGCCTTCGTGCTCGTCGGACCGTACATGGCGCTGGTGGCGTTGGCCTTCGTGTTCGTGCCCCGGCTGCTGCTGCTGCCTGCGCATCACGGCGATGCCGCGTTGTGGGAGCGGCAGATGGTCCTGGCGGTGCCGGTGATGTGGTTCCTCGCCGCCGCCATGCCGTTCGAGATGATGCACTGGATCTGGCGTTCGACGGTGCAGGGGGCCGGCGACACGCGTTGGCCGCTGCTCATGCTGGTCGGGGTGGCCGCCCTCGTGCTCGCCGGTCCGGCCTGGTTGCTGATGCCCTACATGGAGCCCGGTCTGGGCGGCCTGCGCATCTGCTATGGCCTGTTCATCGCCTACGTCGCCGGCATCGCCTTGGCCATGGGGTTGCGCTATGCGCGGGGGCCATGGCCGACGATGAGCGTCAGGCACTGACGTCTATGCGAATGCCGGGTCCAGGCTAACTCGGACCTGCGACCAGTTCGCGGAACACCACCTCGAGCGGGACGCGGTCTTCGGCCAGCTCGCGCAGGCCGCCGTTGGCCTCAGCCAGGGCGACGAGTTCGGCGCGGCGCGACGGATCGGAGTCGACGGCGAGCTGGGCGGGAGTGTCGCCGTCACCGACCTGGGCCCAGCCGGCGGCGGCCAGCGCAGCGCGCAGAGGGGCGGGATCGCCCGAGCGCAGCGAGACGCGGACGCGGGCGATGCGCGCGGCGCGGCTGCGCAGGTCGCCGACCGTGGTGTCGAGGACGGCGCGGCCCTGGTGGATCACCACGACGCGGTCGCACACCGCGTCGACCTCGCCGAGGATGTGGGTCGACAGCAGCACGGCGTGGCGGCTGGCCAGGCCCCGGACCAGCTCGCGGAAGTTGGCCACCTGCGACGGATCGAGGCCGCTGGTCGGCTCGTCGAGGATCAGCACCGGCGGATCGCCGAGCAGGGCCTGGGCCAAACCGACGCGCTGACGGTTGCCCTTGGACAGGCCGCGGATGCGCCGCTTCTCGTTGTGCGCGCAGTCAGCCCGCTGCATCGCATCGACCACCGCCTTGCGCCGCTCGGGGCCGGGGATGCCCTTCAAGCGGCAGACGTGGTCGAGGTAGTCGGCCACGCGCATGTCGGGGTAGAGGGGCAGCTCCTCGGGCAGGTAGCCGATCAACTGGCGGCAGCGCAGCGGATCGGCGGCCTGGTCGACCCCGCACACCGTCACCGACCCGGCGTCGGCGGCGATGAAGCCGGTGATCACCTTCATGGTGGTCGACTTGCCGGCGCCGTTGGGTCCGAGCACTCCGAGCACTTCGCCGCGGCGGAGGTCGAGATCGACCCCACGCAGGGCCTCGATCGCGCCAAAGCGCTTGGTCAGGCCTCGGGCGGTCAGGGCGGGGGCGTCGGCAGCGTCGCTCACCATGGCGGCAAGCATGCGTCGACGCGCCGCCGATGCCACGGGGGTTCCCCTGCGCCTGTTCTCCCTGATCATCCGGCATGCCCGCCAAGCGACCTCCGGTCTACCGCCAACTGGTCGAGCGCCTGCGCAAGCAGGCGATGCAGCTCGCGCCTGGCGAGAAGTTCCATACCGAGCGCGACATCAGCGCCCGACACGGCATCAGCCGGCCGACGGCCAACAAGGTGCTCTCCGCCCTGGTCTCGGAAGGGACCCTCGAGTTCCGCAAAGGACTGGGCACCTACGTCGCCGAACGTTCGTTGACCTACGACCTGCGCCACCTGCTCAGCTTCGACGCCCAGGCCCGCGCCAGCGGCCGGCAGCCTTCCACCCGGGTGGTCGCGTGCACCCGCGAGCGTGCTGACGCGACCGAGGACCGCCTCGGCCTGGCCACCGGTTCCGACGTCTGGCGTCTGCTCCGTCTACGCCTGATCGACGGCCAACCGTGCATCGTCGAGCACCGCAGCGTGCCGTTCGCGCGCTGCCCGGACCTCGACCGTCAGGCCCTCGACGGCAGCATCTACGAGCTGTTCACCGCCCACTACGGCTTCCACCTCGCCGGCGCCGATCAACTGGTCTCGGCCATCCCGGCCGGGGCCGACGATGCGCGCCTGCTGGGACTGATGACCGGAGCCCCGGCGCTGGAGGCGCGAGCCATCGGGCAGCTCGCCGACGGCTCGGCGCTGTGGCAGGAACGCACCGTCTACCACCCGGGTGTGTGGCGGTTCCGCGTCCAGCTCGGCGGTCTGCCCGGTTCGAGCGGTCGCGGGCTGGTGCAGGCACGCTGATCAGGTACGCGCCACCGCCATCAGCCAGCCGCCGGCGTGGGTGATCCAATCCTCGTCGGTGAACGTATGCGGCCCATCGCTCGCCGGATCGGCGGGAACGTCGAATCGGAACTGGTCGCCGATGCTGAAGCCGTTGCAGATGGTACCCGGGATGGCCATCCAGGCGCTCAGCCAGCGACGCCCGACGCCCGTGATCATCGAGGCGGCGAGGGCCTGGCCGGGCACGGTCTCTGGCAGGGTCATATGGCAGCCGAGGCGGCAGCCGGTGGTGATGCCGGCATTCAGGCCGGCGATCCACTGGCGGTTGCCGCTGGCGATGGCGCGCAGCCGAGGTCGCCCGAGCAGGATCGCCAATTCGTCAGCCGTGGCCGAGGCGAGCCCGTAGGCGGCGTTCATGCCATGCCAGAGACCACCGAAGTGCACCCAGCCGTCCTTCCATAGCCGCGGCGTGATGCCGAACGGCGAGGCGGCGCAACCCGGTTCGAGCCATCCGTCGCTCCAGGCGGCGAGGGCTTCGCGCCAACGTGGCGCGCGAGCATGGCCGGGCAACGCCTTCAGGACCATGGCCAGGCACAGTGCGACCGGCATGCCGGTATCTCCGGTATCCGGACCAATGCCGTTGTGGGTCCACACGCAGGCGGCGTGGCGGCGGTCGGAGAATTGCCAGAAATGGCCGTAGGGGGCTTCTCCGTCGCGGGCGATCTGCAGGGCGCAGACGCGGTCGGCGAGGCTGGCGGCGTCGCCCTCGCCCAATTCGGCCGCGGCCCAGGCGGCAAGGGCGAGATCGCCGACCGGTCGCTCGGCTGGCGGGACGTAGCCGGGATGCCAGGCGTGGGCCACCGGATCCATGCCGGCGGTTTCGATCCGCGACATCCGCCACCACGCCAGGGCCTGACGGGCACGGATGCTCCAGGCTACGCCTTCCGCGCCACCAATGGCGCGCGCCGCCAAGGCCCAGGCCAGGGCGGCCCACAGTGCATCGCGGGCGAGGTTGCGGTCCGGGGCGCGCACCAGTTCGTGGACCAGGGCGCCCCCGGCGGCGGCGTCCTGCAGGCGGTCGAGCAGCTTGCATCCGACGCGGATCTGCGCGGACAAGCGTTCGCGGTCCGCCACGTCGAGGCGGTCCCCGGCGGTAAGCAGCAGATCAGCCAGGCCGATGATGCAGGCGCCGTGGCTGTTCGCCTCCTGCCAGTCGCACCCAGCATCCTGCCAGCCGATGCCATGACCCTGATGGGCGATGCGCGTGCGGCGTTCGAGTTGCTCGATCGCGACCATCCGCCAGGTGGCGTCGAACAGGCGGCGCGAAGCGACCTCGATCTCGTCCACGGCGCGAACCGTCCCGCCGGCGTGCAGTTCCAGTCGCCAGCGGCCCGCCGGCAGCGGGCCGAGGTCGGCTACGCGCCAATGGGCCCCCCAGCACATGCCCCACCGCACCATCGGCGCCCGCCTCTCCCCGTCACCCACGGCGACGACGATCGCGTCGTCGGACACCGTGGAATCTACTGACGCACGGTGGATGGCCCGCACGGATTCGCCGACATCGTGCCCGATCTGGCTGACGAGGAAACCGTCGCTCATCGTGCTGCTCAGTAGCCGGAGTGGGCTGAGCCGGCTGAAGCGGCTGGCCTGCCGGACACGACCAACCCGTGACGGCGACGGGCCTCGTCGAGGATGGCAACGGTGGCGGTGGCGCCGACCCGGGTGCAGCCGAGGGCACGCACGCGCAGCAGGTCGTCAAGACTGCGCACGCCACCGGCGGCCTTCAACTGCACCCCTGGTCCGACATGCGCGCCCATCAGCTTGAGCGCCTCGCTGGTGGCTCCCTGGTAGTTGTAGTCTCCGTTGGCCTGCTTGACGTAGCCATAACCGGTCGAGGTCTTGACGAAGTCGACGCCGGCGTCGGTGCATAGCCGGCAGAGCTTCACGATGTGGGCCTCCTTGAGGAAATCGACTTCGAAGATGACCTTGCTGATCGCCTTGCGCGCGCGCACCGCGGCCTGCAACTCTCCCAGCTCGGCGGTGATGTAGCCCCAGTCTTCCGACAGGACCTTGCCGATGTTGACCACCAGGTCGATCTCGGTCGCGCCTTCGTCGCAGGCGCGCAGGGTCTCGGCGACCTTGATGCCGATGGCGTTCGAGCCATGCGGGAAGCCGATCACCGTGCATACGGCGGTGGTCGATCCTGAGAGCCGGACGCGGGCCATCGGCACGGCGTAGGGCTTGATGCAGATCGAGGCGCACCCGTTCTCGCGGGCGGTGACGCAATGCCCCTCCAGGTCGCGATCGGTCATGGTCGGGTGCAGGGCCGAATGGTCGATCATGCGCGCGAGTTCGGGGATGGATGGCAGGTCGGTCATGGCTTCTCCTTGGTGGCTAAGCCACATGGTGGCTAAGCCATGATGGAATGCAAGCGGCAGGGCTGATCGGTTGCGGAACAACGTTCCACCAACGGCAGACGTACACTGGTGGGGATCCATCATGAAACCGCTGCTCCTCTTCACCGTGCTGTCAGCCTGCCTCGCCGCCGCCGATACGATCCAGGTCGAGCCCCTCGGTCCGGTCAGCAGCACGGTCGTCCTTCTGCCTCTCACCGTCGAGGAGGCGCAGAAATGGCACATGTTCAGCCAGGTGAAGGCGGTCATGGAGAAGGAATCCGTCCTGGTGGACACCATGGAGGCCAAGAACCAGATCCTCCTGGTACATTCGATCTCCTACTTCAAAGGCAGCGGCGGGCAGTTGTACGCGATCGTCAATTACCTGCGTCCGCGGGTGCCGGCCAAGTAGGAGACGGGAACGCGCAGCAGATCGCTCGAACGGATTCGAGGCTGCAAACGCTGGCGGCGTGACGACGGGAGGCCAAACTACCAGGCATGCTGCGAATCCTGCTGCTCGTCCTCGCCGTCCCGCTCGCCCTGGTCGCGGGCGAGGAACGCGTCTACTTCATCGGCAATTCGGTCACCGACACGGTGAACTACGGCGGATTCAAGGCCATGGGCGAGGCGCGCTCGGTGCGCGTGACCTGGGCCCGCCACATGATCCCGGGCGCACCACTGAATTGGCTCTGGAGCCACCAGGGCGAGGGTTTCAGCGACAAGCCGTATGGCACGTCGCGTCCGGCGGTCACCGACTTCGCCTGGGATCACATCACGCTCCAACCCTTCGACCGGCAGATCGACGGCGACCGCACGGTGATCACCGAGGTCGTCGCACTGCAGTTGGCGAAGAATCCGGACTGCCGCTTCTGGATCTACCAGCGCTGGCCACGGATGCAGGATATCAACGGCAAGAGCCTGCAGTTCGACAAGGATGACTACGATCCGGCCAAGGGCCGCCTGGCCATCGATCTGGCGCGGATCAAGCCGTGGAAGGAACTGTACAACCGACCCCACACCGGTGGCTGGGACAACAGCAACGAGAGCCGCGATTACTTCACCAAGCTGCTGACGGCGGTGCGTACCGCCGAGCCCAAAGCCGCCTTCCGCCTGATCCCGGTCGGCGATGTGATGGCTGAGTTGGACGCGCGTCTGCTGGCTGGCCAGGTCGCGGGCTGGAGCACGGTGTGGCAGGTCTACAAGGACGGCATCCACCTTGGACCCACCGGTTCCTATCTGTGCGGCGCGACCTTTGCGACGACGTTGCTCGGTCTTGAGCCCAAGGATCTGCCCACCCAGGCGTACGGGGCGGTCGATCCGCTCCTGGTGCCGGTCATCCAGGACTGCATCGTCACGGTGATGTCCCGCACACCTGACGCACGGCGCTGATCCGCTAGAGTCCTTGAGGACGTGGACTTTGACTCGCCGAGTCAAAGTCGAGGACGAAAGGACTCGGGGGTGCGGAGGCGCAGCCCCTGCCCCTGCAGCAACAGCCAGCTAGCGGGGCGACGCCAAGAATCAGCCCTGGGCTGGGGCGGAGCCGGCGGAGCCCCGCTAGGTGCGCTGACAGCGGTCGCCCGGCTCCAGCACCTGCCGCGCCGCGTCGCCATCCAGCCAGGCGCGGGCATGGCGCGAGGTGTGCATGCCCACTCTACGTTCCGTTCGGAATGGTTCCTGCCAGCAGGCTGGCGACCGCCGCGGCCACAGCTTCGGGGGCCGGCTCCGTGGCGATGGCCGCGGCTGGGATCCCGAGTGCGGCGCAGGCCTCGGCGGTGCGCGGACCGATGGCGACCAACGGTGCGGAGCACAGCGTCGGGCCCAATGCAGCATGCAGCCGACGCGCCGTCGCCGCCGAGGCGACGGTGATGGCGTCGAGGTGGCCGAGGGACCCGGGATCGAGCGGTAAGGCCTCGGCCCGGTAGGCGGTGATGGCGCTGACCCGCCAACCGGCGGCGCGCAGGTCGGCAGCCAGTTCGGGCCGGGCCTCCTCAGCCTGCGGCAGCAGCGCGGATCCGCCGCCGGCCCTGATCAGCGCGGCAGCCAGCGCGGGGGCGTCGGCCCGCTCCGGCAGCAGATCGGGACGGACGCCGCGGCGCAGGAGGGCCTCGGTGGTGCCTGGGCCGACTGCCGCGACGCGCGCCGGAGCCAGCGCACGGGCGTCGCGGCCGAGCGCGTCGAGGCGCTCGAACACCGAGTCGACGGCGTTGCTGCTGGAGAAGGCGATCCAGGCGTGACCAGGCAGCGCGTCCAGCGCGGCGGCGGAGTCGTGCACGAAGCGCTGCAACGGCGCCAGCACCGCCTCCGCCCCTAGCGCCTCCAGCGCGGCGGCCAGACGGCCGCCCTGGCCGCTGGCGCGGGTCACCAGCACCCGCCGGCCCCACAACGGGCGGTTGTCGAACCAGCGGATGTCCTCGCGGTAGCGCACGACCTCGCCGACCACGGTGATCGCAGGGGCGCCGAGGCCGGCCTCGGCGGCCAGGCGCGGCAGCGTCGCCAAGGTGCCGGTGACGGTACGCTGCTGGGGCAGGGTGCCCCATTGGATGGACGCCGCCGGGGTATCGGCATTGCGGCCATGCGCGATCAGCGCCGCGCAATGCTCGGCGAGGTGCTGCATGCCCATGTACAGCACCAGGGTCTCAACCTTGGCGTAGGCCGCCCAGTCGACCCCGGGGCCGTCCTGCAGATGGCCGGCGACGAAGGCGACCGAGGCGCTGGCGGCACGGTGGGTGATCGGGATGCCGGCGTAGGCCGGCACGGCGATGCCGCTGGTCACTCCAGGGACGATCTCGAAGGGGATGCCGGCGGCCGCCAGCACCTGCGCCTCCTCGCCGCCGCGGCCGAAGACGAACGGGTCTCCGCCTTTCAGGCGCACCACGCGGCGATGCCGGCGGGCGCAGTCGAGCAGCAGATCGTTGATCGCGGCCTGACTTTTAGATGTGGCATGCCCGCGCTTGCCGACGTCATGGACGACCGCACCCGCCGGGACCAGGGCGAGGATGCGCGGCCCAACCAGGTAGTCGCGCACGACGCAGTCGGCGGTGCGGATCAGATCGGCGGCCCGCACCGTCAGCAGACCCGGATCGCCGGGACCGGCGCCGACCAGGGCGACGCTCATGCGACGAGGGCCTGGGCGGCGGTGCGGTGGCGCTCGAAGGCAGCCTTCGCCTTGCCGCTGGCGATCAGTTCGCGGGCCTCGGCGCGGCAGGTGACGTCCTCGGGCGGAAGGTTGCGCCACACCGCCAGCGCGGATCCCGCGTTGGCGCAGACGAAGTCGAGCAGCGGCCCGCGCTCGTCGCCGGCGAGCAGGCGGAGGAAGGTGGCGGCGTTGGCGGTGCAGTCGCCGCCGCTGACCAGCGCCTCGTCGGCAGGCGCGGCGGGCGCCGGCAGTTCGCGGCTGGTCACGCCGTCCGCGGTGACGTCCCAGATGGTGGTCGGTCCGGTCACTGAGACCTCGTCGATGCCGGGATGTCCGCAGGCCACCACGGTTCGACGGGTGCCGAGCAGGCGCAGGGTCTCCGCCAGCAGCGCACCCTGTTCGGGCTTGGCCGAGCCGAGCAGGAGATGGGTCGGCCGGGCCGGATTGGCCAGCGGTCCGGCGAGGTTGAAGATCGTGCCGGGAACACGGGCGGCGGCGAGCTTGCGCATCGGCGCCGCCGCGCCGATCGCTGGATGCGCCTGCCGGGCGAAGATGAAGCACAGTCCGGAATCGTCGAGCAGACGGCGATGGCTTCCCGCCGGGGGCTGGATCGGCACGCCCAGCGCCTCGAGCAGGTCGAAGCTGCCGTTGGCGTGCTTGCTGCCGCGGTTGCCGTGCTTCGCCACCGGTACGCCGGCGGCGGCGAGGACGAAGCAGGCCGTGGTCGAGGCGTTGTAGCGCGCCCGGCCCGAGCCACCGGTGCCGACCACATCCATGACCTCGCGTCCAAGCTCGATCGGCATCGCCTTGGCGACCAGTCCGCGGACGAAGGTGCTCAACTCGGTGGCGGTTTCGCCACGCTGGCGCATGGTCACCAGCAGATCCGCGCCGACTTCGGGGCTCAGGCTGCCACCGGTGATCGCATCGAGCGCCTCCTGCGCCTCGGCAGCGGTCAGTCCGGTGGGGCGGGCGGCGGCGGCGAGCAGGGGACTCATGGGTGCCGATCGTGTCTGATGCAGCGACTCCGCAACGCAGGACCGTCTGAGTTCCACTCCGCTCAGATTGCATCGTTACAAGGGCCGGGCAAAGTTCCGCGCAGATCAGATGGACGACGCCAGCACGATCATCGACCCGCCTCGGCCGTCCCTGCCGGGCGAGGGCAGTGAAGTGTCCGGCTTCGTGCTGGGCGGCCTGCTCGGCCGGGGAGCCCAAGGGGCTGTTTACCGCGCCAGACGCAAGGACGATGACCACCTCTATGCCGCCAAGGTGGTCGATCTCGCCGGGTTGAAGGAGGCGGGACTGGCCCGTCTGCGTCGCGAGTGCACCCTGACCAGCAGGATGTCGCATCCTGGCATCGTCACCGTGCACCAAGTGATCGAGGGCCGCAACTGCATCGTCATCGTCATGGATCAGGCGCTTGGCCGCCCGGCCGATGGACTCAACGATGGCAGCCTGGGCTGGGAGATGGCTCTGCGCATCGTGGTCTCCGCCGCCCGCGCGTTGGACTATGCCTACCGCCGCAACGGCCTGATCCACCGCGACATCAAGCCGGCCAACCTGATCGTGGATCTCGAGGGTGCGAGTCTGAAGGGGGTCAGGGTGGTCGATTTCGGTCTTGGCCGTGACCGCAGCGCTGAAGGCGGCCTGACCATGGCCGGCGAGATCATGGGCACCCCGCTCTACATGTCGCCCGAGCAGGCACAGGGCGAACGCAGCCTGACCTTCGCCACGGACCTGTACTCCCTCGGCGCCACCCTCTTCCATCTCATCGCTGGCCGCCCGGTGTTCGTCCGCCGCACGCCGTTCGAGGTGATCGCCGACCATCTCAAGGCCCAGCCTCCGACCCTGTCGAGCCTCGTGCCCGGCTGCCCGATTCCCCTGTCGGAGCTGGTCCGCCATTGCCTGGCCAAGTCTCCCGCCGATCGATTCCGTTCGTACCGCACCTTCCTGGCCATGGCCGAGCCCATCCTGGGCGGCAATCCATTCGACTCCGTCGACGGTGGCGCCAGCACCCAGGGGGGGACGACACGCGCGGCCTGGCGGCGGCCGGACATGGCCAAGGACGAGGGAGGCACGACTTCGCGCGTCGCCTGGAAGCGACCAGAGGCTGATCCCGCACGCGAGCGTTCGGGCGAAGGCAGCGGCAGCAGGCCCAGCACACGGTGGATGTTCCCCAGCTTGAAGACGCCGTCACCCGGCGCGCCACCGCCGACGTCGTCGGCGCCTCGCGCGGCCGACCCGTCCACTGAGACCACCGAGCGCCCTCCCGCCGAGATCGAGTTGACGGTCGGTCCGGCGCCGGATACCCGTGCTGCCGCTCCCTCGCTGGCCGCAGGGACGGAGATCGACGAGCATTTCATCGTCCGCCGGCCGCTTGGTGCCGGGGCGATGGGTGAGGTCTACGAGGTCGAGGACCGCTTCCTTGGCCGTCGCCTGGCGATGAAGATCATGAGCGAGGCCGACATGCGGCGGCCGGCAGCCGTCGCCCGCTTCAAGTGCGAGGCCGCCGCGCTTGCCTCGGTCGGCCACCCGGCATTCCCCTACCTCGCCGGTGGCGGCACCTTCCGCAAGCGCGACTACCTCTACATGGAACTGGCCCAGGGCATCGACCTGCGCACCTGGCTGCTGCGCTGCGGCGGCAAGATCGCCGAGCGCCAGGCCCTGGCCATCGTGCTGCAGCTGGCGCAGGCGATGGAGGCTGCATACCGGATCTGCGGCATGGTCCATCGCGATCTCAAGCCCGCCAACATCATGATCGCCGAGCATCATGATGGCAGCCCGCAGGTGCGCATCATCGACTTCGGCGTCTCGGTCTACATCGACTACGGCGAGTGGGATGACTATTCCAGCCGCGCGTACACCTACGTCGATGATGGCAACGAGGGCCGGGTGGTCGGCACGCCCGCCTATATGAGCCCTGAGCAGGTGCAGGCCGGGCCGCCGTCGCCGCTCATGGATATGTACGCCATGGGTTCGATCCTCCATCAACTGCTTACCGGACGCACGCCGTTCTCCGCGCCCGGGGTGCCGTTGCTGCTGGTGAAGATCCTCAATGAGCCACCACCAGACCTCGAGGATGTGCCGGGATTGACCCCGGCGACGCGGCAACTGACGCGCCGCATGCTGGCGAAGAAGCCGGAAACACGCTTCAAGAACTACCGCCAGCTGGCAGCGGCGATCTCGGCCGCGATGCATGCGGGGCGCGGCTAGCTCGGCAGTTGGCTGGCGGTTTTCTCCCGGCAGCATGCTGGCGTGCCGCCCATGCAACTGATCGTCGTGGTCGCCTTCGCAGCGATGGCGGGGATCGTCCTCTTCGGCCTGGTCGTCGGACTCGGCTCGCTGGCCGTGCGCTGGCTGCAGTTGCCGGCGGAGCCGACCGAGGAGGCTGTCTACGAGCCGCCGTCGCCGCCCATCGTCCCGGCCGGGGATCCGGCCGCGGCCCGGCTACGTGCGGCGGCGTGGCTGGCGTCGGCAGAGCAGGGTCGCCGCGCCCATGCCGTGCTCCACACCGCACGCAACGCCAGTGACCTCGCCGAGTGGATCGCGATCTGCAAACCGGAAGGGGCGGCAGCCGCGCGCAGCGTGGCTGCCAGCGTGGCCGCAGCCGCCGAGCAGGCCAGGAACGCCTTCAAGACCAATGATGAGGCCGCCCTGGCCGCCGCCGAGCTCGCCGGCTCGACCGCCGCGGCCCAGGTCTCGGCCCTGGCGACGGGTCTGCCGGACTGGCGAGACGCCGAGCGGCGCAAGCTGCTGATCCTGTCGGCGCTGCTGCTCCTGTCGTTGGCAGTCGCCGCCGGGGCCATGTGCCTGCGCTGAGCCTGGAAGCGGCGCTGCGCGAGCGTCCCGGCCCGGTCGGACGCTTCCTGCGCGCAGCGCTCGACCAGGACGTGCCCGGCGTCTCGGCCCTGGTCGATGCCGGCGTGCCGCACTGGGATGCTGCTCCGCTGCTGCGCCGCTTGGCCGAATCGGGCGAGGTCGGGCCAACCGGCTGGCTGGTCGAGTTCCGCGACGCCTACCGCGCCGCCCTCGCCGCGCCGGCCGCGCCAAACCGCCAACTCGACCAGCTGCCGGCGTCCGAGCGGCCGCGCGAGAAGGCGCTCGAACGCGGCATCGACGCGCTCGGCGACGCCGAGCTGCTGGCCGTGCTGCTGCGCACCGGCACCGCCGGTGAAGGCGTGCTGGAACTGGCGAGCCGCCTGCTGGCCGAGCACGGCGGCCTGGTCGGCCTCTCGCGCCTGCCGCCCGAGGCCCTGGCCGAGCTGCCGGGACTCGGCGAGGCGAAGGCGGTCGAACTGGCTGCCGCCTGTGCCATGGGTGTGCGCATCGCCAGCGCCCTGCCCGGGCAGCGCCCGCAGCTGAAGAGCCCCGAGGAGGTCGCCGCTTTCGTCGTCGAGGTGCTGTCGCCGGCCCTGCTGCGTCTGCCGCACGAGGAGCTGTGGTGCCTGCCGCTCGACCCGCATTGCCGCCTGATCGGCCGTCCGCGCACGGTGACGCGTGGCGATGTCGACGGCGTTGACGCCGGGCCGCGCGCCTTCTTCCGCACCGCCCTGGGGGCCGGCGCGGTGCAGGCGATCGCGGTGCACAACCACCCCAACGGCGACCCCGCGCCGTCGCCCGCCGACCGCGCCGTGACCCGCCGGCTGGCCGAGGCGGGCCGGGCGGTCGATGTGCCGCTGCGCGACCACCTGGTGATCGGGTCGTATGGGAGGTTTGCATCGTTATTTCGTGAGGATCCGTCGTTGTTCCGCTAGCTCCTTGACGGCCCAGGTCGCGACCTAGCCTCGCGCGAGTTTGCCCGGAGAGCATGCGCGGAGGCGAGGGGACGGACACGCCGTTACCCAGGGCCCGAGCCAGACCCCGGACGAGGCCGCACATGCCCAAGCGCACTGATCTGAAATCCATCCTCATC
Organism: bacterium; assembly: GCA_020049615.1. Next base: position 1,174 of record JAIFKN010000200.1, on the reverse strand, counting down.
ATCGGTTCGGGACCGATCATCATCGGCCAGGCCTGCGAGTTCGATTATTCCGGCACCCAGGCGTGCAAGGTGCTGCGGCAGGAGGGGTTCCGCACCGTCCTGGTGAACTCGAATCCGGCCACGATCATGACCGATCCGGAGATGGCCGATGCCACCTACATCGAGCCGATCACCCCGGCGACGGTGCGGAAGATCATCGCCCGCGAGCGGCCCGACGCGATCCTGCCGACCCTCGGCGGCCAGACCGCGCTGAACACCGCCATGGCGCTGTGGGAGGATGGCACCCTCACCGAGTACAAGTGCGAGATGATCGGCGCCACCGCCGAGGTCATCCGCCGGGCCGAGAGCCGCGAGGAGTTCGCCGGCATCATCAGGAAACTCGGCCTGGGCATGGCCCGTGCCGAACTGGCGACCAGCTGGGAGGCTGCGCTGGATGTGAAGAAGCGCATCGGCCTGCCGTGCATGATCCGCCCCTCGTTCACCATGGGCGGTTCGGGCGGCGGCCTGGTACGCACCGAGGCGGAGTTCGAGACCATCTGCAAGCGCGGGCTGAGCCTCTCGCGCACCTCCGAGATCTCGATCGAGGAGTCGCTGGCGGGTTGGAAGGAGTTCGAGCTCGAAGTGATGCGCGACAAGAAGGACAACGTCGTCATCGTCTGCTCGATCGAGAACTTCGATCCGATGGGCGTGCACACCGGCGACTCGATCACGGTGGCGCCGATCCAGACCTTGTCCGACCGCGAGTACCAGCGCATGCGCGATGCCGCCCTGGCGATCATCCGCATGGTCGGGGTCGAGTGCGGCGGTTCGAACATCCAGTTCGCCACCGATCCCGAGACCGGGCGGATGGTGGTCATCGAGATGAACCCGCGCGTGTCGCGTTCGTCCGCGCTGGCGTCGAAGGCCACCGGCTTCCCGATCGCCAAGTTCGCCGCCATGCTGGCCATCGGCTACACCCTCGACGAGATCCGCAACGACATCACCCGCGAGACGCCGGCCTGCTTCGAGCCGACCATCGACTACGTGGTGACCAAGATCCCGCGCTTCGCCTTCGAGAAGTTCGGCGAGGCCGACGACACGCTCGGCTACCAGATGAAGTCGGTCGGCGAGGTCATGGCGATCGGCCGCACCTTCCGCGAGAGCTTCCAGAAGGCCCTGCGCGGCCTCGAGATCG
>JAIFKN010000272.1 GCA_020049615.1 bacterium | reverse complement strand
TGCCGACATTCGGCCGACCGACGATAGCTATGGTGGGGCGCATGCGGAGGGCGCGCAGGCTAGCCGTCGGCCCAGGAAGGCCAGCCCCGGGGCCGCGCCTGGCTCAGCGCTGCAGCATGGCCCTGCGGAGGGCGTCGCGCAGGGCCTCGGCCTCGGCTCCGTCGATGCCGGCGAGGCCGTCGAGTGCGGCCCGCAGCGTGGCCTGCCGGTTGGCAGGGGTCAGCCGGGCGCCGTGATCCGCTTCGAGGACCAGCTGCGCCACCACCAGATGCCCCTGCGGCGAAGGGGCCACGAGGTCAGCCGCCAACGCGGCTGCCGGTGCGGCGCCTATGCGCAGCGCGCGGGCTTCTGGCGCGGCGCTTCCGCTCATCATGGCGTCCGCAGCACCATCGGCCTCCATCGCGGCAGTCGCAGCCAACGGAGACGGTGGTGCGGCCGGTGCCGGCGGCGTTGTGCTCTTGGCCATCCCGGCAGGCGCATCGGCCAGACGCAGGGCCTTGCGCTCTGCCGGCCGCTCGGCCACCGCCACCGTTGGCGGGGTTTCCTGGACCGGGCTGTCGACCAGGCTGCGGATGGTCCAGCCGGCGATGGCGGCGGCGAACACCGCCGCGGCGGCGAGGCCGAGGAGGTTGCGCCGGCTGCGCGCCCGCTGGCGGAACCACGCCTGGCGGGCTGCGAGCAGCACGGCCTGGCGGTGCGCCTCGTCGAGCGTGGCCGGCGCAGCCGGGGCGCTGCGCAGCAGGGCGGCGAGTTGCGGATCGAGTTCGTTCATGGCGCGATTCCCGCGAGTCCGGCGTCGGCCCGCAGCCGCGTGACGCCCTGGTGCAGGATCACTCCGACATGGTTGGCGGTCTTGCCCAGGCGGACGCCGATCTCGTCATAGGCCAGGCCGTCGTGGTAGCGCAGCAGCACGGCGGCGCGCTCGAGGTCGGGTAGGCGTGCGACCGCAGCCCACAGCAGGGCCGCCTCATCGACCGCCGTACCTTGAGGCGGGGTCGGCTGGCGCACCTGTTCGGGCAGGGGGGCGGCGCGCTTGCGCCGCAGCATGTCGAGCGCGGCGTTGCGCACCACGGTGCACAGCCAGCCGCCGACCGAGCGGTGTGCGCCGGAGCCGGCGAGCACACCGGCGGCGTCGCCCCACAGGCGGACGAAACCCTCCTGCACCGCATCCTGGGCAGCTGAAGCCTCACCGAGCAGGGCGTGGGCGGTGCGCAGCAGATCGCCCTGATGACGATCGACGAGGACGGCCACTGCCGCCTCGTCGCCGCCATCAAGATACCGCTGCAGCAGGGCCATGTCGTCCTCTGCTGGCTCTACGTCCTGGGTCACAGTGTCTTAGCCTGAGCGGCGCCGCGCAGACGACAAGCTGTGCTTGGGCCGGGATCGCGCTGTTCCGCTGCATCACCAGCCCTAGCATCGGCTTGCAGGTCCGACCGTCATCCGACGGCGGGCCGGTGATGAGGCACGCATGGACGCTACCGAACTCGATGGCCTGGCGTGCCTGTCGGCGAAGGGCGACCACGCCGCCTTCCGTGCCTTGGTCATGGCCACCGAGGACGAGGTCCGCCTGCATCTGGCGGTGCGCGCCCCGCCGGCGCTGATCGACGAACTGGTCCAGGAGACCTACGTCGAGTGCTGGTCCGCGATGCGCAGCTACGAGCCGCGTGGCGTGCTGACCGCCTGGCTGAAGGGCATCGCCCGCAATGTCCTTGCCCGCGTGTTGCGCGAGCGCGCTCGCAGCCGCACGTTTGGCGGCGACGCCCTTGAACTGATTGGCACGGTGGAGCCGGCCGAGGTGCCGGAGGATGACGAGGCGCTGCTGCGCCGGTTGCGCGCCTGCCTGGCGCGGCTGCCGGTGCAGTCCCAGGAGCTGCTGCGCCGGCGATATGGCGAAGGCCAGGACCTCTCCCGCCTGGCGGTGGCCTACAAGCGCCAGCGCGACGCGTTGGTGGCGCAGCTCTACCGCCTGCGCCAGGCCCTGCGCAGCTGCGTCGAGCAGGCGGCGCCATGAGCGGCGCGGCGGAGTCGTTGATCGCGCGCTGGGTCGAGGGTGATCTCGATGATGATGGCCGGTGCCGTCTCGCCGAGGCCCTGGCCGCCGATCCCGCCCTGGCGCGCACCGCCGCCGAGCAGGCGCGATTCGCCGCGCTCCTGCGCCTGGCCTGGCCAGAGGAGCGCGGGCGGGACACCGCCGCCAGCGTCGAGGCGCTGATCCGGGCGCGACGTCCGAGCCAGCGCCTGCGCTTGGTCGAGGCGGTCGAGGGGCGGGTCGGCCATCGCCGCCGCAACGGACTGCGCTGGCCCGCCTTGGTGGCCGCCGCCGTGGTCATCGCCAGCGCCATCGCCCTGTGGCCGGGCGCGGCGCCGGCACCGCTGACCATCGTCTCCGGCGAGGCCCTCCTGCTGGCGCAGCAGGCGCTGGGCGAGGGGGCGCGGATCGGCGTCGATGCCGGCGCCATGACGATCGGCGCCGTGCCGCTCGTCCTGCAGGGCGCGGACGGCTCGCTCCTGCGCCTGGCGGCAGGCTCGCGCGCAGAACTGCACGGACGCGAGGCTGACGGCCGGCTGCGCTGCACCCTGACCGCCGGGCAGGTCGGCTGGCAGGCGGAGCACCATCCCGGCGCCGGAGGATTGCGCCTGGTCACGCCGCATGGCAGCGTTGAGACCGCCGGGACCGTGTTCGACTGCCGCATCGTCGCCGATGCCGCCGTCGTGCGGCTGGCCGACGGCGAGGTGCGGGTGGCGACCGGTACCGGCGACGACGTGGTCCTGCGGCCCGGCCAGGCGAGCGTGGCGCGCACTGGCTTCCCGCCGTCTGCACCGTTGCCGGTACCGGCGCAGCTGGTGTGGACGGGTGGCGATCCCGACGGTCTGCGCGCCGACCGTGTCCTCGGACTGCCCTGGCGCTTCGTCCCGGGCCTGGTCCCGGCCAAGACGGTCGGGCGCTGGCACAGCCTGGCGGACGGCACCCAGGCCTGCACCGCCCTGGCGGTCAGCGGCCAGGGCTGGGAGTCGGAGCCCCGGCCGGACCACGAGGTGATGATCCACGCACAGCGCGACGGTTCCGCCATGCTGCGGCTCGAGCACGGCTGCGTCCTGCGCTTCCGCGTCCGCGCCGAGCGCAGCGGCAGCATCAACGTCACCATCGGCGTGCCGTCGGCTGAGCCGGGCGGCCGCGCGCTGTGGGCATCATCGGCGATGGTCCCGGTCGCGGCCGGCGTCTGGCGCGAGGTCGAACTGCCGATCGCCGCCTTCTGGAGCCGGGTGAAGGCGGATTGGGAATCGGCGGCGATCTCCAGCCTGGGCTGTTGGGGCTACGGCGCCGGCGGCTTCGTCGTCAGCCAGGTCGAAGTCCTGGTGAAGTGACGTAATCCGCTGCTGCGGAGACGATTGGGGACCATTTCGTCATCCGCCTCAGGCTCCGGTGATGAGGCCATCATGAGCCACTCATCCCTCCTCCTCATCTGCATCATCGCCATGTGCGCCCAGCTGACCGCCGTCGAATGGTACGTCTCCGGCGGCGGCAGCGACGCCAGCGCCGGCACCAGCCAGGGGGCAGCCTTCCGCACCCTGGCCAAGGCCGCGGGCAAGGTCGCCCCTGGCGACACCGTGTGGGTGATGGACGGCATCTACACCGCGTCATGGAACAACGGCGAGGTGCTGACCATCACCACCTCGGGTACCGCCGCCGCCTGGATCACCTGGAAGGCGCTGCCGGGGCACACGCCCGAGTTGAAGGGCAATGGCTGGAACATCATCAAGGTCGATGCCAGCTACCAGGTCATCGACGGCCTGACCATCACCGGCAACAACGACAACATCACCCTGGCCGACGCCGAGGCCGACGGGGTAGCCGCCGGCGGCGGCAACCCGATCTACAACACCAACGGTCTGTCGATCGACTGCCGCAGCAGGAGTGAGCCCTTCCACGACATCACCCTGTGCAACCTGCACGTGCGCAAATGTCCGGGCGGCGGCCTTTCGGCGATCCAGGCCGACCTCATCACCATCGAGGGCTGCGTGGTCGAGCAGTGCGCCTGGTACATGCGTTACGCCGGCTCGGGCATCTCGCTGTACCAGAGCTGGAGCTGCGGCCTCGGCTCGCCGACCTGGCGGAACATCGTGCGCAACAACGTCGTGCGCGACAACCGCTGCATGGTGAAGTGGACCGCGATCAACGCCTACAGCGACGGGAACGGCGTCATCATCGACGACAACCGCCACACCCAGAACGGCAGCACGCGCGGCGCCTACGCCGGGCGCACCCTGGTCGCCGGCAACCTCAGCGTCAACAACGGCGGTTCCGGCATCCACGCCTACTCCTCCGACCACGTCGACATCATCAACAACACTGCCTACCACAACGGCATCAAGGTCGGCTACGCCGAGATCTTCGCCAATTCAGCCGCCGACGTGCGCATCCTGAACAACATCATGTACGCCCGCGACGGCGGCAAGGTCAACAGCGCGTACAACAACAGCAACGTGGTCTACGCCAGCAACGTGTACTGGAACGGCACGGTGGCGGTCGCAGGCACCAGCACCCTCTCTGTCGACCCCAAGCTGCGCAATCCCAGCACCGATCCCGAGGTGGCCGACTTCCGCCTGCGCGCCGACAGCCCGGCGCGGAACAGCGGCGCCGGGCTCAGCGGCGTCACCGACACCGCCGATCTGCTCGGCATGGCCCGGCCCCAGGGCAGCGCGGTCGATCGCGGGGCCTACGAGTTCGACCTCACCCCGCCGGCCAGGCCGGGCGTCCCGGCGACATCGAGCGCCACCTCGGCCACGCCGACGCTCAGTGGGACGACCGAGCCCGGGGCGGTGGTGCGCATCTACGACAACGGAGTCCTGGTCGGCTCGGTCACCGCCACCGCCACCGGGGCGTGGTCGTGGACGGCGTCTCCGGCCTTGGCTCCAGGAGTGCACAGCCTGACCGTCACCGCCACCGATGCCGACGGCAATCTCAGCCCGGCCTCCAACCCGGCCTCGGTGACGGTGGCGGCGGGCGGAGTGTCGGGCGGCGGCGCGTCAGCCGGCGGGAGCAGCGGCGGTGGAGGCGGATGCGGTTCGGGCGTGGTCGCCTGCCTGCTCGCCGTGTGCGGCTGCCTGACCCTGGGCAGGCTGACGCGGCGATGAGACGACGGAGCCGTGGCGGGGGCCCCGCCACGGCTCCGTACCTGGGTCACCAGCTATGCTTCAGAAGTTCGCTGGGGGCACCGAGACCCCGA
>JAIFKN010000037.1 GCA_020049615.1 bacterium | reverse complement strand
TGGCGCTCTCGCGGCCGGCGCCGGGACCGCGCACGCGGACCTCGACCTCCTTGAGCCCGAGCTTGCTGGCCTTCTCGGCGCAGCGCTCCATGGCCAGCTGGGCGGCGAAGGGCGTGCTCTTGCGCGAGCCCTTGTAGCCGATCGAGCCGGCGGACTCCCAGGCGGCAACGTCGCCGTTGGCGTCCGTGATCGCGATGATGGTGTTGTTGAAGGTGGCGTTGACGAAGACGATGCCGGTGCGCAGCGTCTTCTTCACCTTCTTCTTGTTATAGGCCATGTCTCAGTTCCCGATCACTTGCGGAGGATCTTCTTGTTGGCGACGGTCTTCTTCTTGCCCTTGCGCGTGCGCGAGTTGGTGCGCGTGCGCTGGCCGCGGCAGGGCAGGCTGCGGGCGTGGCGGTAGCCACGGTAGCATCCGATCTCCTTGAACCGCTGGACGTTGGCCGAGATCTCGCGGCGAAGCGAGCCCTCGATGACGTAGTTCGACTCGATGAAGGAGGTGATCTTGCCCAGCTCCTCCTCGGTCAGCTGGTGGGCGCGGCGGTGCTCATCGACGCCGCACTCCTTGCACACGATGCGTGCGCGGTGCAGACCGATGCCGTAGAGGTGCGCCAGCGAATAGGGCACCTTCTTGTTCTGGGGGATGTCGACGCCGAGGATACGGGGCATAGCTGTCTTCTTTCCGGCTTTCTGGATCAGCCCTGACGCTGCTTGTGATTGGGGTCGCTGCAGACGATGCGGACGCGGCCCTTGCGGCGCACGATCTTGCAATTCTCGCAGCGCTTGCGGACGGAGGCGAGCACTTTCATGGTGGTATTCCTTCTGCTCTTTCTGCTCAGGCTTCGCGGTAGACGATGCGGCCGCGGGTGAGGTCGTAGGGGGACATCTCGATGGTGACCTTGTCGCCGGGGAGGATGCGGATGTAGTGCATCCGGATCTTGCCCGAGACGTGGGCGAGCAGGTCGTGCTCCTTGCCGCCAGGCATGGTCACGGCGACGCGGAAGCGGGCGTTGGGCAGCTTCTCCTTCACGATCGCTTCGAGGCGGATGGCTTCTTCTTTGGCCATGTCAGAACCTCTTTCCCGGCTTCTTGCCGCCGCCGAGGCCGCCGGCTCCGGCGACCCCGCCGTACTTGTGGGCGAGCATGAACGAGCCGACCTTCTGCATCACATCGAGCAGGACGCCGACGACGATGAGCAGACCGGTGCCGCCGAGCAGCACGGCTCCCTGGCCCTGCATGCCGAAGGCGCCGGCCAGCGACTCGGGCAGGATGGAGATGATGGCCAGGAAGATGGCGCCGACGAAGGTGATGCGGGTCATGATCGACCCGATGTAGTCGACCGTGTTCTTGCCCGGCTTGATGCCACGGACGAAGAAGCCGGCCTGCTTGAAGTGGTTGGTCAGGTCATTGAGGTCGAAGGTGATCGAGATGTAGAAGTAGGTGAAGGCGACGATCAGGATGGCGAAGACCAGGCGGTGGCCGGGGTTGCCGTAGCCCATGAACTGGTCGAGGCCGACCGTGGCCAGCAGAGGCGAGGCCGCGAGCATCACCAGCAGGACGATGACCGGCTGGGCGAAGATGACCGGGATGACGTTGGCCTGGTTGAGCTTGAGCGGCAGGGTGGTCTGGGCGCCGCCGTACACGCGATTGCCTTGCACCCGGCGCTGCTGTTCGAGGTTGACCCGCCTGACCGCCTGGACCACGACGATGATCGCCGCGATGATGATCAGGCAGACGATGATCAGCCCGAGCAGGGGGGCGAGGTCGCTGGCATGGCCGCCGAACGCACCAGGCAGGTAGGCCATGATCGAGATCATGATCACGATGGAGACACCGTTGCCGATGCCGAAGCGGGTGACCTGGTCGGCGATCCACAGGATCAGCATGGAACCGGTGGTGATGACCAGCACCGACTGGGTCACCCACAGGGCGGTGTTGGAGAGCGCCTCCGGCGTCAGCAGGACCGTGCCGCCAGCGCTATAGCGCGACAGCGCAATGGCCGCCACGGCGCTCTGGACCAGCGCGATCACCAGGGTCAGATAGCGAGTGTACTGATTGATCTTGCGGCGTCCGGTCTCGCCTTCCTTCTGCAGAGCCTTCAGCGTCGGAACACTGAAGGTCATCAACTGCATGATGATCGAGGCCGAGATGTACGGCGTGATGCCGAGGCCGAAGATCGAGGCCTGGGCGATGGCGCCGCCGTTGAACATGTTGGCGTAGGCCAGCATCGCCTTGAGCGCGTTGCCATCGCCACCCATGCCACCGTCGATGATGCTCTTCAGCGCATCGGCGTTGACCCCTGGAATGGGGATGAACACGCCGAGCCGGTAGACCACCACCCCCAGCACGAAGGTGATGAGGAAACGCCGGACCAGCTCCTTGACCGGGCTCTCGACGAGATCCTGCTGGGCCATCCGGCGTCCGCGTCCTTACTCGCCAGCAGCCGGCGCGGCCGGAGCGGGGAGGGTTTCGGTCACCGTGCCGCCGGCGGCCGTGATGGCCTCCTTGACGGACGCGCTGACCTTGTCGAGCGAGACGTTGAGTTTGCGGGTCAGCTTGGCGTCGCCGCGGCCGCCGATCAGCTTGATCGGGGTGTCGCCACGGACCAGGCCGACGGCGGTCAGGGCGGCGGTGTCGATCGTCGCGCCTTCGATCAGCTTCAGGACGACATCCAGGCGGACGGCCTGGAAGCGGTTCTTGTGCACGTAGTTGCTGAAGCCGCGCTTGGGGATGCGCATCCACAGGGGCTTCTGGCCACCTTCGAACATCGGGCCGCGGTTCTTGCCGCCGGTGCGCGAGCCTTCGCCCTTGCTGCCACGGCCACCGGTCTTGCCCAGGCCGCTGCCGAGGCCGCGACCGACGCGACGGCGCTTGGCGCGGCTGACGTCGACGGAAGTGATGTCTTGCAGGCTCACAGTTCGACTCCACGCAGCACCTGGTACTGCTCTTTGGTGCGCAGGCGCGACAGCGCGTCGAAGGTTGCGCGCACCACGTTCATCGGGTTGCGGCTGCCGTAGGCCTTGGTCAGGATGTCATGGATCCCGACCTTTTCGAGCACCGAGCGGACGCTCTTGCCGGCGATGACGCCCGTGCCGGGGGCGGCCGGGATCAGTCGGACGCGCGATGAACCGAAGCGGCCTTCGACCTCATGCGGCACGGTGCCGTTGACGATCGGGAACGGCTTGACGTTCTTCTCGCCGTTCCTGACGGCCTTGTCGATCGAGCTGGCCACTTCCTTGGCCTTGCCCTGACCGAATCCTACCTTGCCCTTGCTGTCGCCGAGGACGACGAAGGCCGAGAAGGAGAAGCGCTTGCCGCCCGAGGTGACCTTGGCGCAGCGGTTGATCCGCACCACGTCCTCCTTGTAGAGGGCGCTACGGCTCTCGCGCTCGCGCGGGGGGCCGCCACGACGGTCGCCGCGATCACCGCGTCCGCGTCCGCCATCGGCGCCGCCGGGCTGGCCGGGGCCGCTGCTGCCGCCGCCCTTCACTGGTCCATTCATCCGTGCCATAAACTGTGGTCCTCTGGGTTCCGCGCCCGGTTGGGCGGGCGCGGCATGATGGTGTAAAAGCTTAGAACTGCAAGCCCTTGGCGCGCGCGGCATCGGCCAGGGTGGCGATGCGTCCGCCGTAGCGGCGGCCGTTCCGGTCGAGCACCACGGCCTTGATGCCGGCCTTGATGGCGCGCTCGGCGACCGCCTCGCCGATGAACTTGGCCTGCTCGAGCGGCTTCAGGTCCTTCGCCTGGGCGGCGAGGTCCTTGGCCACGGTGCTGGCCGAGACCAGGGTGCGGCCGGTCACATCGTCGATGACCTGGGCGTAGATGTGCTGCTCGCTGCGGTACACCGAGAGACGGGGGCGGGCGGCGTCGCCGGCCACGGTCTTGCGGATGCGCAGCTTGATGCGGGCGACGGCGTCGCGCTTGGCCTTCTGCTTGTCCATGGTCCTGCTTTCCTCGTTGCTCGGTCTTACTTCTTGGCGCCGGCGGCGCCGGCGGCGGCGGCCTTACCGGCCTTGCGGCGGACGATCTCGTTGGCGTAGCGGACGCCCTTGCCCTTGTAGGGCTCGGGCTTGCGCGCGCCGCGGATGTCGGCGGCGACCTGGCCGACGAGGGCCTTGTCGACACCGGTGACGCTGACGTGGGTCTGGTCGGGGACGGTCACGGTCACGCCGTCGGGGATGGCCAGCTCGATGGCGTTGGCGAAGCCGACGTTGAGCACGATGGTCTTGCCCTTGAGCGTGGCGCGGTAGCCGACGCCGACGATCTCGAGGCTCTTGGAGTAGCCCTTGGTCACGCCCTCGACCATGTTCTGGACCAGCGCGCGGGTGGTGCCGTGCATGGCGCGGACCTGCTTCTCCTCGCTGCCGCGCTCGAGCACGACCTTGCCGCCATCGACCTTGGCGGTGATGCCCTCGAAGAGGGGGAGCTTGGAGGTGCCTTTGGGCCCCTTGCACACCAGCGTGCGGCCGTCCACGTTGAACTGGACGCCCTGGGGGATGACGACGGGTTGCTTGCCGATTCTGCTCACGGAGGTCTCGCTTTATGCGCTGAAGTGTGCGTCTGGCGTGCTTACTGGACGCTGCACAGGACTTCGCCGCCGAGCTTGCGCTTGCGGCAGTCGCGGTCGGAGAGGATGCCCTGGGAGGTCGACACCACGGCGATGCCGAAACCGCGGATGATCGGCTTCAGTTCGCTGCGGCCGGCGTACTGGCGGCGTCCGCTGGTCGACACGCGGTCGATGGCGTGGATCGCCGGTTCGCCATCCTGGCCGTACTTCAGCGCGATGCGCAGGGTGCGCGCCGGCTTGGTATCGAGGATGCTGACCTTGGCGATGAAGCCCTCGGCGGTGAGCACCTTCGCGATGCCCTCCTTGATGCGCGAGTAGGGCACATCGACCTGGCCCTTGGCGGCGAGGATGCCGTTGCGGATCACGGTCAGCATGTCGGCGATGGGATCGGTGCAGCTCATGCTCTGTCCAATGGGAAGTAGGGGTTCACCAGCTCGCCTTGGTCACGCCTGGCAGGAAGCCGGCGTGAGCCATGCGGCGGAGCACCAGACGGCTGATGCCGAACTTGCGCAGGTATGCCCGGCTGCGGCCGGTGATCTGGCAGCGGTTCTTCAGCTTGGTCGGGCTGCTGTCCGAGGGGAGCAGCGAGAGGGCGGCGCGCGCCTCCAGAGCGGGCGCGCAGGGCATCGCGCTGGACGCGGTACTTGTCGCACAGCGCCTTGCGGTGGATGTTGCGGTAGACGGTGCTGGTCTTGGCCACGGTCACTTCTCCCGGAACGGCATGTGGAGGGCCTTCAAGACGTCGAGCGAGAGCTTCTCGTCCGAGTTCTTGAAGCAGATGGTGATCTGCAGGCCCTGGTTGTGTTCGAGCTTGTCGAGCTGGACCTCATGGAAGAGGGCCTGCTCGCGGAGGCCGAGATTGAAGTTGCCGGCCTTGTCGAAGCCCTTCGGCGACAGCCCGCGGAAGTCCTTGATGCGCGGGATGGCGAGATGGATGAGCTTGTCGAGGAAGGCCCACATCCGGGCGCCGCGCAGGGTCACGCGGGCGCCGATCTTGACGCCCTCGCGGGTGCGGAAGTTGGCGATGGCCTTCTTGGCGATGGTCACCGCGGCACGCTGGCCGGCGATCAGGGAGAGGTGCTCGGCGACGGTGCTGAGGATCTGGCCATCGGCGACGGCACGGCCGACGCCCATGTTCAGGCACACCTTCTCGATGCGGGGACCGGCGAGGCGGTTCGTGATGCCGGCCTTCTTCAGGATCTCCGGCAGCGTCTCGGCGTAGGTGGCCTTGGACGTCTTCATCAACTGGGGGGCGCTCATGTGTCGTGACCTCAGCCGGCGGTGCCGGTGGTGCCGGCGGCGAACTTGTGGCCGCTCTTCTTGGCCACGCGCACGCTGCCGGACTCGCTGCGCTCGTGGCGCACGCGGGTGGGCTTGTTGGTGGTCGGGTCAAGCAGGGCGAGGTTGCTGACGTGGACCGGGCGGAGGCGGCGGATGCGTCCGCCCTCGACGCCGGCCTGCGGGTTGGCCTTGACGTGCTTGGTGTCGAACTGGGCGCACTCGCCTTCGACGATCGCGCGCTGCAGACGCGGGAACACCTTGATCACGGTGCCGGTCTTGCCGCGCACGGCCTTGGGGCCGGTGAGCAGGACGACCTTGTCGCCGGTGCGCACGTGGCACTTGGCGTGGTTCGGCAGCTTGGGCTTCTTGACTTTGCTTGCCATAGGGACCTCAGACCACCTCGGGCGCGAGGGAGACGATCTTCATGAAGTTGCGGGCGCGCAGCTCGCGGGCGACGGGCCCGAAGATGCGGGTGCCGACCGGATTCGCGTCCTTGTCGAGCAGCACCACGGCGTTGGAATCGAAGCGCACCCAGCTGCCGTCCTCGCGGCGCAGCGGCTTGGCGGTGCGGACGATGACCGCCTTGCACACCGCCTTGGGCTTGACCTCGGAGGTGGGGATGGCCTTCTTGACCGTCACCACGATGATGTCGCCGACAGTGGCGTAGCGGCGCTTGCTGCCGCCGAGCACCTTGATGCACATGGCGCGCTTGGCGCCGCTGTTGTCGGCTACGTCAAGCCAGCTCAGGCTCTGGATCATGTGGGTTTCCTCGGGCTTTCTTCAGTTACCAGGATCAGACGGCCCGCTCCAGCACCTTCATCAGGCGCCAGCGCTTGGTCGCGGACAGCGGACGGGTCTCGATGATCATGACCTTGTCGCCGGTCTTGCTCTCGTTCTTCTCGTCGTGGACGTGGAACTTGATCGTCCGCTTGACGTACTTGCCGTACTTCTCGTGGCGGTACTGCTCGGTCACGGACACGGTGCGGGTCTTCTGCATCTTGTCGCTGGTGACGACGCCGATGACGCGCTTGTGGATGCCGCGGGGCTCCTGCACGGAGGTCGTGGCGGCGGGCTTGTCGGTCGCGGTGCTCATCAGTTGGCCTTGGCCTTGGCGGCGAGCTCGCGCTCGCGCAGCAGGGTGTTGATGCGGGCGATCTGGCGGCGGCTGCCGCGGGTGCGGATGCCGAGGCGCTTGCCCTCGAGGGTGGTCGAGAGGCGGGCCTTCAGCTGGTCGCCGGCGAGCTGGCCGGCTTCGGCGTTCAGCTCCTCGGCGGTCTTCGCGCGCAGCGCCTGCTTGGCGGACTTCTTCACGATAGGCTCCTTAGGTCCGCTTCACGAGACGGGTGGAGAGGGGCAGCTTGTGCGCCTGGCGGCGCATGGCCTCGCGGGCCTGCACTTCGGTGACGCCGGCGAGCTCGAACATGACGGTGCCGCGGTCGATCCAGGTCGCCCAGTGGTCGACATCGCCCTTGCCCGAACCCATGCGCGATTCGGCGGGGTGGGCGGTGACGGGCGTGTGCGGGAACACGCGGATCCACAGCTTGCCGTTCTTGCCCAGGTAGTGGCCGGCGGCGACGCGCGCGGCTTCGATCTGGCGCGCGGTCAGCTGGCCCGGCTCCAGGGCCTGGATGCCGTAGTCGCCGAAGGCGAGACGGTTGCAGGTCTGGGCGACATGGTTGGGCGCATTACGCCGCGTCTGCTGCTTGCGGTGCTTGACGCGTGAGGGGAGCATGGCCATGGCTCAGGCTTCCTTCTGCTTCTGGTCGGCGTACTTGCCGTGGTTGACCCACACGCGCACACCGATGGCTCCGGCCGAGGTGCGACCGACGGCGTAGCCGTAGTCGATGCGGCTGTTGAGGCTGTTGAGCGGCACGCTGCCGGCGTGGTCGTGCTCGACGCGGGCGATCTCGGCACCGCCGAGGCGGCCGCTGATCTTGATGTTGATGCCCTTGGCGCCCTCGCGCATGGCATTCTCGACCGCGCGCTTCATCGCGCGGCGGAACGAGCCGCGGCGCTCAAGCTGCTCGGCGACGTTCTCGGCAACCAGCTGGGCGCAGATGTCCGGCTTGCGGACCTCCTGGATCTGCACCTTGACGGCCTGGCCGGCGAGCTTCTCGAGGTTCTTGGTCAGGGCGTCGATCTCGGCGCCGCGCTTGCCGATGATCACACCGGGGCGGCCGGCATGCAGGGTGACGACCAGGCGGTCGGCCTTGCGCTCGAGCAGGATCTTCTCGATCGCTGCGCCGAAGAACTTCTGCTTCAGGTGGTCGCGGATCTGCGAGTCCTGGAGGACGAGCTGGGCGTACTTGCGGCCCTTGGCGAACCACACGGAGCGGTGCTCCTCGGTGACGCCCATGCGGAACCCGGTCGGGTTGATCTTGTGTCCCACGACTCAGGCCTCCTGCTTCGCGACGCTGATGATGATATGGCTGTTGCGCTTGACGCGCGCGGCCGAACGGCCGCGGCTGGCGGGACGCCAGCGCTTCATGACCTGGGCCTTGTCGACGCGGGCCTCGGTGACGACCAGATCCATGGGGTCCAGTCCGCCGACGCTGGACGCGTTGGCTACGGCGCTGTCGAGCACCTTCTTCATCATCGCCGAGCCGCGGCGCAGCTCGAAGGCGAGGATGTTGACGGCGTCCTCGACCCGCTTGCCGCGGATCAGCTGGCACGAGAGGATGGCTTTGCGCGGGCTGATGCGCGCGTTCTTCATCGTCGCGCGGTATTGCTGCGTGGTGGGCAGCTTCTGCTTGGTGCTCATTTGGGCGCCTCTTCCTTCTTCGCGCCGCCGTGGCCGCGGAAGGTGCGGGTCACGGCGAATTCGCCGAGCTTGTGGCCGACCATGTTGTCGGTGATCAGCACCTTGGTGAAGCTGCGGCCGTTATGGACCTCGAAGGTGTGGCCGATGAAGTCTGGCACCACCGTGCAGGCACGGGACCAGGTCTTGATCGGGGCGTGGCTGCTGGCGGCCTTCTGCTTCTCGACTTTGGCGAGCAGCTTGAGGTCGACGAACGGGCCCTTGCGCGTGCTGCGGGACATCAGGCCTCCGTGGTCATCGCGCGGCCATCACGGCGGCGGATGATGTGGACGTTGTTGCGGTTCTTCTTCGTGCGGGTCTTCTTGCCTTCGACCAGGGCCCACGGCGAGCAGTGCTGCCGGCCGCCGTTGGTGTGGCCTTCGCCACCACCCAGGGGGTGGGCGATCGGGTTCATGGCGTTGCCGCGCACGGTCGGGCGGACGCCGAGCCAGCGGTTGCGACCGGCCTTGCCGATGTTGCGCACGTTGGCGTCGGCGCGGCCGACGATGCCGATGGTGGCGCGGCAGTTCTGCGGCACGCGGCGGACCTCGCCGCTGGGCAGGGCGAGGATGGCCTTCTCGCCGTCGATCGCCATCAGGCGGGCGAAGGTGCCGGCCGAGCGGGCGAGCTGGCCGCCGCGGCCGGGCTGCAGCTCGACGTTGTGGACTTCCAGGCCCTGCGGGATGTGGCGCAGCTCCATGGCGCAGCCGACGTTGGGGTCGCCGCCGGCGGCGTAGCTGACCACCTTGTCGCCGACCCCGAGGTCCTTGGCCGCCAGGATGTAGGCCTTCTCGCCGTCCGCGTAGGTGACCAGAGCGATGCGGCAGGCGCGGTAGGGGTCGTACTCGATCGCCGTGATCACGCCGACCGTGTCCAGCTTGGTGCGCTTGAAGTCGACCAGGCGGTACTGGCGGGCGTGACGTCCGCCCTTGTGCCAGCAGGTGATGCGGCCCTGGCTGTTGCGTCCGGCGCGGTAGTGCACCTTGACGGTCAGCTTCTTCTCCGGCTTCCCCTTGGTGATCTCGGCGAAGTCGGGGATGGTGGCGTTGCGGGCACCGTTGCTCGCCGCGTGCAGTTTGCGATACGGCATGTCAGACCCCTTCGATCTTCTGGCCGTCGGCCAGTTTCACGATCGCCTTCTTCCACGCGCTCTCGGTGCCGGTGATGCGCGAGCGCATCCGGCGGTCCTTGCCGCGGGAGTTCAGCGTGTTGACGCGTTCGACCTTGACCTTGAACAGGGATTCGACCGCCTCGGCGATCTGCACCTTGTTGGCGTCCTGGTGGACGACGAAGGTGTACTGGTTGAGCTTGCTCTGCTGGTGCACGGTCTTCTCGGAGATGACCGGGCGCAGGATGATCTGGTGCGGATTCACGCGAGCTCCTTCACCAGCGCGTCGAGCGCGGGCTTGGCGAACACGAGGTTGGCGTGGGTGAGGACGATGCCGGCATTCAGGCTGCGGCGCTCGGCGACGTCGACCTTGGGGATGTTGCGCGTGCTCTTGAGCAGCACCGGCTTGGCGCCTTCGCTGATCAGCAG
>JAIFKN010000044.1 GCA_020049615.1 bacterium | reverse complement strand
GACTGGCCGACTTCATCGCCTCGGCCGAGGTCGAGGTGATGCTGGCGCACAGCGCGGCGCAGGTGCCGCTCGGCCCGGTCGATGACGCCGCCCTGCCGGCGGCCATCCGTCCGCTGCGCGCCTGGGCCGCCGACGGCGTCGATCTCACCGGCCTGCTGCCGGCCCGCGACGCCTGTCTGAAGTGGTTGAAGGCGCGGCACGGGTTGTGATCGCTGATCTGCTGCGGGCCTGCGCCATCGATGGCCTGGCCCTCGGCCTAGCCCTGATCCTGGCGCCGGCCCTGCGCGGCTGGGGCCTCGCCGCCGGCGCCGCCCTCGCCCTGTCGCCGGCCCTGGTGGTGGCGTGGGCCTGGTCGGTCGGCCCGTGGTCGGGATTGCATCCGCAGGCCGACCTGCTGCACCTCGCGCTCGCCGCCGCGCGCCTGGCCCCGTGGCTGGCGTTGGTCGCCATGCTGCTGCCCGAACCGGTGCCGGCCGCCGCGCTGCACGCCGCCCGCCTCGCCGGTGGTCGGGCCGGGCCGGCGTGGCTGTGGCGGCTGCGCGGACCCGGACGGCGCTGGCTGACCGCCGCCATCGCGGTGTGGCCGCTCGCCTTCGCCGAGTTCGAACTCGCCTCGCGCCTGGCGGTCGACGCCTGGGCGGTGCGCCTGTTCGACGCCCAGGCCGGCGGCCTGCCGCTGGCGCGCACGCTGGAGATTGCCGTGCCAGGCATGCTCGTCTCGCTGCTTGCCCTCGCCACCGCGGTCGCAGTCGCGCCGCGGCGCGGCGATCCGGCCGGGATACCCGAGGCAACGCGTTCCCGAACCATGCTTGCGGTGGCCTTGTTGTTCACGCTGTTGGTCGGACTGGTCGTGTGGCCCCTGGTCCGCGTCCTCATCGCCGCCCGCGGCGAGTTCGCCGGCATGGCAGGCGGGCTGAAGCCGGCTCTGGCGATGGCGGCGGTGGGCGGGTTGGCGGCGACGCTGGCCTGGCTGCTGTCCGGCCTGCTGCGCCGCTCCAGCGTCGCGACCCTGCTGGTGGTCATCCCCGGCTGCCTCGGCGGCCTGCCGCTCGGCCTCGCCACGGCCGCGCTGCTGCCAGCCGACCTCGCCGCCACGCCGCTGCCGTGGCTGGTCGCGCTGGCCCTGCTGCTGCTGCCCGCCGCCGTGCTGCTGCGCCGGCTGGCCGCGCCGCCGCCCGCCGTCCTGCACAGCGCCGAGTTGCTGGGCGCCGATCCGGCCCGCGCCCCGGCGCTGCGCCGCCTGCGCTGGCTGCTCGCCGGGCGCCGCGCCTGGCTGGCCTGCGCCGCCCTCGGCGTGCTCGGCTGCTGGGAGCTGCCGGCCAGCGCGCTGCTGCATCCCACCTCGATGCCGCCGCTGCCGGTGCAGCTCTACAACCTCATGCACTACGGCGAGAGCCCGGCCCTGGCCGCCCGTCTGCTGCTGGCGTTGCTGGCACCGCTGCTGCCGGCCCTGGTCTTCGCGACCGCCTGGCGCTGGCGCTAGGCCTGGGACCGACGAGCTCCAGCTCGTCGGAACGCACCGCCGACGAGCTGGAGCTCGTCGGTCCCAGGATGCGCCTTGGCCATGGTATACATGCGCAGGTTGGCGGCATCGACGACGTTGTGCCACTCGGCGAGGTAGCGGTTCATCATCGCCCGCGTGCGTGCGTCCTTGATCGCGCCGGTCACAGTGACGAACTGCTCGATGTTGTAGAGGATCTTGTCGAGCATGCTGTTGCCGCTGAGGTTGACCGCCAGCGCCTTGACCCCGCGCTTGTCGATCATGACCTTGCGCCAGCCCTTGCCGCCGACCGCGTTCAGCGCCACCACCAGCGAACCGCAGCTGAGCGCGTAGAGCGCGGCGATGATCTCGTTGGCCTTGCGCGCGGTGGCCGGCTCGTTCTGGGCGATGATGCGGGCGTAGCGGTTCTTCAACTCGATGGACAGGTTGGCGATCTCAGAACTGAGTTTCATGCCGCGAATGTCCGCAGGCGTGCTGCGGGTTCAATGGACGGGACTGTCCTGCCGACAAGACACGGCCTGCAATTCCCAAGCCTGGGATGACGGCTAGTGTGCCGCGCATGGACCGCTTCTGGATCGACGAGGTGCTGCGCCAGGCCGGCGGCACCACCGCCAGCGACCTGGTGCTGGAGCCGCAGGATGACGGCGGACTGCTGGCCAGGCTGCGCGTCGACGGCGTGTATCGGACGCACTCGTCCTGCCCGGCGGCGCAGGCCGCCGCCGCGGTCGCCCGGCTCAAGGCCCTGGCCGGCGTCGCCGCCTACATCCGCGACGAGCCGCAGGACGGGCGCATCGATGGCCGTGCCTTCGGCATCGCTGGCGACCTGCGCGCCGCCTTCTTCCCCACCGTGCGCGGTCCGCGCGCCGCGGTGCGCCTGCCCGCCCTCGGCCCGCTGCCGCCGCCCGAGGGTCTCGGCCTGCCCGCCGCCGCGTTGGCCGGCCTGCGCGCCGCGCTGCGCGCGCCGCAGGGGCTGCTGCTGGTGTGCGGCCCGACCGGTTCGGGCAAGACCACCACCATCCACAGCCTGCTCAGCGAACTCGCCGCCGAGAGGCCCGACCGCCAGATCCTGACCATCGAGGATCCGGTCGAGCGTCGCCTCGCCGGCGTCGCCCAAGGCGAGGTCAAGCCGCACCTCGGCCTCGGCTTCGCCGAGGCCCTGCGCGCCGGCCTGCGCCAGGATCCCGACGTGCTGGTGATCGGCGAGGTGCGCGATCCGGAGACCGCGCAGGCGGTGGTGCGGGCCGCGCTCACCGGCCATCTCGTCGTCACCACCCTGCACTGCGGCCGCGCCGCCGAAGCCCTGCCGCGCCTGCTGGAGATGGGCGTGGCGGCTGAATTGCTGCTGCCCGCCCTGCGCGGCGTGCTGGCGCAGCGCCTGGTGCGGCGGCGCAGCGGCGACAGCTACGCCGGGCGCTGCGCGCTGGCCGACTGGTGCGAGCCCGACCATGCCGCCCGCCTCGCCTGGGTGCGCGGCCAGGCGCCGCCGCTGCTCGTCGATCTCGACCAGCAGGCCGCCGCCCTGGTCGCCGCCGGCACCACCGACGCGGCCGAGGTGGCCCGCGCGATCGGCGGCCGGGCATGCTAGGACGCATGGGCCGGGCCGAGTGCCTCGCCGCCACCGCGCTGGTGGTCGGGGCGCGGCTCGAGCCGACCGCCGCCTTGCGCAGCCTCGCAGCCGAGGATCCCGGCCTATGCCGGCTGGAGGGCGTCGCCACGCGCCTGTCCGCCGGCCTGGCCCTGCCCGAGGCGCTCGCCGCCTGCCGGCTGCTCAGCGCGGCCGAGGCGCGCCGCCTTGCCGCCGCCGGCCCCGACGCCCTGGCCGACGGGCTGACCCGCCTCGCCCAGGGCCAGGCCGAGCCGGTGCCGGGCGAGCTGCTGGCGCGCTGGCTGCCGCTGTGGGCGGTGCTGGTCGCCACCCTGCCCAGCCTGCTCATCGGCTCCGCCGTGGCGCTGATCGCCGGCTCGCTCTATGGCGGATTGTGGGACATCCTCTCGCTGATGCCGAAGCACGCCGCCCCGGCGGCGTGGTGGTTCGCCCAGGCCGGGGCGACGCTGTGTGCATGCACGGTCCTCGCCGCCGCGATCTGGACGCTGCGCCGCACGCCGCTGTGGCTGGCCACCACCGTCTCGCTGGCGCTGGAGCGCGCCATCCTGCTCGACGAGCTGGTGCACGCGGCGCGCGCCGGCGCCGACGGCACGGTGCTGTACCGGCGCTGGGCGCTGCTCACCGGCGACGGGGCCAGCGTGCGCCACATCCTCGAGCGTTCCGGCGGCGACCTCGCCACCGCCCTCATCGACCTGGGAGTGGTACCTCGTGACGCGTCGCGCCAGCCCGACTGGGTGGCGGCCTGCGCCGGTACCCGCCTTGCGCGGCAGCAGGCGGCCGACGCCGTGACGCCGTGGCTGACCGCCCTCCTCATCGTGCTCGGCCTGGCCGGCTTCCTCACCTGGGGCATCTCGCCATTCGTGCCGATGTACCAGATGATCCGGCAGCTGTCATGAACGGGCTCGCCTTCCACTTCGGGCAGCAGGTGCTGGTGCTGCTCATCCTCGGGGCCGGGGCGGTGGCCATAGCCGCCCTGCTGCTCATCCCGGCCTGGCTGATCGGGCGCATCGCCGGTGCGGCGCGCGACTGGCCGCTGGTCGCCGACCGCATCGCCGGCGCTCTCGAACGGCGCGAGCCGCTCGACGAGGCGCTGGGCAACCTCTGGCTGATGGTCGGTGGAGCGATGCGCGCGCGCCTCGACGAGGCGATGTCGCTCGAGGAACCCTCGCCCGGCCGCCGCCTGGTCGCCGCCGGCGTGGTGCCCGCGGCGCAGGCCGGCGCGATCGCCGCCGCCGCGCCCGAGGACCTGCCGACCCTGCTGCGCCTGTCGGCGCGCGACCAGGGCGATGCGGCGCTGCGTCGGCTGCGCGGCTACGCCACCGCCATGCTGCTGGTCGTCGCCCTGTTCACGGCGTGGCAGCTGTCGTGGTCGGGACCGGTGCTGCGCATGTGCCATCATCTCGCGGCGATGTCGCCGGGCATGGAGCACGCCATGCGGCTGATCGTCGCGTCGAAGTGGATCGCCATCGCCATCGCCGGCAGCGGCATCGCACTGGCCCTGCTGTGGGCCGGCGGCCGCCGCCTGGGCTGGTGGGAGGCGCTGGCCGGCTGGGACCGCTTGGCGCGCGCGCTGGTGTTGCGCCGCCTGCTCGCCGCCGGCGTGCGCGAGGGGGCCTGCGCCGAGCACCTCGCCAACCTCTCGCCGCGTCTGCGGCCACGCCTGCTCGCCGCCGGCGAGCGTGGCGACCTGTCCGGCCTGCTCGCCGCCGCCGGGTGGCGGGCCGACTCGCCCGCAGCGCTGGACCGCGCCTTTGCAGCCAACCTCGAACGCCGCCGCCGGCGCGGCGCGCGCGGTGTGCTCATCGCCAGCCTGCTGCTGCCGCTGTGCATCGCCGTACCGGTCGGGCTGGCCGGCGGCGGGGTGATGCTGGTGATGACCACGGCGCAGGCGCCGATCACCGTGCTGGCCGGCCGGTCGCAGGCCGGCGTCGTCGGCACGCCGAGCCAGGCCCTGATGCACTGGCTGCTGCTGCGCCGCGCCTGGGAGCTGCCATGAGCGACGCCGCGCGTCTGCTCGATGTGCTGGCCGCCGCGGCGCAGCGGGGCGACGATCTTGCCAGCGCCCTGCGCGGCAGCGGCCTGCCCGGTGCCGCGTCTGGAACAGGGAGCCACGCTGCCGGAGGCGGTCGCCGGCCTGCTGCCGCCCGCCACCGCCGAACTGCTCGGCGGCTCGATCCCGCCGCTCGCCACGGTGGCGACGCTGCTCGCCGACGAGGCCTGGCGCCGGGCCGAGCGCCGCCGGCTGCTCTGGGGACACCTCGCCTATCCATGCGCCGCCGGACTCATCGTCGCCGTCGCTGCGGCAGTCCTGGTGGCGGTCCTGCCCGTTGGCCGCTGGTACGCGCCGCAGGTGTCGCCGGCCTGGGCGGTGCCGCCGTTGCTGGCCGCCCTGCTGCTGACCATCTCGCCGTGGCTGCCGCGCGGCTGGCACCTGCC
>JAIFKN010000298.1 GCA_020049615.1 bacterium | reverse complement strand
GATCGGCTCGTCGGGTAGCCTATCCCTACGGCATGAACTGCAAAGAAGGTCTTGATTCGGTGGTAGTATCTTTGTCGCAGCTCGGTTTCGTCGCTGCGCTTCCGAAACCGTGGGCGGATGGGCTTCGCCCATTGTATCCGCCCAACGCAGCTCGGCGGCAGCCCGTCACCTCGCGACGGGCTCAGCGGCCGTGGCGGACACGGCCGGCGATCGCCTGCTCGAGGATCTCGGCGATGCCGAGGCCGCCGGCGGCGTGCTCGCTCAGGCCGTCGACGAACAGGCCCTGGAACGGCTCCGCGGCGGGGTCGCGGCCGAACAGCTCGTCGGCTTCCTCGCTGCGCTCGCTCATCGGCTTGAGCAGCTGGGCGATGAACTGCTGCTCGAAGGCGCGGGCCGCGGCGTGCAGCCTCTGCCGCTGGTCGGTGCCGTTCAGCCGCCCGGCCGCGGTCAGCGCCAGATCCGGCATTACATGATCTCCAGGGCGCCATGCAGGGCGCCGGCGCGATGGATCGCCTCGAAGATGGCGACCAGGTCGCGCGGACGCGCACCCATGGCGTTGAGCGCATTGGCGATCTGTTCGACGGTCACGCCTTCGACCATGCCGAGCGAGCCGGGCACGATCGGTGGCTTGATCCCGGCCGGCGGCTCGTCGCTGCGCAGGCGGGTGACCGGGTCGCTCCAGGCCACGCCGGTGGACTGGCCGTCGGGGCCGACCGGCTTGGCCGTCGGCACGATGCGCAGCGACAGACCGCCGTGGCTGACCGCGACCGCACCGATCGAGACCGTGGCGCCGACCACCACGGTGCCGGTGCGGGCGTTGATCAGGACACGGGCCTTCACGTCGGGCGAGACGCGCAGCTCCTCGATGCGGGCCAGCGACTCGACGACCTCCTGCGGGCTGGGAGCGGAGGCGAAGCGCAGGGTGATGGCGCGGGCGTCCTCGGCGGCGACGCGCTCGGCGCCGAAGGCCTCGCCCAGCACCCTGGCCACGCGGGAGGCGGTGGTGAAATCGGGTTCGCGCAGGACCAGGCGCAGGCGGTCCTTCTGGACCAGCGTGGCCGGCACCTCGCGCTCGACGATCGATTCGATCACCGCCACCGTCTCGATGTTCTTGTGGTCGGTGCCGATCGGTCCGGGATTGGCCGGCGAGGCCGGACCGAAGCCGCCGATCGAAACCGGTCCCTGGGCGACGGCGTAGATCTTGCCGTCCCAGGCGTCCATCGGCGTCTGCAGCAGGATGCCGCCGCGCAGGCTGGAGCAGTCGCCGATCGCCGACAGCTGCGTGTGCAGCCGGGTGCCGGCCTTGCTGAAGGACGGGATGTCGGCGGTCAGCGCAACCAGCGCGACGTTGCGCGAGTCGAGGTCGCTCTCGGCCAAGGCCTGGTTCTTGCGCGCCAGCACCTGGCGCAGCAGCCGCTTGGTCGCCGGGCTCTTGTCGCCGGTGCCGCTGAGGCCGACGACGATGCCGATGCCATTGAGCTGGTTGTCGCGCACGCCGTCGACCGTGCAGAGATCCTTGAGCCGTACGCCCTGCGCGACGTCGGCGGCCAGCAGGCAGGCGGCGGCGAGCAGCCAGAGCATCGAGGAGCGGAGCGGGATCATGGTCAGAACGGCCACACGATGTCGGCCAGCTTGCCCAGCCAGCCTTCCTGCTGCGCCCGGGTGAGCGGCCCATCCCCGGCGATCGACACCTGCAGGTCGTACAGCTTTTCGCTCAGCACGGTGTTGTCGCTCTTGATGTCGCTCGGCCGCACGATGCCGGCGATCTGGATGGTCTTGCGGTCCTCGTTGACCAGCACTTCGCGCGAACCGCGGATGACCAGCGAACCGTTGTCGAGCACATCGACCACCTGCACGGCGATCGATGACCGCACCTTGTGCGAGAGGTCGTATTTGCCCTCGCCCTTGAACGCCTTGCCCGATTCCAGGTCGATGCCGGGCAGGCGGCCGAGGGCGCTTTCGCCCACCGTCGCTGGCAGCTGGTTGCTGCCAGGCAGGAGATTGACCCCGGCCTTCAACTCGTTGTCGCGGCTGGTGTCGGTCTTCTGGTTTTCCGACACCGAGGTCGATTCCTGGATGACCACGGTGAGCAGGTCGCCGCGGCGGCGCGCGGTAGCGTCAGCGTAGAGGTTGCCGTCGGCGAGGGTTTCGGCGCGGAACAGGCTTTCGGCCGCCAGCGGGGCGAGGCACATGACGAGAAGCAGCAGAGGTCGCATGTGGTGTTCCTCGACGGTGGGGCGTGCAACGGAGTCCAACGCAACCCCTGTGCCAGCCCCGGATCGAATCCGTTGAAGTATCGTTACTCATTTTGGATATTGGTTTTGCGTATAATCGCAATGGCATACGAGATGCTCGTGGCGGGGGCCCGCTGTGCTTCCGCCGCCACGCCGGGTGGCTAGGCTTGGGCATGCTCCCGTCATCCCGCATCGTCATCCTCCCGCTCCTCGCCCTCGCTGCCGCCCTGTCGGCGGCAGAGAAGGCGGCCATCAAGAAGCCCACCGTGGTGTGGGACGGCGACGGCGCCAACGTCGGCTCGGGTTGGGCCAAGGCCGGCGGCGACAAGCCGGCGACCTTCGAGTCCGGGCCCGGCGATGCCGCGAGCAAGAACGTGGCCCGCCTGCATGCCGAAGGCGAACATTGGGTCCGCGCGGGCTGGCGCTGGGTCAAGCCCGACAGCAAGACCGGCTTCAACGCCAAGCCATTCGCCGCCTTCTGCTTCGTGATGAAGGGGGACAAGGTGCAGACCATGCCCGAGGATGTGAAGATCATCCTCGTCTCGACCGGCGCCGATGGTTCGCGGGTCGAGGGTCCCGAGGCCAGCCTAGCCGCCCTGGCGCCGAAGGCGCTCGGCGGCGGCAAGGCCTGGATCGAGGTGGTCGTGCCGGTCAAGGTTCTGATCGCCGCGAAGGACTTCGATGCCACCAACGTCACCGAGGTGATGTTCATCGCCACCGGCGGCAAGGCGATCAACGCCGATCTGCTGTTCGACAACCTCGGCTTCGCCAAGGCGAAGTAGTCAGGCGGGCAGACCGTCGTCCGCTGCCGAGGCTGCGATCTCGCCTGCCGCGTGCAGCGCGCCGCGGTTCATCCCAGGGCAGCCGCGCGCCTGCTCGTCCCAGGTCGAGCGGTCCTCGAGGCTGTGGCGCCAGAACGGCCAGGTGCGGCACTGGCGCGGACGCAGTTCGTAGACCGTGCAGCCGACGCCGGCGGCCCAGAACACGCAATCATGGTTGCGCTTCTCGATCAACGAGACGAGTTGCACGCCGCCTCGCCATACCTGCCTGGTGTAGGTGCGGCAGAACGCGGCCCGGTCGAGGCCGAGGCGGGCGGCCAGGGCGTCGATCTCCGCCTCGCTGACCCAGGTGTGACCGGGCGCGCCGGTGCAGCAGTTGCCGCACTGGGTGCAGGAGAAGCGCAGGCCGTCGGCGTACCAGGGATCGGGCATCGGCGGGGAGACTAGCGTCCAGCTGCCAGCCGCCAGGGTCGCCTCCGGCTAGGCCAGGCGATTCACGAACACGCAGCTGCGGAACTTCGCGTCGCGCGACGGTCGACGATGCATTCGCCGAGGGACCAGTCGGGGTCCCAGACGATCAGCCGGCCCATGGCGCTAGGTCGGTGTGGGAGCCGGCGCCGGCGCCTCGCCGCGGCGGAAGACGATGCGCTTGGCCTTCGGCTCGCCCTCGGCATCGACGATCAGGTTCGAGCCGGGGCCGAACTCGCCGCGCAGGATGGTCTCGCCGAGCGGGTCCTCGACCAGGCGCTCGATCGCACGGCGGATCGGGCGGGCGCCGAACTTCGGGTCGAAACCTTCCTTGAGCAGCAGCTCGACGCCGTCCTCGGTCAGGGTCAGGTTGATGCCCTGCTCGGCCATGCGCTTGATCACCTTGTCGAACTCGATGCGCACGACGTTCTTGAGGTCGTCGCGTTCCAGCGGGCGGAACACCACGATGTCGTCGAGGCGGTTGAGGAACTCGGGCCGGAAGTGGTCCTCGAGCGCCTTCTGGTAGGCCTTCCGCGTCGCCGAGCGGGCGTAGGTCTCGCCGGTCGCGTCGGCGGTGTTGAAGCCGAGGCTGCCGGCCTCGTTGGCGCC
The DNA here is from genome assembly GCA_020049615.1 of bacterium. Next base: position 1,241 of record JAIFKN010000298.1, on the reverse strand, counting down.
GGCGGCGCCGACGTTGCTGGTCATGACGATGACGGTGTTGCGGAAGTCGACCGCGCGGCCGTAGCTGTCGGTGATGCGCCCCTCCTCCATGATCTGCAGCAGCAGGTTGAAGACGTCGTGGTGCGCCTTCTCGATCTCGTCGAAGAGCACGACTGCGTAGGGCCGGCGGCGCACTTTCTCGGTCAGCTGGCCGCCCTCCTCGTAGCCGACGTAGCCGGGAGGCGCGCCGACCAGACGAGACGCGTTGTGCTTCTCGCCGTACTCCGACATGTCGATCTGGATCAACGCGTCCTCGCCGCCGAACATGAACTCGGCCAGCGCCTTGCACAGCAGCGTCTTGCCCACGCCGGTCGGGCCGACGAACATGAACGAGCCGGTCGGGCGCTTGGGGTCCTTCAGGCCGCTGCGCGAGCGGCGTATCGCCCGGGCGATGGCGGTGATGGCATCGTGCTGGCTCACCACCTTCTTGTGCAGGTGGTCCTCGAGCTGCAGCAGGCGCTTGGCCTCGCCCTGGTCGAGGCGGGTGACCGGCACGCCGGTCATCGAGGCGACGACCTCGGCGATGACCTGCTCGTCGACCGTGCCGACCGGCTCCTTGGCCTGCTCGGCGGCCTTCTTCTTGAGCTCGATCAGCTCCTTCTTCCGGCGCTCGGCGCGGTCGCGGAAGTCGGCGGCCTTCTCGTAGTCCTGGTTGAGCACCGCCTCGCTCTTGAGCTTGTCGAACTCGCGGATCTGCGCCTCGACCTCCTTGAACAGCGGCACCTTCGAGCTGGCCTTCAGGCGCAGGCGCGAACCGCTCTCGTCGATGACGTCGATCGCCTTGTCCGGCAGGAAGCGGCCGTTGATGTAGCGTTCCGACAGCTTCACCGCCGCGTCGATCGCGGCATCGGTGATCTTCACCCGGTGGTGCGTCTCGTATTTGTCGCGGATGCCGAGCAGGATCTTGACCGTGTCCTCGGGGCTGGGCGGATCGACGATGATCTGCTGGAAGCGGCGCTCCAGCGCGCCGTCCTTCTCGATGTACTTGCGGTACTCGTCCAGCGTGGTGGCGCCGATGCACTGCATCTCGCCGCGCGACAGGGCCGGCTTGAGCACGTTGCTGGCATCGATCGCGCCCTCGGCGCCGCCGGCGCCGACCAGGGTGTGCAGTTCGTCGACGAAGAGGATGATGTTCTTCGCCGTCTTGACCTCCTTCATCACCGCCTTGATGCGCTCCTCGAACTGGCCGCGGTACTTGGTGC
>JAIFKN010000026.1 GCA_020049615.1 bacterium | reverse complement strand
CATCAAACCACAATTCGTTGAGGTGCGAATCGGGCACCCATGACGGTCAGAGGCGTCTATCCCCGACAGGCTCCTAGGCACGCGCCATGCGCTCGTGCAGTGCCGACAGGCCGTCGCGATAGGCCGCCCAGGTGTAGCGGGACGCCCGCTCCCTGCCACGCGCGGAGAGTCCGGCGCCGTCCTGCAGCAACCGTCCAATCCCGTCCGCGATCGCGCCGACATCGCCCGGATCCACCAGCACGGCGGCATCCCCGGCGACCTCGGGCAGCGAACTGGTGTTGCTGGTCAGGACCGGGGTGCCGCAGGCCATCGCCTCGAGCACCGGCAGGCCGAAGCCTTCGGCATGGGACGGGTAGAGGAATCCGCGCGCGCCGCTGTAGAGGGCGGGCAGGTCGCGGTCGGGGACGAAGCCCAGGTGGCGGACCGGGACGTGGGCGCGGCGGATCTCCTCGCCGATCGGGGAGTTCAGCCAGCCGGCTGGACCGGCCAGCACGAGCTGCAGGTCGGCCGTTGGCTGAAGCTCGCAAAAGCGGGCGAACCCGCGCAGCGCGCCAACCAGGTTCTTGCGCGGTTCCATGGAGGAGACGCATAACAGGTAGGGTCGCGGTCCGATGCCATACCGATCCCGTGCCGCCGAGCGCAGCGCATCCACAGCCGGGACGAAGGCCCGATCGACTCCGAGCGGGATGACCACCGCACGCTCGGGTGGGAATCCGGTTCGAGCGACCAGATCGTTGCGGGTGAATTCGCTGATGCAGACAGCCCAGCCACGCTTGGCGTGCAGCAGCGAAGCCAAGGCGTGCCTGACAATGGCGATGGTTCCGGAGAGGTGGAATCCGGGATGGCTGAGAATGGAGAGGTCGTAGATGGTCAGCGCCTGGGCTCGGGAGCGCACTCGATCTGAATCCGGAAGCGGGTCGAAGAAGGAATGCAGGACATCCCATTCACCGGTGATGGCCTTGGGTTTGTGCAGCCACGCCGCACCCCGGACACCAAGCGCAGCGAGGACCCGTGCGGGTGACAGACGAGCCCCACGGCGCGCCCGGGCGATCAACGCCGTCCACTGCGCACCACCGAGCGCGGGGCGGTGGTGGGCCGGGATCCAGCATGGCGCCAGGTCGTGGTTGGCCGCCGCCAACTGGGCCTCGCCCGCCCGGTCAAGGATCCAGGAGGCGGTGGCGGTCAGGCCGAGGCGGTCCGGCCCAGAGTGCGGCAGGAGCGCCAAAGTGCGTTCCGTGACGCGGTAGATGCCCGTCTGCATCCGCGGATTGGCATAGCCCAGCCCAAGCGGACCGACGTCGAGCAGAACGCGAGGGGTTCCGGCCATCACCCTATCCGTCCGGTCATGGTCGGCTCAACCATAGATCACCCGGTGGGCCCGCGCCATGGTTTCGACGGAGAACGCTGCCGTCCACCGCCGCCCGGCGGCTGCCAGGACAGAGCGTCGGCCGGCATCGCGCACCAGGTCCGCCAGATCGTCGCCCAGGCGCTCCGGCGTGGTCCACTGGGCGGCATCGCCAAGCACCTCCGGGAGCGAGCCGGTGGCGAAGGCCAGCACCGGCACGCCCAGGGCCATCGCCTCGAGCGGCGGGTAGCCGAATCCCTCGGTCTGCGACGGCATCGCCAGCAACGTGGCGTGCGACAGCCATGAGATGCGTTCCGCCTCGCCGACGAAACCCAGCCGGCGGCAGCCGGCCGCGTCCATCGCGGCGACGATGCGTCCGCCCGGGTCGTTGCGCAGCGGCCCGCAGTGGATCCAGGGAAGCGGCGGACGCTTCGCGGCGAGAAGGTGCAGTCCTTTGCGGAACTCGATCGCCCCGAGGGTGAAGAGGTAACCCCCGGCCGGTGCGGTGGGCGGGCGCGGGCCGGGTGCGATGGGACGCAGGCCCAGCGGGACCACCTCCAGCGGACCCGCGTGGCCGAGGGCGCGCAGTTCGTCCGCGGTGGCGCGGCTCGGCACGATGATGCGGGTGGCTCGGCGCAGGATCGCGCCGAGCAGTTGCGCGAACAGCCGCCGATGCCGCGGGCTGACCTGCGCTCCGGGCGCAAGCGGGTAGCAGTCCATCACCGTCGCCACGACCCGCCCGTTCCAGCCCGGCCCGGGCACGGCGATCGTGCTGGTGCAGTGGTACACGTCGGCGCCGAGGTTGCGCAGCACATGCGGCAGGCGCAGGTAGGCCCCGACCCGGCCGCCGAGCAGGTCGTAGCGGCGGCGCGCGCAGGCGTGCTCGGCCACCGGGGGGAACAGCGGGCCGTGATGGCCCTGATAGACCAGAGCCGGCGGGTGTCCGAGCGCGTCGAGTCCTGCGGCGAGGTCCTCGACGTATCGTCCGACCCCGCTGCGGGTGCCGGCGCAGGGTGAGGCGTCCAGGGCCACGACGACACTCATGGAGAGGCTGACGGGTCCGGGGAGCGGAAAGGAGGCGTTCCCGTCCGGTGGTCGTCATCAGCCATGGCGAGTACGGCCATCTGATCCTCGCGGTATCTTGGAATGACGGAGGCCATCATCCGGACGGCCCAAGCGATCCGCTTCTTCCTCTCATACAGCATGGAGGCGTTGGTGTAATAGGCGTGTTCGATGACGCGAAGACCGGTCATGCCGGCAAGTTCGGCGAGTTCCTGCTTCGAGTAGAGGCGGATGTGAGCCCTCCACTCCGAGGAGTCCACCATCACCGACCGGCTGATCAACTCATGGTTCGATCGGCCGGAGAGCAGTCTGGCGATGGCGCCCATGCTCGACACGTTGGGTGTCGAGATCAGGACGATGCCGCCGGGGTTCATCGACGTGGAGATCAGGCGGAGCAGTGGAAGCGGATTGATGATGTGTTCGAGTATCTCGCAGGCGATGATGAGGTCATATCTCCCGGGCAGCGTCGGCATCGTGGTCGCGCCGTAGAAGGGATCCAGCTCGGCCTCGATGATGCGATCATACCAGGCAAAATCACCACCGCCGTTGCGCTTCCCCAGGCCGTCCAGCCTGACGGAGGGGAACTGCTCCTTGATGCGACGGCCGATCAAGCCCGGATAGAAGCCGACGTCGAGGACGCTCTGCGGCCTGCCCTGCCGTATCAGGCTGTGGATCTTGCTGATCCGGTCCGCGGCCAGCCTGAAATACGTCGCCCGATCAACGAACAGGGCATCATTGATGAGGACGTCATACGGAGGCGTCTTCATGGCTGGACCTCTGGTGCGGAGCTGGACAGGGCGCGGCGCCTGGCGCTGCGATAGGCGGCCATCGTCTCGGAGGCACAGCGCTCGATGGAAAACAAGCCGCTGTGGCGCGCCTGTCCGGCCTGTGCCTGCCTTGCCAGAAGGCCGGGGTCACGCCATGCCGTCAGAATGGTCTGGCCCAGGGCCCGCGCCTCGACCTCGGTGATCCAGCCCGCCGGGCCAAGGACCTCAGGCAGTGCCCCGGCCCGGCTGGCGATCACCGCCTGACCTGCCGCCCAGGCTTCGAGCACCACCAGCCCGAAGCTTTCGAAACGCGATGGAACCAGGGCAAGCGGCACCCTTCGACGCAAAGCCGCAAGCTGGGTGTCCGAGAGGCGGCCATGGTGGATGACTCCGGCAGGAAGCCCACCGGGATGCAACGCCGCCAGGTGGCCGCGATCCGAACCGACCAGGTGCAGGATCGCGTCGGGGTAAACGGCGCGGACCGACGACCAGGCATCGATGGCCACGTCGATGCCTTTGCGATGCTCCATGCGGCCGACGAGCAATGCCTCGGGGACGAAGGGGATGGGTCCAGGCGGGGGACCGAGTACAAGGCCGTGGTGGATGACCTGATCGGCCATTCGCCCATAGACCACCGCACCCTGTGCCGCCATGGCGGCGCTGTCCGCGATGAGGAGGTCGGCGCGGCCGACCGTGGCAAGCTCATGGCGATGATGCAGCGTCCGAACCAGGCGGCTGGGTCCGGAGGTCGGGATCAGGTTGACCGGCGTGCTCAACCGCACGACCACCAGGCCGTTCCACCGGAGGCGTGCGGCCAAGCCACCCCAGTTGCTGAATTCGGCGATCTCACAGCCCTCCGAGGCGAGCCGCGCCTCCAGCCAGCCGGCGTCGAGCCAGGGGACGAGCAGGGCGGGCCGCCTGCAGGGCGCGTGGCGGACCCTGCAGGAGTCACGCAGGATCCAACGACCCGCCTGGTTGCTCACCAGCACGCTGACGACCGCGCCTGCACGGCGCAGCCCCCCGGCGAGGTCGGCGACATAGCGGCCGACGCCGAAGGCCGGGCCGCAGCCGGGGTATTCCGGAGTCACCAGCGCGATGCGCATCAGCCGGCGCTCCAGGCGAGGCGCGCGGTCGCGACCGCCAGTTCCGCCTCGCTGTAGCCGCGGAAGCGGGCGCTGCGTTCCTGCCGGGTGCCGGTGAGTTCCATGGCCGTCGTCGCTTCGCCGATGATGGCGAAGCCGTGGCCGCGGAACAGCGTGGTGATGTCGCGGTGCCGGAGGCGGTTCTGGAACATGCGCGGCGAGTTGAGCAGGGCGAACGCCGGTCCGGACAGATGGTAGAAATGATCCGCGGCCACGGGGGCGAGGAACGACCAGTGGTCGCGGTAGTCGATCTCGGCCGTGACCACCGCCCCGCCGGGCAGCCGGCGGGCGAGCGTCGCGGCCAGATCGCGCAGCTCCGCTTCGGGGATGTGCTCGAAGCTGGCGGTCGAGGCCACCCCGTCGTAGGTCTCGGCGAGGTCGCCGAGGCGGCGGCCGATGCGATAGGCGACGCCGTACCGCGGCTCGAGTTCGGCCACGGCGGCGACCGGCGGCCGGTCCAGCGCGGCGAGGGTGAAGTTGACCAGCGCCAGGTCGGCCAGCGGCCGGACATCGAAGGCGACGGCCCGCTTGCCGAAGCGGATGGCCGCGGTCAGGGCCAGCAGCAGGTCCCGGCCGCAACCGACGTCGAGCAGGCGGCTGGTCGTCGCGTGCCGTTCGAGCTGCCAGGCGGCGGCGTCGAGGCGCCCGGCGAGACCGTTGCGGTAGTAGTCCGTGACGCCCGCCGAGCGCTCGGGCAGCAGGCGCTGCGCCAGCGCGCGTCCGGCCAGGAGCGGGTAGATCAACCGGGAAGGCACGCGGGCGGCCTGTCCGTAGGTGGGTTGCGATCCGGCGCGTCCGCCGCCGCCTCGGCGCGCCCCGCCGCCACCGCCGCCAGCACGCTGGCATGCCACGGCGACAGCGGCAGGCCGGGCAGGCTCGACCAGGGCGCCCACAGCGGCACCACGCCGGGTTCGCAGCGGATCGCCGCGCCGTCGAAGGGGCAGCGGAAGAAGCGCGCGATCCAGCGGCCGTCGGCGCCACGCAGGTCGCAGCAGGCGGTCCAGCTCGGCGGGCGCCA
>JAIFKN010000158.1 GCA_020049615.1 bacterium | reverse complement strand
CGTTATTCCCTTTTCCCGAATTGATAGATCCGCACGAAATCAATCACCATGCGTTGCGGGAAGACAGCCGCGTCAACACCTTTGGCGCCACGTATCCGTCCGGCGACCGCCTTCCGTTGATCACCCTGGCTTGCTAGCCTGCCGAACTGCGATCACAGTGGCCGGAGTCAGGGCGGCGAGGTTCTGCGGTCGGCCGCGGCGGTGCAGCAGCATTGCTGGCGTGACCATGGCCAGGTAGTCGGCCGGCACCAGGCCGGCCAAGCGGCACGAGTGGACAACGGTGAGGGCGACGGCGTCACGGTGCGCGGCGTCGAGCGATCCAGCGAACATCGAGTTCTTGCGGATCATCGCGTTGATGCGCAGTGCATTTTCGGCCAGGTTGTTATCGGTCGGCAGCAAGGGGTCGTCGAGGAACCGGGTGAGGCCGGCCCAGTGGTCGATGATGTAGAGAGCGCCGTCACCGAGTTGATGTGCCTTGCCGTAGGCGGCGAGCGTCGCCTGCGCGTGCGCGAGGATCTGCTCCATGATCGGTCGACCACGCTCGGCACGGATGCGCCGTCGCCGATCGAGGAGTTCGGCCGGTGGTCCAGCGTCGGCATCGTGCTCGGCGTGGCCCAACTCGCGGTAGAGGGCGATGAACTGCCGCGCATGCGGATTGTCCGGCTTGCGCTTCAGCCAGTCGGCGAAGGGGCGCCGCGCATGGGCGTTGCACAGTCCGAGTCGATCACCCAGGCCGAGGGTGAACCAGCCCGGCCATGCGTCGGTCATCAGGCGGTTGGCGAAGCCGGGCGGGATCACCTCGGCCGCACGCGCATGACGCTGATCCTCGGTAATGCGGTAGGCGACCTGCCCGCCGCCCAGCACGGTCCACAGGTGGACGCGGTCGCAGGCGCCCGGCGCCTGCACGCGGCTCCAGGAGGCGTCGGCGTGCACGACCGGGCTGGCCAGGACTTGCGCGCAGATCGCCAGGGCGAGCGGCACATAGAGGCTGCCCCAGGCGTTGACCGCATCGTTGATCGTCTGCTTGGGCAGCTCGACGCCGACGCGCTCCAGGCGTGACGACTGGCGGTGGAGCGGGATGGCGTCGAGGTACTTGCTCTCGATCAGCTCGTGGATGGTCTCATCGGCCAGATCGCCACCGGGCACGATGCGGTCAGGCATCACCTGCAGGACGACCTGCGTGGTGGCGGCCTTGACCAGTTCAATCTCGTGGATGCGGCGCAGGAATGGGCGTCCGCGCGGGGCGACCAGTTCGTCGTGGTGACGGCCGCTGCGACGCGCAATCAGCGTGCCGTTGGAGACCTGCTCGGCCAACTCGGGCGGCAGCTGCGCCTCGACCTCATCGAGCCGCAGATGGGGATAGCGCTGCACCAGGCCGCGGCGATCGCGCGGGGTGCGGACGACCTGCTCCCGCCGCTCTTCGGCTGGTGGAGCCGGTGTCGTCTCGTGCGAGAGGCCCCAGGTCGTGTCGATGAACTGCTGGCCTTCAGCTGTCAGCACCACCTGGCTGGTCTCGGACCGCGTGCCGTAGAGTTGCGTCTGCAGCCTCGCGATCACCTGCTTGGCTTGGGCCAGCGCGTCCTGGAGCGGCGTCGTCGCCTGGTGCACGGCCAAGCGCACGGCTTCGGCGATCATGCGCTCGACCTGTTCGGCGGGGATCATCTCGCTCACGCCCATATTCTACGAACCGGCGTGACGAGCCCATACCATCAGTCCGCGTGCGCGCACGAAATCGCATGCGTTGCACATCATGGACGCGGGCCGGTGTCACTGGCACCGATGCGGCTGGCGACGCGCTCCACGACGACACCGACGCGAAGGTTCCGCTGATCAACCGCTTCATGCACAACCAGAAGCCGCCGTCCTCCCAGATCAGCACCTTGAGCTTCTTCCGATCGCGGCTCAGGAAGATGAAGCAGTCGCCCGTGTAGGGCTCGTGCCCCAGTTCATGCTCGACCACGCAGGACAGACTGTCGATGCCACGCCGCATGTCCTGGGGATCGCGGGCCACGAAGATCCGCTTCATGGACGAGAAGCTCAGCACTGCCGCCTCCGCCATGCCAGGGCCGTCGACAGCAACTCACCCGCGAGGTCGGCCGGGATGCCGGAGGTGAACACGCATCGCAGGCCGCTGCGCGTCGTGATCGTCAGGCGACGTCGGCGACGCCGACCTCGACGTGGGGGTTGGACGATCAGTTCGATGAAGCCGGGCATTCCGGCAGTATGCAGCACTCATCCAATGTGGGGTGAACTGCTGCCGGACGGATACGGTGCCATTGGGGACCCACCGGTCCCATCAGGACCATCCAACGCCCGGGCGCATGGGATGACGGCAGCCGTATCTGCCCGCAGCCGGGATCATCGGCGTCGATCACTCCGCCTACTCAGGCTGCGTCCTAAGGTCGTTGCTCGAACAGGCGCCGTCGCCGACGGCCGGCATTGCCTACGCACCATTCACGCAAGCTCGGGAACGCGCGCTCGGCTGACGGCAGGACGTTCATGCATAGACACTTACGAGCCAGCCGATCCTGGCCACTTGATCCCTCCCTCTCCGCCAAACGATATGCCCCGGCCCCAGCGCCGGGGCATATCGTTTGGCGGTCGACGAGGGAACAGCCATCTGCGCCTGCTGGCCGGCGCCAGGGATCGGAGCCGGCACCGTTCAGCGGGTCGCGAGGAAGCCCCAGTGGTAGGCCGCGATCACCTGGGTCTGGTCGAAACAGTTCTCGTTCATCGTCGGATAGACCGCGAAGTCGATGTAGGCCTCGGTGCTCGGCCAGGTGTAGAAGTCCGGGAACATCTTCGGACTCTGGTAGTTCAGGAACCACTGCTGGACCCAGGCGCTGGTCCGGCGCGAGGTGGCGTGGGTTTCATCGGCCGGCCCGTAGGGGATGTGGCCGACCGGCTGCGGCCACTGCCCGGTCCACTTGGCGTCCAGACGGAACGGGTAGGCGGTGGGCCGATGCCCCAGCCCCGAGCAGTACACCAGGTTGTCGGCGTTGACGCCCAGCGTCGGCTGGCAGGCCTGCACCACGGCGGCGAGATGGGTCGAATCACGGGTCAGGGCATAGGCCCGGACCAGGTTGATGCCGCCCGCCCCGGGGGTGCTGAAGAAGCTCAACGGTCCCAGGATCGGCACATCGGTACGCCGGCCGTTGATGATCTCGAATCCATTCTTGCTGCTGAAGGCGATGGCGTGGTCGGCATAGGCGCTGAACAGGGACACAGCCTGCTGTTGCAGGACGGCATCCGCCAGGTCGGCCGGCAACCGGGCATAGGCATAGGTCGCCTCGGGCTGCTCGAGATAGCGGACTGCCCCCTCGACAGGCACCACATTGGCCAACTCGGTGCTTTGCCTGAACGCCTCGTGGAAGACCTGGTCGGAGGTGGCCTGATAAAGCGCCACCGCCGCCGTGGCGCGGAACTGCCGATGCTCGGTGGCAAACGGGGGCCAGCCCTTGCGCTGCATCTGCCTGGCGAACAGGGGATCATCCGAGGCGTTGTGCGCCTCGCACCAGCGCCAGGCCCTGTGCGCCGCAGCCAGCAGCATGGACGCCCGTCCGGCGTCGAACGGCTTGACCAGCCGCGCCGCCATCGCCGCGCTGGCGGCGAAGCGGTAGGTGGTCACATGATCGACGGCATAGACGCCGACGGTCTTGATCATGTCGCTGGTCCATCCCTCGTAGTGCAGGCAGGCGCCGTAGCCGCCGCGCACGCCGCCGTCCGGCAGCTGCAGGCGCTCGAAGCACGGCAGCTGCCACAACGCCTCATCGAGCAGGTCGGGCAGGGCGTTTGACGCCTCGTCCGCGGGCAGCGACAGCTTGATGCCGTTGAAGGCGGCAGGAGCGTGCTCGTACAGCTCCAGCAGCATCCACGTGGCGTTGAGATGGCGTCCCAGGGTGTCCCAGTCGCCGGCGTCCTGATAGCCCCCCCACACACCCTCCACGCGCTGCAGGCGCCCGGCCTGGGCGAGTTCGGCCAGGTGCTTGCCGCGCACGCCCTCTTGGCCCTCCTCCTGCATGAGGTCCATCTGGTAGAACTGCACGCCGTCCTCCGGATGGAAGGTGCGGGGTCGCCTGAAGCCGGTCACCGGCGGGCCGAGCTCCAGGCCCTGGCGCTGGGTGAGGATGCCCTCCATCGCGATCGCGAACGGCTTGCTCCAGGCGTTCCGGTCGATGACGAACGGATCGCTGACACCCAGCCCCGGCACATGGACGCGGTAGCTGCCGGGGACGGCAAAGGCGCTGAAATCCAGGGCGTGGACGGCGGTCAGGGTGAAATCCTTCTCGTAGCGGACGTTCAGCCACTCGAGCGCGTCCTGGGCCTTGGTCAGCACAGGCCTGCCGGTGAACACCGTCCGGCCGCTGGCGGCATCGATCAGCTCGAAGGTCGCAGCCGCATGGGTGTAGCCGCCGGCCGTGACGTCGCCGCCGCGTGGGGCGCCCAGCCAGGTCGAGAGGTAGGCCCGCTTGAAGCCATCGTCCGGGCGATAGCCGGTCTGGATGGCATGGATCGCATCGCTGCGGACGCTGCGCGAGAGATGGCGATACGTGACGCTGCGCTGGCGGGTGTTCAGCGCATGCAGCACGACCTCATAGCTGCAGCCATCGCGCAGCGGGCTGGGCAGCCGCAGCGCGACCTGATGGCTGAAGGGCCGCGGATCCTTGTTCGGGCCGTTGGGTTTGCTCTTACGGAAGACGGCTGCCGGCTGCACCGCCACGGCGAAGGCGGGATCATCCGGCGAGGTGATGCGGTAGGCCTCGGCGTCGTCCACCGTCTCCTCGTCCAGCACCCGGCCGGCCCCCTCGCTCTCGATCGAGATCCGCGTCCCGTCGGGGCTCAACCGCCCGATGCGCACCCGCTTGCCATCCACCAGGCGGTGGAGATCGCGGATCTCCTCCTCACTCATCACCCCGTCGCGGATGACCGTATAGGCCCCGTCAGGGCCGGGTTTCGCGGCCCGCACCTCATCGCCCGGCTGCGGCACGTACGGTTCCAGGCGATGAGGCACATAGGTGCCGGCCTGGATGGTCAGCGACAGCGTCTCCGGCGTCACCGCGCAGACCTGACGGACCTCAGGCCCGTCAGCCGGATGCTCGGCGCCGTTGGCCAGCCGGTCGAGCCGGGCCTTGGCCGCCGCTTCTGCGGCAGCCAGCTTCCTGGCGAGCTCCTGCTGGCGGCGCTTGATCATCTTCTCGCGCTGGGCGATCATCGTGGCATCGGGCTCGACCAGTTCGATCCGATCGATCGAGACATCCAACGGTTGCGCCTGCCAGTTCCCCTTGATCTGCAGCCATTTGACCTGCGCGAGGTCCAGGGTGGTAGCGACGCCTTCACGGTCCGCATTCGGTTCCGCGATCGACCTGGCATCCTCCGGCATCAGGCGCACCAGCTGCCCGTCCGGTGCCGGCAGCCGGATGAGGAAGCTCGCCTCCCCCTTTTCCTTGTCCTCCAAGGAGAGGCTCATGGACAAGGTCTTGGCCTTGTTGCCTGGATTGACCCTGACCCACAGCACGGGAACACGGCTGGCATGGGCGCTCAGATCACTGCCGACAGCGAACGCCAGTCCCCCCTTTCCGTTCGGACTGCGCAGGTGCAGCATGCCGTCCGCCATAGTGACGACGCCGCTGTCCTTGAACCCAAGGTAGGTGAACGCCGGGGGCGCGTCGCAGCCGTTGAGCACCTCCTCGGCCGCCGCCAGCCGCAGCGGGGCGGAGGCGATGCAGATGAGGCTTCCGATAGCGGCGCGGAACATGAAGGAGAACGTCTGCATGCGGATTCCCCGGGGTAGGTATCCAGGTTATTGCAGCAGCAGCGGAATCCATACAGACCAGTTGACGATCGGTCAGGCCTGCGATGACGCCTGCCAAGACCACTTCGAATGCGACCCGACGGTATGATCAGGACGGCAGGGGGGATATCCCCGTGTGCCCGATCATCTACTGTGCATGCCGCCGGCCGCTGCCGGCAGACTCCCTGCTAGCCAGCCACCGCCAGCCGGACAGAATCGCGCCCCAGCCGTACAGTGGGTTGCCTGCATAGGCGCGGGCCCGTCACGCATGACAAGGCAGGCATGGAGCGATCCGATCCCATCGTCTGGTTCCTGGCCAACCGGGATCTGCTGATGGGATACCTCGCCATGCATGGCTGCCGGCAGGTCGCCGAGGATGTGCTGCAGGAGGTCTTCCTGGTCCTCCAGCGCCAGCGCGGCGAGATGCCGCAGGGTGCCGCCGCCGGCGCCTGGGTGCGCGGCATCACGAGGAACCTGGCACTCAAGGCCATGGCCAAGCAGCGCCGCAGAGTCGTGCCCCTCAGCGGCGCGGTGCTCGACGGTCTTGAAGCGGCAGCAGCCGAAGCGGAGGCCGACAGCGAACAGGCGGACAACCTGGCAGCGCTACGCGGCTGCCTGGATCAACTCGACGGACGGCATCGGGAACTGCTCACGTTGCGCTACGCCGACGGGATGAGCTTCGCCGAACTGGCCACCCGCCAGGACAGCACCGCCGGCGCGGTGCAGGTGATGGTCAGCCGCCTGCGCAGCAAGCTGGCCGACTGCATCCGGTTGAAGCTGGGGAGGGCCGACCATGGACCGGCTTGACCAGTTGATCGAAGCCGCCATCGCCGGGACGGCGGATGCCGCCGACCTGCAGGAGTTCGGCCAACTCCTCGAGCAGCCGGAATGCCGACGCCGGGTGGGCGAGGCGATGCGACTCTGCGGCGGTCTCGCCGTCCTCGGACGGCAGCCGCGCCGCGTCCGGCGCGATTGGCGGCGCTGGCCCATCCTGCTCGCCGCCGCCTGCCTCGCGCTCGCCATCGGGCTGGCCGCGTGGGCCTCCCTCCGGGACGACATGCCCGCCGCCGCTGCCGGGCGCGTGGTGGCCGCAGCGCCGGAGGCACGGATCCTCGGCGACCGGCCCCGCCCGGCCGTGGCAGGGGTAACGCTCTCCGCGGGCGAGGTGCTGAGCGGATCCTGCACCCTCGAACTGCCCGATGGCTCGCGCTGCACCTTGTCCGGGGATGCCCGGCTGCGTCTGCCCGGCCCAACGGCCCCGCTGGGCCTCGACCACGGCAGGATGGAGGTCCAGGCCGCTCGGCAGCCTGCGGACCGGCGTCTCGCCGTGCGCACGGCGCGCCTCGAAGCCAGCGTCATCGGCACGCGCTTCGCCGTCGATGTCGGAATCGACGATGATGTGGTAGCGGTGCTGGAGGGTGTCGTGCGGGTCGCGGTCGGCACCTCCGGGGCGGATCTCGCAGCCGGATCCGCCCTGAGCAGCGATGGGACGGTGGTACGCCAGGCCAGCCTGCCGCCCAGCGACGTGAGCCTCGATCTGGCGGCACCGTCCGTCCCGGTGGTCGGCCAGGCCGTCGACGGCGGCCTCGCGCCACAATTCGACCATGTGGCAGGTGGCCAGCGCATGCATCTGCTGCGGGTAGGATCGGACACCAGCCCCCTCGCCTCCTTGCGCGCCGATTCCCGCCTCAGCCTGATCCATGAGTTGCCCAAGGCGACCAAGGCGGTGGTGATCGTCGGGATCATCCGGGCCACTGACGGGCGCGAATGGGTGGGCAACTTGCGCCAGGAGATCACGCTGGCGGCCGGCCGACCGGCCGCTCTGGAACTGGAACTGGCCGCCATGCCGCTCGCCACAGGCAAGGACCGCCCCGTACTGCGAGGCGATGAGGCCATCGCCTGGGTGATGGTGCTGGTCTCCGGCGGCGACCGGGGGCTGCGGCTGTGCCGCCTCGGCTTGTCGGCACCCGCACGCTGAACCCGGTATCCCGATGGCGAGCCGTACGCTGGATTGCGGCGCCTGCAGGGAGGATGTATGATCAGGCGGATTCGGAGCATAGAGCCATATGCAGGCACCTCGGCAGGGATCCAAGCAGCCCCAGGCCCCCGAGCGGGGACTCCGCCGGACGGTGCTCGGCCTTGTCCTCCTCGCCATCCTGGGCTTGGCTTGCGTCTGGTTGTGGCGTACGGAAGCGCATGACCCGCTGGTCGCCTGGCGTGACTTTCCGCGCACCTACCTGCCAGCCGGGACCGCCACCGCCGATCCGGACAAGGTCGTGATCGAACCGGGTGGGCCGGAATCCCCACCCGAGATCCGGCGGGACGGCCTTATCCTGCATCCCGCCTACGTGCACCCGGAAGCGCATGACGCCAAGGGACGCCCGATCATCTTCGCCGTCGCCTTCACCAACGATGGCCAGCGCACGACGCCACCGCTGCCGCCGGGCAACAAGCCGCTGTCCGACGCGGCCTGCCGCGACCTGCGCCGCCACCAGACCCCGGAGGGCGAAGCCCTGCTGCAACGCTACCGTGAGGAGCATGCGCCATGAACGCCCGCCACGGCTTCACCCTGATCGAACTGCTGGTGGTGATCTCGATCATCGCCGTGCTTGCGGCGATGCTGCTGCCGGCGGTGCGGATGGTCCGCGACGCGGCGCTGCAGGCGACCTGCACCAGCAACCAGCGCCAGATCATCATGGGGGTGCTGACCTACGCCCAGGAGCGGGAGGCCCTGCCGTGGTCGCGGTATCCCACCCATCCGGGCCAGCATCTGAACTGGTGGCATCCCGAACTGGTCGGCGACTACCTGGAGATCACCAGCAACGGCACGTCGGCGGCGCAGATCCGCGACGTCGCCCGCCTGACCGGCAGCGCCAAGCTGCTGCAGTGCCCGACGAACCGGCAATCGCTGGCGGTGGTGCCGATCGGTGGACTGCTCACCCGCCACCCGGGCTACGGCCTGAACGAGGGCCTCTGCCCGCGCCTCCAACCGGACAATGCCGCGAACTGGAGCCAGATCACCGCCCTCGGCCAGATCCGCCAGCAGGCGACCACCATCCTGGTCGGCGACAACGCCGGCGAGGGGACCTGGTATCCCGAGAAGACCTATCCGGACATCGAACACACCCTGGTCGATGTCAATGACTGGACGGTCGGCGCCGATGGCGAGTTGCAGACCCGCACGGTCCACCGCCACCGGCGCGGGGCGGTCATCGGCTTCGTCGGCGGGGCCACACGCCGTTCCGATCAGGTGCAGCTCGAGATCGATGCCGGCCTGATCAAGATCAGTCGGTGAGGCCGCCCTCCCCATGAACCTGCGCGGCTTCACCCTGATCGAAGTGGCGACGGTGGTCGCCATCCTCCTGGCGCTGGCCGCGGTCCTGCTGCCAGCCCTCTCGGTGGTGCGCCGCCGGGCCCAGGAGCAGACCGCCCTGACCGTGGTACGGCAGCTCGGCCAGGCCATGGACACCTATCGGCTGGAGGATGCCGGACGCGCCTATCCCACGCCCAATCCCGATCTCTCGCTCAGCCTCGACCTGCTCGACCCGCCGGGCGCGCCGGTAAGCGGCCGCGGACCGCTCGGCCTGATCGAACGGCGCGGCGGCTACACCGCCAGTGAGCAGACGCGCGATGGCGACGGCCGGCTGATCGATCCCTGGGGCCAGCCCTACCGCTACAGCCTGACCCGGCCCACCCCGGCCGCCCCGGTCCCGGCGCTGCAGGACTGGAACTGGGATCCCGCCAACGCCCGCGTCCGCGCCTGGGGACGGCGCCCCGGCGATCCGCTGGGCGGCGGCGGTCCGCTGGCCTTCGCCTACCTCTGGAGCCTCGGCCGGGACCGTTCCGCCGACGATGCCACCCGCTGGATCTACCTCCGCGAGGCGCCGCCGTGAGCGCCGACCGGCGCGGTTTCACCCTGATCGAGCTGCTGGTGGTCATCGCCATCATCGGACTGCTGGCCGGCATGCTCATGCCGATGCTGACCATGATCCGGCGCAAGTCCGGGGCGACCAACAGCGCCAGCGTGATGAGCAAGGTGCAGGCCGCCCTCGACACCTTCCGCAGCGAGATCGGGGCCTATCCCTACTTCGACCATCCCGCCGCCGAGACCTTCCCGGTGCGCAACCGTCTGGCCTTCCACCTCGCCCGCGACCTCGACGCCGCCGAGCATGCGACGCTGCTGGATGAGGCCTCCATCGCCGAGGGGCGCTACCTCGCCTCGTCGCCGCACCGCACCATGCTGGTCGGCCAGGGCAACATCCATCCCAGCGCCCAGTACCTGGTGCGCTCGGTGCGGCACGCCCATGCCGCCCTGGTCAACGAGATGGCTGCACGGCGGGCGCGCACCGCCATCCTCGCCGGCTGCACCGCGGTCCGCGGCTTCGCCGCCTATGCCCACAGCGGCGGGACGGCCTATGATTTCTCGGCCACGGCCCTGGTGCCCGGCGCCGCCAGCCGCGGCTGGGGCGCGGACTACCTGGCGGGCGAACTGGCCAGGCGCGAGCTCGATGGCGACGCCGTGCTCGACAGCTGGGGGAACCCGCTGATCTACGTCTGCCCGGTCATCCAGGGCCCGGAGGGCGGCTTCGTCCCGACCGCGATGCGGCGCGTGATCGGCGATCAGGAGCACAGCTCCAGCCCGAACACCGACCCCCTGCGCGAGAACCCCTTCACCAACAGCAATCACGACTACATCGGCGCGGTGCAGCTGCCGGAATGGTACGGCATGCAGAGCGCCGGCCGGCGCAGCACCGCCGAACTCGCCTCCGACCTGCGCACCCACGCCGCCCCGGCCTTCACCCTGCAGCCCGAGCTGTGGAGCGCCGGTGACGACGGGCGCGCGCAACCCGTCCGCAGCCACGCCGACAACCGCGACAACGTCACCCATGGCCCCTACCTGCGGGGGTTGCGGTGAAGGCCGCCTTCACCCTGGTCGAACTGGTGGTGGTGATGGCGGTCATCGCCGCCCTCCTCGCCATGACCGTGCAATCGACCCGCGGCGACCGGCGCGAGGCCGAGGTGCGCGGCGCCGCCGAGGAGTTCGCCGCCACCTGCCGCACGGTGCGCCAGCAGGCCCTGACCACGCGGCAGTCCTTCGCCATCGTGTTCAACATCCAGAACGCCCCCGGCAGCAGCGGGGCGGTGCTCAACAACCGCAGCGGCGGGCACTGGTACCGGGTGCTGGGCCCGAGCCGGCGCACCCGGCTGGTGCGCGACCTGCCCAGCCAGGTGCCGTGGCCAGGCGCCAAACTGGTGGTCAACCACGGCAACGACGACATGGGCTCGTCCTGCTCCGGCTGGGCGATCGGCACCTTCCCCGACTACGTCGCCGACATCCATGGTTCCTGGATCGGCCCCGAGCGCGTCCTGCCCGCCGGCAAGGTCCGCTTCCTCGCCCTGGGCGATGCCGACGAGGGACCGCGACAGTGGCACCGCACCAGCCACACCGTGCGCTACTACGGCTACAACGGCGAGACCACCTACCCCAGACCGTGGTTCGGCTGCTTCGACCAGGCCACCGGCCGCTGGTGGGCCTGGGGCGGCTACGATCCGGCCAAGGACCACAGCGGATTCCATTACGAAGGCGGCGATGGCGACATCCCCGACTCGCGCCATCCGACGACCCGCACGGTGGACCACGACTGGGATGCGACCACTACGACCATCGTCGGCGGCAAGCCCGTCAACACCGGTCCGGTAGTCATCGCCGACAGCGAACGCAACGGGGACGCGGTCGGCGATCCCGGCTACCAGAACGACTATCCCTACGAGGTCGAGGACGACTGGCCGATCCAGCGTGCCGGCGAGCCGCGGGCGCTGGTCGATGGCCGCTGGGCCGACGCCCGCCTGGTCTTCAATCCCGATGGCAGCGTGATCTACGGCGAATGGAACGAGGCCCGTCGCCTCTATGGCGGGGCCGCGCCGATCTCGCCGTGCCGGGCCGACCAGTTCTGGTCATGGATCAGCGGTTCGGGCAGCAGCGCCCTGTGGAAGGCCGGCCCGGGCGACCGCAGCTTCAGCGTCACCGCCTACAGCGCGAGCAATCCGCGCAGCATGCGGCCGTGGGGGGCCGAGGTCGCCCACTACGACCGCCATACCGGCGGCTGGCACATCACCTTCGGGCCGGACGTGCCCGAGGACCGCACCACCTTCGCCACCGCCGACGAGGTCCTCGACCAGCTGCTGCCCGCCTACCGCGTGCATGTCGGCTCGCTCGGCACGGTCCGGGTCTTCCGCGTCAGCCGGCGCGAGGGCTACCTCGACTCGCTGCCGGCCGTGTGGCCGGCGAACCCCGCCGACTGGACCGGCACGACGGCGATCAACTCCCGCTACCGCCGTGGCCACCTCCATGCCAACAACGACCCGGCCACCATCAGCGGGACGCCGATCACCGACATCGTCGATCCGGCGATGCTCACCCGGCGCGTCTGGTGGCGGCCATGACCGACTCCGCCTCGCCGCGACGGACCGCCCCTAGCGGCTTCACCCTGATCGAGATCCTCACCGTCATCCTGGTGCTCAGCCTGGGCCTGGGTTCGATCATCAGCGTCATGGCCCTGGCCAACCGTAAGGCCCTCACCGCCATCGACCGCTACGCGGCGATGGCCACGGCCTGGTCGCTGATGCACGACCACGTGCCGTTCGGCCGGACCGCCGACGCCGGCGATGCCGACAGCGACGGCTGGCGCGGCACCGGTTCCTGCTCGCTGGCGGCGGCGTCCTACACCCTGGAGACCAGGGGCAACGCCAACGGCTTCTACCTCGTCCGCACCGAGAACTCGGGCAGCGGCGACCGCATCGGGGCCAACGCCCGCTGGGCCGACGTCACCGTGGAGGTGTTCCGCGGCCGCGACGGCGGCCAGGTGACGGTGATCCGCGACCGCATCCTCCGCGAGCGCGCCCTGCCATGAGTCGCCCCCGTGCCGCCTTCACCCTGCTCGAGCTGCTCGTCGCTACGGCGCTCGGCGTCGCCATGCTCGCCCTGGCGGCCGGCTCGCTGCTGCATGTGCGCAACTCGGCGGCGGTGACGACCGAGATCCTCGCCATGCACGACGCCTCGGCCGCCGCCTACCGCATCCTCGGCGAGCGCTTCGAGTCGCAGATGCCGACCGGGGCCTGGCACCTCACCGCCGATCCCGGGGCGGGCGGCTGGGGCACCGGCGACGAGTCCTGCGAAATGACCGTCCTCGCCTCGATGGCCCGCCGCGAGGAGCGCGACGGCGGCTACGGTGTGTACGACCTGGCCGCCAACGACTGGTTCCGGCTGCGCTGGGACGCGGCGCAGCGCCGCCTGACCTGGTCCCGCACCACCGGCTGGCGCACGGCGCAGTTCGACACGGCCGGCGGCTACGCCTACAACCGCAAGGTGGCGATCCATCAGCAGCCCCGGCGCGACCGCCAGCGGCCGCTCGATGACAACGATCTGCGCCATGTCGAGGGCATGACCTACGCGCAGTGGCGGAAGTTCCAGGACGCTGGCCTGCGCGGCGACGAGGCCAGCCTTGACGCGAACCACCGCAGCCTGCTGCCCAGCACCTTGCCGGTCACCTCTTTCGCCCTGGCCTGGATCGACCGCGAGGGCTACGAGACCCGCTTCGATCCCGCGGTCGGCCTCGTGCGCCGCGACGCCGCCGGCAACCTGGCTCCGCTGCCCGCGACCACCTGGGCCAACGATCCGGCCGGTGTGGTGCGGGCCTCGCTCGACGGCGTCTTCGTCGATGCCCGCGAGCATCGCTTCGACCAGGACGGCGACGGCACGTCGGAGGACCCCCGCGAGATCGCCACCGCCCGGCCGGCGGTGCTGCGGCTGCGCTACACCCTGACCCGCGAGGCGGTGCCCGGCGTGCGTTCGCGGGAACCCATCGTCCTCGCCTTCACCTATGCCTTCCGCCTGCAACCGGCGCTGCCGCTGCCGGCGCTCGACTGGCCCCTGGGGACGCCATGACGCAGATCCGTGCCGCCTCGGTGCTGCTGGTCGCGGTCGGCCTGACCGCCGTCTGCCTGTCGATCGCCTTCGCCTTCCTCGCCACGGTGCAGCGCTCGCTGCCAGGCGCCGGCCAGGAGAGCCTCGACCTGCTCGCCCGCTCCGCGGCCCGCGCCGGGGCCAACCACGCCTTCGCCAGCCTGCTCGACGGCTACGCCCGCGCCTCGCGCGCCGCCGGCCAGCCGGCTGCGCCGACCCATTACGGCCAGCCCGCCCTGGCCGGCTTCGGCCCGATCGACACGCACAAGGCGGGCTGGTGGGACGAGGCGGGCGCCACCGATGCCGACCGCAACAACGACAACTACCCGCTCGGCGCCGAGAACACCCCGGAGGACATGAACGGCAACGACGTCCCGATCGGCGACGCCCTGCCGGAGGGCTCGCTGACCAGCCGCACCCAGCGCCTGGATCCGCACCTGCGCGGCCACATCCGCGCCCATCCCTCGGGTCGCTGGATCGAACCCGGCTACCACTTCAAGGACCTGCTCGGCAGGCCGGTGTCCTTCCATCTGCCCTATCCCTCGGCGGCGGCCCCCACCTCGCCCGATCCGGCTGCGCGCACCGGCCAGGCCTACGGGCCAGCCGCCCCGGACATCAACCAGCCGATCTATTACAGCGAGGACCTCGACGTGGTCGCGACCAGGGCCGAGGCGCGCTACCGCCTGCGCTATGCCGTGACCATCGAGGACCTGGCCGGCCACACCCGGCTCAACGCGCCCGGCACGTACCGCCCGCCGCCGGTCGGTGCCCATCAGGCGACCTTGTCCGGTGGCGTGGCCCGCGCCGACGCCCGCGCCGCCCTCGAACTGGATCCCGGAGTGATCGACGCCTGGTACGACAACCTCGCCGCCATGCTGCGTCCGCGCTACCACGGCGAGAAGACCGCCGCCCTGCTCGGCCTGTTCAGCGGCAACGGGATGGGGGGGGATGACGATGGCCGCTTCGAGTTCTGGCAGATGGCCGGCAGCGGGCAGGATAACTGGCCGGTCGGCACGTTCGACCTCGCAGCCGATCCGATCTACCCGCCGGGCCGCCTCCATACCCCCTTCGGATTGCCGGCGCAGACCAACTCACCCTACTCGACCTGGCTGTTCAACCACCAGGAGCCTGCCGGCGCTGCCGTAGCTGACGTCAGGCCCATACCGGACAGCAAGTGGCTGGTCATCTCGCACCGCGGCCCGGTCCTGGACGCGGAATGGTACAGCAAGACCTACGCCACCGACGATGAGTACCAGATGGCCTGGACCCCCTACGGCCGGGGCGCCCGTCAATCGGCGACGCCTTCGCGCTGGGATGAAGCGCCGACCACCTGCCCGTGGCGCTACAACGCCCCGACGCTGAGCGCGCAGGCCGTCTTCGAACTGGTCTATGGCTTCATGCCGCCGGAGTTCTTCACCAACATGCTGGTGAACGCGACCGCGACCGGTGCGACCTGGTCGAACCTCGGCAGCGGCAAGCAGTGGACCTCCTCGCGGCTGCGCGACAACGCCGCGAACACAGCGCTCTGGAGCGGTCGGCTGCCCGATGCCGCGACCGTCTATCCCGGCATGGCGACAATTACCGCCGTGGATGCGACCAAGCCTTGGCACAACCAGCTCGGCGATGGCATCAGCGGACGGATGAACGCCTTCTACCGTGGCGGCATGCCGATCCATGGCTGGACCATGTATGATTTCCAGAAGCTGAACAACGCCGGCGGCCACTACAATCTGGCCACCACCACCGACGCGGTACCGACCGATCCGGTGTACACAGGTCCGCGCACCGGCCGCTCGTGGTGGTGGATGGTGCACACCGGGCTGCGCGAAGCCTTGTGGTCCACGATGCATGTCTGGAGCCACCGCAGCGGCTATGGCCACAGCGGCGCCCCGCAGCGCGATCGCATCGTCTGGCCGGCTGGCCACTTCCTGAAGGACGACGGCACGGCCGAGCCAGCGTCGAACTGGGTCCTCGACCTCGATACGGATGGCGATGGTCAACCGGATGTCCCCAGCCTGCTCGACGAGGTCGAGGAGGTCGATCGCCTGTTCGTGCTGAACATGGGCGAGTGGTGGCAGGAGACAGTGACGGATCCGCTCACCCTCGCGCCGGGGCTGTTCGTCGAGGCGAAGGACGACGCCGACACCTTCACCGACTCCGAGACCGGTTCGCCGCGCCCACGGGCGTTCGTCTCGACCAGCGACCCGCGCATGGCAGCCGCACCGTCCTACAACATCCGCGCCCGCCTCGTTCCCACCAACCCGCATCCCCTCACCGTGCAGCAGGCCCGCAACCTCGAACTGGTGCTCAACGACACCCGCCTCTCCTTCTTCGGCAGCAGTCCGCAATACCCGCATTTCAGGCCGATCGACTTCGATGGCGATGGCACGGTATGGTGCATCGGCTATCCCGCCGGCAACCAGCCGGCCACCGGACGCCACGGCCCGACCATCCAGGCCGCTGGCGGCCAGCACGTCTGCCTGACCGGCTACCTCGTCTTCCAGCCCAGCCGCTTTTTCCACTGCATGATCCGCGGCGAGGTCTTCGACGTGGTGCGCAACCGGCCGGTGGCGCGGGCCGGGCTCGAGGCCGTCTATGCCATCGATCCGGACGGCAGCCTGTACGATGTCTTCAATATGCCGACCGCCTCCTGGAACAGCGATCCGCTGCTCTGCAAGGGCCTGGAGGACAGCCAGATCCTCCATCAACGCTGGACCCGCGGCATGACCCCCCATCTCCTGCCGGCGCTGGCCCCATGACCCGCTGCCCGAGCATCCTCAACGTCCCAGTGGAGAGGCTCCCATGACGACAGACCCAGGCCCAGCGGGAGACGCCTCCGCTTCCCGACCGCGGCCGCAGCGGCGTACGCTCGCCGTCTGCGCAGGCGTGCTGGCGCTCGCGCTCGGCGGCTGGGTCGCCTACACCGTGCTGCGACCGGCCGAGGTGTGGATGCAGCCGGTGACGGCGACGGAATTCGCCGGCCCCTGGTCGGACGCCTGGCTGCAGGCCACCCCGGGGGCGTTTCGCAAGCACGGTACGGGACTGGTCAGCGTCGAGGGTGGGCCAGCCGTGCTCATCCACCGCCAGCGCATGCAGGCCCCGATTGCGATCGAGTATGAGGCCAGCATCGCCGCCGACGGCACCCCGGGCGATCTCTCGGTCGCCTGGGTCGAACGCGCCGAGGCCCTGGCCGATCCGCCAGCGTTCCTGGCCGGTGGCGGCGCCCGCTCGATCCGCCTGCAGGTCGGCGCCTTCGACAACACCCGCAGCGGCATCTACGAGATGCCGGGCAACCGCGTCCTCGCCGCCAGCCCCTTCCGCCTGGAGGTCGGCCGGCGCTACCGCATCCGCGCCGAGCTCCTCGCCGACGCGGTCTCGCTGCGCGTGGATGGGGCGGAGATCCTGCGCACCGAGCTCGACCTGCCGCTGACCTCGGGCCATGTCGCGCTGTTCGGCTTCTATCCGGGCAAGGTGTTCCACCGCGCCGCGGTCAGTTCGGCGCGGGTCCCGGCCAGCGTCAGCCCGCTGGTCGCCGGAGACGCCCTGTTCCTCGCCCGGCATTTCAGCGACGCCGCCGCGCAGTACGCCCGCATCGCCGAGAGCCATGCCGGCTCGGACCTCGCCGACGAGGCCCGCTTCCGCCAGGGCCTGGCCGAGCGGCTCGACGGCCGGCCGGCCCAGGCGCGACGCAGTTGGAGCCAGCTGAAGGATCCCCGCCGCAGCCTGCGCGCCAGCATCCTCGGACTCGATGAGCTGATGGATGCCGGAAGCATCACCGAGGCCGCCACCAGCTTCGCCGAGCTGCACGCCAGGGCCGATGCCGGCCTGCGCCATCTGCTGGTGCAGCGCTGGAGCGCCTGGACCACGGCCGCCCTGGGCGAGGAGCCGCCTCCCGCCGAGAGGCTGGAGACCCTGCTGTGGCTGCGCGGGAAGCTGTTCGCCGCCGACCACCTGTCCGGCGAGCCCTCCGGCCTGGCGCTGCTGGCCCTGGGCCGCTTCGCCGAGGTCGCCGAAGCCTACACCGCCTTCGAACGGCCCCGGGCCCAGGCCCTGCTGGCCCTGGGGCGCGGCAACGAGGTGGTCCAGGCCGAATGGGCCGCCGGCTACAACCGCCTGTACGCCGCCTGGCAGACCGGCCTGATCAACGGGGTGGCGCGCGATCCCTACGCCACGGCGCAGACGCAGGCGCTGGCCCTGTGCAAGCTCGGCGAGGCCGAGCAGGCACTCGGGCTGAACCACGGCCATCCAGCCCTGCTGCACCTCGGCCGCATCGAGGAGATGCTGGCGGTGCGTCCACTGAAGCCGGCCATCGCCAGCGAGGCGCTGATCGTCGCCGGCCGCTTCGCCGAGGCCGCCGGCGCCGGGAGTCCGGCCCATCCGGGCTCGGGTTCCCACCCCCTCGCGCTGCAACTGCTCGGGCGCTACGCCGAGGCCGAGGCCGTGATCGGCAGGCCCGTCCCCGGCCTGCGCCTGCTGCAGGCGCTGGAGCAGGGCGAAACCGCGGCGATCGGGCTGGCCACCGAGGCGCTGATCCAGGCCCATACCCCGCTCGACCACCGCAAGGTGAATTCGGGCACCTGGTTCTCGCGCTGCGTCCTGCTGCCGTGGGCGCAGCACCAGGGCGGGACTGGCCAGCCGGCCTGGACCGAGGCGATGCGCGAGGTGGCCAGGACCTTCCGCTGGACCGCCGCGCAGCGTCCGGGCCTGCTCGCCGCCATCGTGGCCGGCGACCGCCCGCTGGAGGAGATCAGGTCGCTGCCCTTCACCGCCGAGATCGAGGCGATGTCCGCCCTTGCCGAGGGCCTCAAGGCCGATGGCGCCGGGGATCGCGCCGCCGCCATCGCCGGCTACCGCCGCTTCGCCGGCCTGCCGCTGTACCGGCGGCTGCTGCACGAGAGCCTGCCCAATCCCGAGATCGAACGCTTCGTCGCCTGGCGTCTGAGCGCACTCGGCGAGCGCTGATCATCATGGAGCCAGCAGCATGAGCCGACCGATGAACATCCTGATCATCACCGCCGACGAGATGCGCGGCGACTGCGCCGGCTTCATGGGTTCGCGCGAGGTCTCCACCCCGCACCTCGACGCCCTGGCCGGACGCGGCACGGTGCTGGCCAGCCATTTCGCGCCCTTCCCGAAATGCGTGCCCAGCCGCATCGCGATGATGACCGGGCGCCACTGCCACGCCGACGGCTACCGCACCATCCATCAGCACATGCCGGTGGGCACGCCCAACCTGCTCGGCAGCCTGCGCAGCGCCGGCTGGCAGACGGCAGTGCTCGGCCTCAACCACGCCTGGGACGGCCTGTGGGTGCAGCCGCCGCAGGAGCCGGTGGCCGACTGGCACAGCTTCCGCGGTGCCGAGCTCGAGGCCCTCGCCTTCAAGCCGGTGGCGCTGCCCGAGCCCGGCCCGCAGGCGCGCACCCCCTACGCCTACGACAGCCAGACCTGCGGTTGGCTGCGCAGCCGGCGCCTCGTCGGCACGATCGGGCCGAAGGGCTCGCCCGAATCCTTCTGCGACGAGAACCGCGCCGACCAGGCCATCCACTTCCTGCGCCGGCTGCGCGACCCGGCGCGGCCGTTCTACCTCCAGCTCAACCTGTCCAAGCCGCACCCCTCCTACGAGGCGCCGGAACCGTGGTTCAGCCGCTACGACCCCGAGCGCATAACGCCCTTCCCGCATGACCTGCCCGAACACGCTCCCCTGCCGCTGACCGCCCAGCGCCGGATCCGCGTCGCCGGCGGCCCGCCCGAGCGCGCCCTCCGCGAAGTGCAGGCGGTGTACTACGCCATGATCTCGTGGGTGGACAGCCTGATCGGGCGGGTGCTCGCGGCCCTCGACGCCGAGGGCCTGACCGACTCGACCCTGGTGGTGTTCACCTCCGACCACGGCGACTTCGCCGGGCAGTACGGCCTGCACGAGAAATGGGACACGGTGATGGCCGACTGCCTGCTGCACGTGCCGTTCGCCATCGCCGGCCCCGGCATCCCGCGTGGTGCCCGCCGCGACCTGCTCACCAGCCACGTCGACCTGCCACGTGCCCTGCTCGCCGCCGCCGGGCTGGCTCCGGACTGGAACGTGCACGGCGGCGATCTCGGGGAGGCGGTCGCCGGCCGCGCCATCCGCGAGGCGGTGTTCGCTGACGGCGGCCACGAGCGCGAGATGCGGGAGCGCTTCGCCAATGGCGACCCCGAGCAGCTGCAGGACAAGCAACTGTGCTATCACCGTTGCCGCGACGCCATGGCTCGCGCTGCCATGGTGCGTACCGCCGGTTGGAAGCTGGTGGTGCGCGAGACCGGCGGCGACGAGCTCTACGATCTCGCCGCCGACCCGTGGGAGAC
This sequence comes from bacterium, assembly GCA_020049615.1. The sequence goes on along the minus strand of JAIFKN010000158.1, from coordinate 132 downwards.
GCGCAACCTGCACCCGCGGATCGCTGACGATCCGGACCTCGCCCGGCGCGCCCTCGACCTGTCGGGCCTGCTCCAGCGCCATCTGCTCGCGACCATGAACGATCAGCCGCGGCAGCAGCAGGTGCACGCGTG